>CAXQUZ010000155.1:0-12691 GCA_964226865.1 Myxococcota bacterium | reverse complement strand
CGACCACCGAGATCTACACGTCTTAAGACACTCTTTCCCTACACGACGCTCTTCCGATCTGCCGTAGCCGCCGAACATGATCTCGATGCGCTCCATCGAGCGGACCCGCACGGTGTCCCAGGTGCCGGCCATCGGGGGCATCTCGCGGTCGCCGACGGGCTCCATGAGCCGCTCGTCGGCGTCCTTGAGGGTCAGCCGGAAGGCGTCGCCGTCGGGGAAGGCGAGGCCCTCGATGATGCCGTCGGGGCTCGGGAAGCAGCCGTCGTCCTTGGCGGCGAAGAAGACGTGTTTGCCGACGGGGATGACGAGGTCGCTCTCGGGGAAGCGCCAGGTCTGGGTGGCGGCGCCCTCGAGGATGAGGTGCCAGCCCGAGACGTTGATCGGGAAGGCGCCCTCGTTGCGCAGCTCGACGAAGACGTCGGACGGGTCGCGCTCACCGCGGGCGCTGGCGCTGCCCGTCCAGAGCACCTCCGAGATCTTGACGTTGCCGCGCTCGCCGCTGGTCGCACCGTCGGTGCCCGCGCGGTAGCCGACCTGCTGGTCGGCCTCGCCCGGGTCCGCGTTGCAGCCTGCGAGGAGGCCGATCAAGAGGGGCAGCGTGCGGTTCATCAGAACCTCATCTTGGTGCCGGCGTGGAAGGTCCAGGCCCGCTCCTGGCCACCGAGGGCGTCACCGGCGATGCGGCTGATGTCGGTGGCGTAGAACTCGCCCGGCAGGAACACGGCGCCCGTGCCGTAGGCCGAGAGGTGCTCGGTGAGGGCGCCCCAGATGTTGACGTCGAGCTCCTGGCCCAGCGCCTTGCCCGCGCGCTCCTGGGCGGCGAACTCCTCGCGGGAGTAGCCGTAGGGCGGGTCGATGTTGGCGAGGTTGGCGAGGTTGAAGTCGGTCGCGCCAGTGTCGCTGAACATCCACCACTGGGCGCCCATGCCGAGGCCGAAGGGCAGCTGGTAGCCGACGCCGGCGTGGATGACCTGGGTGCCGGCCTTGCGCGAGATGTCGTTCGGGTTGTCGGAGATGCCGAACATGCCGACGTAGGCGCTCGGGTGCCAGCCCATGAAGCGGTCGGCGATGGCGCCGCCCGACTGGCGGGCCTTCATGCCGACGTAGCCGTGGCTGGTCTGCATGGCGTTGTCTTTGTCGTAGGCGGCGCCGTCGGCCCGGAAGAAGCTGGCCTCGGCGGTGAGGCCCGCGCCGTTCGACTTGGGGCCGTCTTCGCGGGTGTCGACCACGACGCCGGCCATGATGGCGGCACCGGCCGTGTCGACGTCCTCGGCCACCAGCGCCTTGCGGTCGATGCCGCGGCTGATGTCGTAGGAGACGAAGGGGGTGACCACGTCGGCGATGGTGTAGCTGGCGCGCAGGCCGTAGTTGGCGACCCAGTCGTTGTCGGAGAAGTTGCCGAGCAGCCCCTCGTCCGAGATGTCGGAGCCCGTGCCCAGGGCGCCCACGTCGGTGTAGAAGGCGTAGGCCCGGGCGTCGAGGCCCTCGACACCGTCGAAGATGTAGAGCGCGCCGTGGCGCCGCGTCATGTGGTCGCCGCGGAAGCCGAAGGTCTGGGTCGTGTTCTGGCCGATGAAGCTGACGAAGTTGGCGTTGTCGTTCTCGGAGGACGAGCCCACGACCGTCGCCGGGATGAGCTCGAAGCGGCCCGCGTCGCCGGTCTTGATGGTCACGCGGATCTGATCGAGAACGTCGGCCAGCACGTAGTCGCGGGCGCCTCCCAGACCGCCGATCTGGAAGTACTCGCGGCCGACCCGGATGTTCACGGCGCCCTTCTTGAGGCCGCCGGGGGCGTAGTCGACGTAGAGGCTCGTGAAGTAGAGCAGCCCGCCGAACTGGTTGACGTTGCCGATCTGGTCGTTGCCCCAGAGGCCGCGGTGGCTGGCGCCGACGACGAGGCGGGTCTTGTTGTCGACCTTGTAGCCGAGCTCGAGCCGCACACCGGTGAAGGCGAAGCTGTTGCGGTCATCGGAGTCGAGCACGGCCTGGTCGCTGCTCTCGTCGAGCGCGCGCAGGTCGAGGTTGTCGTACTCGTGCCACTCGGCCTCGAAGCCGCCGCGGACCTCGAGGTCCTTCTTCTGGCGTTCGAGCTCGGACTCGCGGTACTCGAGGTCGGAGTTGGTGGCCTGGGCGAAGGCGGCGCCGGGGGCCACCAGCAGCAGGGCGGCTGCGCAGGAACGAAGCACGTCGGGTCTCCTCAGCGGGCGGCGTCGTCGAGAAGCTCGACCTGGCCGATCCGCGTGACCGCGATGGGGAAGATGGTGCAGGAGTTGTCGAAGTTGAAGGCCCGCATGACCGGACCGGTGACCCGCATGCGCTGGCCGGGCTGGGGATCCAGCGCCGGGCGGCGGCCCAGGTCGAGGCCGAGACTGGCGTGGAAGACCGCGCCGTCGTCGCCCTGGATGGTGAAGCCGCCGAAGTCGTCGAGGGCGGTCAGCACCTCGCCCTCGACCCGCACGACCGCGTTGACCTGTTCCTGGCCGAGGGTCGTGGCTTCAGTGTCGAAGTCGCAGATGTCGTCGTTCTGGGCGGTGCTGTCGTCCACCCGGTCCCGGTAGGGGGTGTCGG
The DNA here is from genome assembly GCA_964226865.1 of Myxococcota bacterium. Classification (GTDB taxonomy): domain Bacteria; phylum Myxococcota_A; class UBA796; order UBA796; family UBA2385; genus CAXQUZ01. The sequence goes on along the minus strand of CAXQUZ010000155.1, from coordinate 10,123 downwards.
GGGGCAGCTGGTAGTAGATGGGCGAGACGCCGCGCTCGATGCTGAGCACGTCGTGGTTGTAGACCATGTCCCAGGAGTAGTGGGACTTGACCGCCCGGACGTTGATGGTCACCCGGTCGCCCAGGTCGAAGGGGGCCACCCGGCTGTCGAGCAGCACGAAGACGCCGCCCGTGCCGTCCTGGATGAAGAAGGAGGAGTAGTACTTCTCCTCGCTGTCGGTGTCGTAGTTGCCCTCGCCCGACGGGTTGCACCCGAAGACCTTGATGTACCAGGCCGGGTGGAGGGTCAGGATGCCCGAGATGGTGCGCGGCAGCGCGCTGATGGTCTCGGTGCCACAGTCGGCCCGCCCCTCGAAGAGGTCGTTGGGGGCGACGCCGATGGCCCGGGTGTCGGAGACGGGGAAGACATCGTCCTTCATGGCGCCGATGCCGTCGGCCGTCTCGGTGGGGAAGCCGTAGTTCTGGTCGGTCCAGTCGATGGCCTCGGCGACGTCCTGGGCCGTGCCGTCCTCGTACCAGCCGTCGGTGGCCTCGGGGCTCGTGCGCGGATCCGCACAGGCCCCGAGCGACACGGCAGCGAGGGCCGCGATGGATGTGGTGATGCGCGTCATCGTTTCCCTCCCTGCCGGTCTTGTGTTGCCAATCAGTAGCTGACCCAGCGCCAGTCGTAGTTGGTGATGTTGATCTGCGGGGCCTCGGAGTAGGAGCCGAGGGGGGCCAGCAGGTCGACACAGTCGCCCACCTGGTCGGGGTACTCGAGGTACTCCGTGTTGATGCGGTAGGTGACGGACTGGGAGCCGTGGGTGAGGTCGAAGCACTCGGTGCCCGAGCCGCACTCGCCCTGGGAGCCGGTCAGCTCGCCCCAGACATGCACGTTCTGGAGGCCGATGCTGGCGAAGTCGAGCGAGGTGTCGTGGCCCACGTTGTAGTGGATCGGGTTGCCGCTGCTGACGATGGTGAAGTCGGTCAGGGCGGTGATCTCGCGGGTGCCGAAGTAGTTCGTGGCGGCGGTGGCCACGAAGCTGACCTTGTCGCCGGGCTTCACGTCGGGGCTGGTCTCGACGTAGTAGGTCATGATCGCGCCGGCGGCGTCCTGGAGGTAGACGTTCGGGCTGCCGCCCTCGGGGGCGTAGCCGACGTTGATGACCGTGGCCTCGACCACGGGGAGGGTGACCTCGCTGACCTCGTCGCCGCCGTTGGGGATGAGGTCGAAGATGCCCTGGATGCCGGCGTCGTTGGTGTAGCCCTCGGTGGTGAGGAGGGCGACGTCCCACACGTCGGGGTCGAGCCAGACGCCGAGGTCGAGGGCGACCTGGCAGTCTTCCTTGCCGCTGCCGCCGTCGGAGCCGTCGGAGCCGTCGCCGCCGTCGGAGCCATCCGTCCCGTCGGTGCCGTCGGTGCCGTCGGTGCCGTCGAGGCCCGAGCCGGAGCCGTCGCCGCCGCCGTCCGCGCCGTCGGTGCCGTCGCCACCGTCGCTCTTGGTGTCGGGTTCACAGGCCGCGAGGCCCAGCAGGGTGAAGAAGCCGATCAGTCGGAGGCCCATTGCAATGCTCCAGAAGAGAGGGCGAGAAGAACCTGGTGGGAGGGCAGCCCGTCCCACCGGCCCCGCAAGAGGTGGCCCGGGTAACGCCACACCCGCAAGCGCGGCTGTGGCATCTGCGGGTCATTTTCGGGGGGCGATCCGCCAGGAGTCGGCCAGGGATCGGCGTTCTTGGGGGGCTCTGACGGGGATCAGCCGCCCGCCTGCCATGGCGGCCCAAGGCGCCGGGGGTTCCAGACCACCTCCCAGCGGTGGCCGTCCGGGTCGGCCATCCACGCGCGCCGGCCGCCCCAGGGGGTGGGGCTCGGGGGCCGCAGCACGGTGCCGCCAGCGGCGCAGCAGAGCGCGAGAATGCTCTCGATGTCGGAATCTTGGGCCGTGTTCCACGACTGGCCCGCGCCGCCCGGGGGCGGGGCCGGGGCGCCGGTCTCGCGGGCGAAGTGGTCGGCCGAGAGCAGGGCCAGGGTCGCGCCGGGCAGCGCAAAGAAGGCACAGCCCGGCGGCGAGCGATCCGCCGGCGGCAGCCCGAGCGCCCGGTAGAAGGCGGCGGCCCGGGCCACGTCGGCCACGGGCAGCGTCAGGAAGCTGAGGGGCCAGCCGCCAGCGGGGGCGGCCGGCCCGGGGGGATCGGCGGGCGTCGTGGCCACGGGGCTCACATGCCCGCGGCCATGAACAGGTAGAGGGCGCCGGCGTTGTTGCTGGCCGTGTCGTTGAGCATGGCGCCCAGACCGATGTCGTCGAGGCCGTCGCCGTCGAGGTCGCCCACCCCGTGGCCCCGGGCGCGGTCGCCGTCGCCGGTGGCCCAGGTCGAGAAGTGGGCCGTCTGCAGCGAGCTGGTGCCCGACATCGGGCCCGTCACGACGTAGGCCATGCCGCCGTCGGCCGAGGAGTAGTCGGAGTAGCCCGAGCCGATGATGACGTCGGCGTTGCCGTCGCCGTCCACGTCGCCCACCCCGTGCACGCTGTCGCCGGTGCGGTCGCGCTCGGCCACACCGAGCAGCTTGGCGTCGGCGGTGGCGAGGCTGGCCGTGCCGGTCGAGACCGGGCCGAGCACGATGTAGGCGGCGCCGGCGAGCTCGGCGGCCGTGTTGTCGTACTGGGCGCCGATGATGAGGTCGTCGTAGCCGTCGTTGTTGGTGTCGCCGGCGTTCGCGACGCTGACCCCGGAGCCGATCTGGGCGTCGGCCTCTTCGCCGGTGAGCTTGGCGTCGGCCTGGGAGAGGTCGGTGGCGGTCGTGACCGGGCCGTGGACGAGGTAGACCGCGCCGGCATCGGTGCCGCCGGCGTCTTCGCGGATGGCGCCGATGAGCAGATCCGTGAAGCCGTCGCCGTTGACGTCGCCGCCCGCGCCGATGGAGGAGCCGGCCTCGTCGCCGGCGCCCTCGCCGACGAGGCGCACGCCGGCGCTGGTGGCGGCGCCGTCGACCGACATGGGGCCGTAGAAGAGGAAGGCGCCGCCGGAGTTGGTGCCGCCGCCGTCCCAGCCCTGGGCGCCGACGACCATGTCGTTCTTGCCGTCGCCGTCGAGGTCGCCGGTGAAGGCCAGCTCGGCGAAGATGTCGTCGGCGGCCACCCCGGTGAACTTGGCGTCGGCGGTGGCGAGCGAGGCGTCGGAGGTCACGGGCCCGAAGAGCACGTAGACCGCGCCGGCGTTCGAGCCGCCGCTGTCTTCGTTGAGGCTGTTGATGCCCAGGTCGTCGAAGCCGTCGCCGTCCACGTCGCCGAGGCCGGTGACGCCGCGGCCGGCGTAGTCGCCCGCCGCCTCGCCGGTGAGCTTGGCCATGGCGGCCGTGCCCACGTCGGAGGTGCCCGTGATGGGCCCGGGCACGACGTAGGCGGCGCCGGCATTGGTGCCCGCCGTGTCTTCGAGGATGGCGCCCACGACGAGGTCGTCGTTGCCGTCGCCGTCGAGGTCGCCGGCCCAGGCGAAGCCCGGGTCGCCCTGGCTGAGGCGGTCGACGGCCGCCTCGCCGAGCAGGATGGCGTCGGCGTTGTCGGCCTGCTCGCCGCCCGAGACGCTGCCGCGCAGGGCCGTGCCGTCGCAGTCGTTGTCGAGGCCGTCGTCGGCCACCTCGGTGGCGCCGGGGTTCATGCCCGCCTCGGCGTCCCAGCAGTCGGTGCCGCCGTACTGGTCGGAGTCGTAGCCGTCGGCGTCGGCGTCGTAGTCGCTGGCCCCGTCGCAGTCGGAGTCGACGCCGTCGTACCAGGTCTCGGCGACGCCCGGGTTGCGGTTCGGGTTGAGGTCGGCGCAGTCGGTGCCGCCGTAGGCCGCGGCGTCGTAGCCGTCGAGATCGAAGTCGTAGTCGCTGTCGCCGGCGCAGTCGGAGTCGACGCCGTCGTACCAGGTGTCGGCGGCGCCGGGGTAGGTCGAGGCCACGGCGTCGTCGCAGTCGGTGCCCCCGAAGCCGTCGCTCTGGAAGCCGTCGGCGTCGGCGTCGAAGTCGTCGTCGCCCGCACAGTCGGCGTCGACGCCGTCGTACCAGGTCTCGGTGGCGTCGGGGTTGATGCTGGCGAGGCTGGCGTTGCAGTCGCCGCCGCCGAAGAGGGTGGCGCGGTGGCCGTCGGCGTCGGCGTCGTAGTCGTCGTCGCCGCCACAGTCGGCGTCGGTGCCGTCGTACCAGACCTCGGTCATGCCCGGGTTGACCGCCGCGTCGGCGTCGTCGCAGTCGCCGCCCCCACAGGCCGCCGCCAGGTAGCCGTCGGCGTCGTCGTCGACCGTGTCGGTGCTGTCGTCGCAGTCGTTGTCGATGCCGTCACAGACCTCGATGGCGCCCGGGTTGACCTCGATGCTGGCGTCGTCGCAGTCGGTGTTGTCGGTGACGAAGCCCGAGGGGGCGCTGCAGGCGGAGGTGCCGACGAGGGGGTCGCCGAAGCCGTCGCCGTCGCTGTCCTGGTAGTAGGAGCTGCCGCCGAGGGCGCCGTACTCGTCGACGCTGGCGTCGCAGTCGTTGTCGATGCCGTCGCAGATCTCCCAGCTGTTGGGGTTCACGCTGGCGGCGTTGTCGTCGCAGTCCCCGGCCCGGTCGGTGTAGCCGCTGGGCTCGGCGCAGGCCTGGATGGCCGAGAGGGCGTCGCCCCAGCCGTCGTCGTCCACGTCGCCGTAGTAGGTCTCGGTGACCCCCTCGTCGACCGTGCCGTCGCAGTTGTTGTCGACCTCGTCGCAGACCTCGGCGGCGCCCGGGTAGGCCGTGGCGTCCGTGTCGTTGCAGTCGGTGGCGTCGGCGACCAGGAAGGTCCAGGGCGGGTCGCAGTGCGAGAAGCTGTTGTTGGCGTTCCCGTAGCCGTCGGCGTCCGAGTCGAAGTACCAGGTGTTGACGACCCCGTCGTCGGCGCTGCCGTTGCAGTCGTTGTCGAGGCCGTCGCAGCGCTCGGGCGCGCCGGGGTAGACCTTGGCGTTGGCGTCGTCACAGTCCTCGGTGTCGGCGAAGCCGTCGCCGTCGTTGTCGAGGCCCGTGAGGCCAGAGCCGGAGTCTGCTGCGACCGTGGTGGCGCTCGCCTTGGGGTCGGCCTCGCTGCGGCAGGCAACGAGGGTGAGGCTGATGAGCATGGAGACGAGGCGCATGAGAGATGCCTCCCAGAGGTGGGCGTTCTCTCGTGAACTCGGTACCGCGGCCGCCGCACTTGAGCCGCATGGGCCGGCGCGGACCGGATTCCCCCCCCACGGACGGGCCCCGTGTCGCCGTTGACACAGGCGCCCCGCCGGGGGCCCTCAGCGGCGGGCGTAGAGCTGGATGTGCTGGGCGGCGTCGGCCGCGATCTGCATCGCACCGCCCCACTCGGGGTGGCGCACGATGAGGTAGCCGTCGCTCACGAGGGTCTGCTTCCAGTCGCGGCGCCGCTGGCCGGGGCGGCTGAGTGTGTCAGCCACGACCCACGATCCGTGCCGCTGCAGAAACGGCTCGAGTCCGCGGATCGCCTGGATCACGCCCTGGCCCTGGGCCCGCTTGAAGATGATCGCGCAGTTGTGTCGCCGGTCGCTGGGGCCGGTGCGGCCCTCCACCCGTCCATGGCAGACGGCTCGGGCCCACTCCCGGTAGAGGTCCACGTCTGAAGTGAAGTTCATCTGATCCACGAGCCGGGCCCCGCCCACGCGGGCGCCGATCTCCCCGAAGACGACCTCACCGTCGTCCTTCAGGTACCACTCCATGTGGGTGAAGCCCGTGCCCATGCCGAGGGCCTGGAGCACCCCCCGGCCCAGCGCGCGGCCGCCCTGGACGGCGGGCTGGGCAAGATCGCGCACGGTGCAGATCACGGGGCTGATCCACTCGTTGGTGCGCGCGACCAGGGGCCGGGGCAGGTACTGGGCGACGTTCTCGTAGACCGGCACCCCGTCGATGCAGATCGTGTCGTGGGTGAACTCGCGGGCCTCGATGAACTCCTCGCAGCTGGCCTCGGTGATGTGGCCCATCTGGGCGAGGGCCGCGGCGAGCTCCTTGGCGTTGTCGACCCGGTGGGTGTCGGCGCTGCCCGCCCCGTCGATGGGCTTGAGGATCAGCGGGTAGCCGATCTCTTCGGCGGCGGCCCAGGCGTCGGCGGCGGTGCGCACCCGGCGGGAGTGGGGCACCCGCAGCCAGGCGGCGGCGATGCGCTCCTTCATGAGCTGCTTGTCGCGGAAGCCCCGCACGGTGTCGGCGCGCATGCCGGGCACCCCGAGGGCCTCGCGGATGCGGGCGGCGGCGACGACGAGGGGCTCCCAGAGACACGCGACCCGGTGGATGGACTGGCCGCGGAGGGCCTTGACCACCTCGGCCACGAGGGCATCCTCGTCCATGATGGAGCGGACCTGGATGTGGTCGCTGAGGTGGCGCCGCACGCTGGCGGGCAGGGCGGCGGCGGGCTGGTCGGTGACGCCGATGACCGAGGCCCCCACCTCGGCGAGGCCGCGGGTGAAGTGGGGCATCTCGGCGGGGTAGGCCGGGGCGAGGAAGACGACGCGCATGGCTGCTCCAGGGTCGGGACCGGGGCCCTGCTGGGCGGGCGGAGATGGGGCGGTGGACCACGCCGCACGTCCCGTCCCGGGGCGGCCCGGGCAAGCGGAAGATGCGCTGCGACACGCTATCCTCACGGAGCCGCACCGGGCTCCGGCTTAGCCTCGCGCCGCCCCGCGCTGCGTGGTGCCCGGCCCGGGCGCCAGCGGGGCCCTCTGGAGGCTCCATGGCTGCACGGTCGATGCCCCAAGATGGCGTGCGCAACGTCATCTTCGTCGCTCCCTTCCCCGCCGAGACCACCCTCTCCTTCGTGGAGGCCGTCGCCTCCCTGGAGCGGGTCCGGGTGCTCGGCATCTTCCAGCGTCCGCCGGCGGATCTGCGGGCCCACGGCCTGCACGCGGTCGAGACCGTCGACAACGCTCTGTCGGTCGATGCGATCGTGGGGGCGGCCCGGCGCCTCGAGCACCGCTTCGGCCCCGTCCACCGGGGGCTCGGCGTGCTCGAGGATCTCCAGGTCCAGCTCGGCCACGTGCGCGAGCGCCTCGGTGTGGCGGGCCCCGGCGCCGCCCTGGCCCACCGCTTCCGCGACAAGGGCGCGATGAAGGAGGCCCTCCGGGCGGCCGGGCTGCCCTGTGCGCGCCACCGCCTGCTGCGCTCGGACGCCGACGCCTGGGCCTTCGTCGACCAGGTGGGCTTCCCGCTGGTCATCAAGCCCCCCGCCGGCGCCGGCTGCCGGGCCACCGTGCGGGTGCGCAACCCCCAGGAGCTCGCCCGCACCCTCGCCGACTTCCAGCTGGGCCCCGGCCGCGAGGCCCTCGCCGAGGAGTTCCTCACCGGCGCCGAGCACAGCCTCGAGACCATCACGGTCGGCGGCGTGCCGCGCTTCTGGTCGGTCTCGCGCTACTACCCGAGCCCCCTCGAGGTCATGGAGCAGGACTGGGTGCAGTGGTGTGTGGTGCTGCCGCGCGAGCTCGATGACCCGAGCTTCCTCCAGGCCCGCGACCTCGCCGTGCGCGCCATCCGGGCCCTCGGCCTCAAGGACGGCGTGACCCACATGGAGTGGTTCCGGCGGCCCGACTGCTCGCTGGCCATCGGCGAGATCGCCGCCCGGCCCCCGGGGGCCCGCATCGTCCAGCTCACGGGCCTCGCCCACGGCTTCTCCCTCGAGCGGGCCTGGGCCCGGGCCGTGGTGGACGGGGCCTTCGACGGGCCCTGGCCCCGCCAGCGGTCGACCGGTGTGGCCTTCCTCCGGGGCACGGGCACCGGCCGGGTGCGCGCCGTCGAGGGGGTGGACGCTGCCCAGGCCCGCATGGGCGCCCGGGTCCACCAGGCCCGCCTGCCCCAGCCCGGCCAGCCCCGGGCCGAGGGCTACGAGGGCGAGGGCTGGGTCATGGTGGCAGACCGGGAGACCGCGGTCGTGAAGAAGGCCCTCTTCGACCTGATCACCACGGTCAAGGTCCGCTACGGCTGAGGGCCCCCCGGGGCGGGGCCGGCGCTGCAAGGCGGCGAAAGACACGGGCGGACGGGGGCGGTGTTCGACCGCCGACCCCCACCGGAGACGCCCCATGGCCACCCCCACCCGCCCGTTCGCCCCCCGCCTGTCCTGCCCCGGCCTGCCTGCCCTGCTGCTCGGGCTGGGCCTCGCTGCCCCCGCCCACGCCGCCCCCACCGTCCACCTCGGCGTCGGCGGCGTCGCCACCCTCCAGTCGACGGGCGCCGGCCCGGGCGGGGTGGGGCGCCTCGTCTTCGAGGGCGAGCGCTTCGGCCTCGAGGGCGGCGTGCGCGAGAGCGCGGTCGGGGTGGCCGGGGACCTCGTCGACCGGGGCTTGGCCCACTCCGACGGCAGCTTCGTCGGCAACATCCACCTCGTCGGCCGGCTGCCCGTCGGGCCCGTCGTGCTCCGGGCCGGCCTCGCCCACCACCACGAGACCCCCGCGCCGGTGGTCGCCGGAGATCCCCTGCGCGCCCTCGCCGGCACCTCGCCCGGCATCGCCCACCGCTCCGGCTTCGAGGCGGGCGTCGAGGGGCTCTGGTCGGTGGCTGCGCTGGCGCCGGCCCTCTCCGGTCCCCTGGTCGACCGCCTCGAGCTGACCGCGGGCCTCGCCGCCGACTGGATGCCCGGCGCGGGCGGCCCCCCCGTCACCGGCCAGGCCGAGCTGGGGATCCGGGCGCGCCTCGGTCGCTAGGCCGCCGCCGTCCGGGCCGGTGCCCCGTGGCATGCTGCGCCCATGCCCGCCCGCCGCACTGGACCCTCGCTGCCCGCCGCTGCCGCCGCCGTCTGGCGCCGGGAGCTCACCGAGTCCCTGCGCGACAGCTACGTGCTCATCTTCTCGGTGGGCTTCCCCCTGCTCTTCTACCCGCTGCTCGTGTGGGGGGCGATGCAGGTGATGATGCTCCAGGACGGCACCCTGGAGTGGTCGCCGCCCCGGGTCGCCGTCGTGGCCACGGGCGCCGAGGCCGGCGCGGTGGCAGAGCTCGAGAGTGGTCTCGACGAGGCCATCTTCGAGGACGGCCGGCTCGTGTCGGCCACCGTGGGGGAGGCGGGACCGGCGGCGCTCGACGACCCCGAGGCCGGGGTCGACGTGGTCGTCGTGGCCACGGTGGACGCGGCCCGCTGGACCGCCGCCGTGCACCACCTCAGCACCCGCTCCCGCTCGGCGGCCGGGGCCCGGCTGGTGGGCGAGCGCCTCGAGGCCCTGCGCGAGACCCGCGAAGCCCAGCTGGTCGACCGGGCCGGCCTCGGGGCCGACGCGCTCGCGGTCTGGGACTGGGAGGCCGAGGACGTGGCGCCCCGGGGCCAGCTCGTCGGGCGCATGCTCGGGCTGATGCTGCCCACGGTGCTGCTGGCTTCGATGATGATCAGCGGGATCTACCCCGCCGTCGAGATCCTCGTGGCCGAGAAAGAGCGCCGCACCATCGAGACCACCCTCGTCAGCGCGGCCCCCCGGGCGGCCCTGGTGCTGGGCAAGCTGGGCGCCCTGGTGACCCTCATCGCGGTCTCGGCCCTGGGCAACCTGGGCGCGATGGTGCTCACCCTGCTCCAGGTCTTCTCGGCCTCGGGCATGGACACCGCCGGCGTGGCCCCCAGCCTCGCCCCGGGACCGGTCGCCGCCGCCGTGGCCCTGCTGCTCGTCCAGGCCGTGCTCGGCGCGGCCCTGCTGGCGCTCGTGACCCTGCCCGCCAAGACCTTCAAGCAGGGCCAGACCGTGGCCTCGCTCGTGGGCACGGCGGGCATGATGCCGGCGATGGTGACGATGATGCCGACCATCGAGCTGGGCTGGGGCATGGCCCTTGTCCCGGTCTGCAACACGGCCCTCGTGGTGCGCGAGGCGGTGGGCGGCACCGGGGCGGCGGCGGGCCCCCTGGCGCTGGCCTTCGCCGTGAACATCGGCCTCACGGTCGTCTTGCTCGGGATCAGCCTCGCGCTGGCCCGGCGCGAAGAGACCTGGTTCGGGGCCGGCCAGGGCCGCGTGCAGCGGTGGATTGCCCGCCTGAGCGGGGAGGGAAGCGGATGAGCACTGGCGCACGCGAGATGGTCGTGCTGGACGACCTCCACAAGCGCTTCTACGCCCCCGAGCCCGTCGACGCGGTCCGGGGCCTGAGCGTGCGGGCCCACGCCGGCGAGGTGCTCGGGCTGCTCGGGCCGAACGGCGCCG
>CAXQUZ010000154.1:0-2903 GCA_964226865.1 Myxococcota bacterium | reverse complement strand
CGCAGGGGCGCCGGTCGGTTAGCCGGGCCGGACGGCAGGGCTGCGGCCCTGCGCGGGAGGGTCTCGTGGAGTCTTCGCCCAACACGCCGGCCGGGGCCACAGCCGGGCGCACCGTCGTCCTGGCCGGTGGCGGCACCGGCGGGCACGTCTATCCGGCACTGGCCATGGGGGCGGCCCTCCAGGAGCGCGGCCACCGGCTCGTCTACCTGGGCGACGCCCGTCGGCTCGAGGGCCGGGTCGTGCCCGCCCGGGGCATCCCCTTCCACCCCGTGCCGGCCATCCAGTACCCCCGCCAGGGCCTCGTCGCGAAGCTGCGCTTCGGGCTGGGCCTGCTCCGGGCGGTGGCGGCCTCGCGCGCCCTGCTCCGGGAGGTCGGGGCCGACGTCGTGCTCGGGGTCGGCGGCTACGTCTCGGCGCCCCCGGTGCTCGCCGCCTGGACCCTCGGCATCCCCCGGGCCGTGCACGAGGCCAACGTGACCCCGGGCCTGGCCAACCGCCTCTGCGCCCGGGTGGCCGACCTCGTGCTGCTCACCTACGAGGCCACCCGCACCCGCCTCGTGGCCCAGTGCCCGAAGGAGCTGGTGGGCTGTCCGGTGAGCACGGCCATCCTCGAGGGCGACGCCGCCGCCGCCGCCGCCCGCTATGGCCTCGATCCCGCGCGCCCGACTGTGCTGGTCGTCGGGGGCAGCCTCGGCGCCGCCACCATCAACCGCCTCGCCGTGGCCATGGCCCGGGATCCCGACCGCGGCTACCAGCTCGCCATCGTCACCGGCCCCACCTACGAGGCCTCGGTGCGCGAAGAGCTCGGTGCGCTGCCGCCCGGCGTGGGCCTCATCGGCTACGAGAACGCCATGGCGGACGCCTATGCCATGGCCTCGCTGGTGGTCTGTCGCGCGGGCAGCTCGACCCTCGCCGAGCTCACGGCCGTGGGGCTGCCGGCGCTGCTCGTGCCCTCGCCGAACGTGACCGACAACCACCAGGAGGGCAACGCCCGGGGCCTCGAGGCCGCCGGTGCCGCCGTGGTGGTGGTCGAGAAGGATCTCGACGTCGACGCCACCCTCGCCCGGGTGCGGGGCCTGATGGACGACGCCGGGGCGCTGGGCGAGATGGCCGAGGCGGCCCGGGGGCTCGGTCGCCTCGACACGGCCGAGCGGGTGGCCGAGCTCATCGAGGGCCTGCTGCGCTGACCCGGCCGGGGGGCGGGTCCGGGGCGGCCGGCTCCCCGGGGGGGAGGCGCCGAGACCGAGACCTCCAAGACGGCGCACGGCCGCGCCCCGGTGGAGAGGCGCGGCCGGCGAGGCGCGGGGGACCGGAGCCCCCCACCGCAGCGGGCTCAGTGCTCGGAGAGGTACTGGGCGACGCCGTCGGGGTTGGCGCTCATGGTGTCGGAGCCCTCGTCCCAGTTGGCGGGGCAGACCTCGCCGTCGTGGCTGGTGACGTACTGGAAGGCCTTGAGGGTGCGGAGCACCTCGTTGACGTTCCGGCCGACGGGCAGGTTGTTCACGATGGCGGACTGGACCACGCCCTCGGGGTCGAGCAGGAAGACGCCGCGGAAGGCCACACCGGCCTCCTCGTCGAGGCAGTCGTAGCTGCGGGCGATCTCCTTGTTGAGGTCGGAGACGAGGGGGATGTTGATCTCGCCGAGGCCGCCCTGGTTCTTGGGGGTGCGGATCCAGGCGTAGTGGCTGAACTGGCTGTCGACCGACACGGCCACGACCTCGGCGCCGAGGGCCTTGAACTGGGGCGCGGCGTCGGAGAAGGCCAGGATCTCCGTCGGGCAGACGAAGGTGAAGTCGAGCGGGTAGAAGAAGACGACGGCCCACTTGCCGCGCAGGCTCTCGCTGTTGTAGTCGTCGAGCAGGTTGTCGACGACGGCGGGGGCCTTGAAGTCAGGGGCCTTCTTTCCAATGAGGGACATGGCTCGCTCCGGTGGCGCGGACTGCGCGGTGGCACGTGAGGGGAAGGCGGCGGGGGGACCGCAGCCGCTGGGGCCCGCCGCAGCGCAGCGGTGCCCAGAGGGGACGGGTCATACCCTCACGGGCGGGCCGCGCAAGGGCACGTCCATGGTTGGCACAAGACGCCGCACTCCTCGCGATCCAGGGCGCGGCGGGGCCTCAGCGCGCCAGCGAGAAGCGGCCGTCGCCGCGGGGGCTCGGCTGGACGGTGCCGGCGAGGGTGTCGGCACCGAGCGCACCGGTCCAGTCGGCACGGCTGCCGCCACCGGACTGGGAGAGCACGAGCTGGCCGTCGTCGCCGAGGCGGCCGCTGACGCTGTAGCGGATGGTGCGGCTGCCCACCCGGAGGCTGACGGTGCCGCGGACCTGGCCGGCGTCGTCCTGCTTGAGGTCCATCACCGCCGGGTAGCCGAGGGCCGTGCCCGTCCAGCGGCCCGTGGCCGTCGGCGGCGGGTCGGCGGGAGGCGCGGGCGGGTCGGCGGGCGCCGCTGTGGGGGGGACCGGGGCGGTCGCCGCGGGGGCGGGCGTGGGCTCTGGGTCGGGCGCAGGTGCAGCCGCGGGCTCTGGTTCGGGCGCGGGCTCTGGTTCGGGCGCCGGCGCAGCGGAGGGGACGGGCGCAGGCGCAGGGACGGCGGCGGGCGCCGGCGCAGGGGAGGGGACGGGCTCTGGCTCTGGCTCTGGCTCTGGCTCTGGCGCGGGTTCGGGCGCGGGGGCCGGGGCGGGCGGGGCCACCGGGGCGGGGGCTCTGGCCGCGGGAGGGGCCGGCGGTGCCGGGCGCAGGGCCTCGGCCATGCCGCTGACGGTCGCCAGCAGCCCCGCGCCGGCGAAGAGCCGCACCACCCCGGCGGCGAGGGCCGCCACGGGCCACCAGCTGGGCCGGGGGGGGGCCGCGGGCGCCGGGGCCCCGGCAGCGGGGGCTGGGGAAGCGGCCGCCGCCGGGCCCGGTGC
>CAXQUZ010000153.1:0-19777 GCA_964226865.1 Myxococcota bacterium | reverse complement strand
CATATACCTCGACTAGTTCAGAAACGGGTTTCTGTATGGCAGCGATTTCGGACTACAATGACGACAACGGCTACACGTACAACGGGAACACTTACTACAACCGCCGCCGCCTCGGCCGGCCGAGGCCCCCTACGCCTGGCTCACGGCGGGCGAGGCGGCCATGGTGCGGGCCTGGGGCGCGGCCGCCTTCCCCGGGGGCGAGACCGTGGCCCTCGACGGCGGCGATGCCCAGCTCGACCGCTTCTTCGACGCCCTGCTCGGCGCCCTGCCGCCCACCCAGGCCAAGCTCATGAAGCTGCTGCTCCACGCCCTGGACGCCGCGGCCCTGCCCCTCGCCGGCGGCGCCTTCACCCGCCTCGCCCCGGCCGAGGCCCGGTCGGTCTTCCACGCCCTGATCGACAGCGACATCGCCGAGGTGCGGGGCGCAGTGCTCGGCCTCACCACCCTGCTCGGGGCCGGCTTCACCACCCACCCCGAGGTGGCGCCGGGCCTCGCCCGCCTCCACCGCTGCGGCTACTTCGCCTGACCCGGAGCCCCCGTGGCCTCTCCCGCCTCCACCGACGAGATTCTCGGCGGCGCCGCCCACATGGTGCCCGACCCGGCCACCGTGCTGCTGCCGCCGCCCCCCGCCCGGGGGGTCGAAGACGTGGGCAGCGGCCGCGAAGACACCGTCGACGTGGTCATCGTGGGCTCGGGCCCCGGCGGCGGCAGCGTCGCGCGGGTCCTGGCCGAGGCGGGCATGCGGGTGATGGTCGTCGAGATGGGCCCGCGCAAGAGCCGCTTCAAGCCCAACTACGCCAACGTCGCCCGCTACCACATGCAGGAAGCGGGCACAATGCTCAGCCAGGGCCACGTGAGCTTCCCCATCGCGGCGGGCATGGGCGTCGGCGGCAGCACCCTCGTGAACTCGGCCCTCAGCTTCAGGGCCCCGCGCACGGTGCTCGACGGCTGGGCCGCCCACCTCGACGAGCCGGGCCTCGGCTACGACGCGCTCCAGCCCCTCTATGACGAGGTCAGCGCGCTGGTGGGCGTGGGCATCACCCGCGAGAGCATCGCCGGCGAGAACAACGCCCTCATCGTGCGGGGCATCGAGAAGCTCGGCCACGAGGGCGGCTACGCGCCCCGCTCGACGCCGGGCTGTGTGGGCTGTGGGGTCTGCTACTACGGCTGTCCGAGCCGGGGCAAGGCCTCGACCAACCTGACCCTGCTGCCCCGGGCGGTCACGGCGGGCGCGGTCATCCAGGCCGAGGTCCGCATCGACGAGATCCTCATCGAGAACGACCGCGCAGTCGGCGTTCGCGGCCGAACCCGCGACCCCGAGACCGGCGCGCTGGGGGCCACCCTGACCGTGCGGGCCGACCACGTCGTGCTCAGCGGCGGGGCCGTCGGCAGCGCCCGGCTGCTCTGGCAGAGCGGGGTCGCCGAGCGCCTCGGCCCCCACTGCGGCGAACACCTCCAGATCCACCCCGGCTCGACCATCCTCGCCGAGTGCGACCACGAGGTCCACCTCTGGAAGGGCGCCACCCAGGGCGCCTGGTTCCACCACCCCGACCTGCCCGGCGTGCTCCCCCACACCTTCTCCGCCCCCCCCGAGGCCTGCCTCGTCGCCGGCGGCTTCGTGGGCGACCGCTTCCAGGAGGGCATGGCCCTGATGCCCCGGCTCTGCGGCATGCTGCTCATGGTCAGCGACAAGGGCGAGGGCAGCGTGCGGGCCTGGGACGACGGCCGGGCCAAGCTCTCCTACACCTTCGACCCGGGCGACGTGGACCGCATCAAGAAGGGCCTCGTCGCCGTCGCCGAGGTGCTCCAGGCCGGCGGCGCCAAGCGCCTCCACGTGCCCGTGCACGGGGTGAGCCCGAGCGACAGCCCGGCCGAGCTGGGCGAGAAGCTGCGCGACCGCAGCATCCGCGACTTCACCCTCTACGCCGCCCACCCCATGGGCACCAACCGCATGGGCACCGACATCACCGACGGGGTGGTCGACGCCAGCGGCCAGGCCCACGGGCTGCCCGGGCTCTGGGTGGCCGACGCGGGCCTCTTCCCGAGCAGCCTCGGCGTCAACCCCCAGCTCTCGACCATGGCCCTGGGCCACTGGGTCGCCCGGCGGCTGCTCGCCCACGCGGGGGGCTGAGTGTCGGCGCGCAACACGGGCCTCTTCCTGCCCGGCCACGTGCCCCCCGAGACGGTGGCCCGGGCCTTCCGCCAGAGCCGGGGCATCGACCCCGAGCTGTTGACCGGCCCGGAGGCCCCCCGGGTCGGCCACGGCACCTGGCAGGGGCGCCGCTACACCCACGTCGCCCTGCGGCTCTTCGAGGTCGCGGGCCTGCGGCTGATGGACGAAGACGCCCTGCCCGACGAGGACGACCTCGAGCTGTTGCTCGGCCGCCGCCTCTCGGCCCCCCAGGGCCGGGCCGTCTTCGCCTTCTACTACGAAGAGACCGCCGCGGGCGGCGCCGCGGTCTTCGCCGACGGCCGGCTGGTCTCGCGCTGCTGCTACGACGCCCGCGACACGGCGCCGGTCTGCCGCGACCTCGACGCCACCACCGAGCTGGTCGGCCTCGACCCCTCGGACTGGATCTGGCGCCCGGCCTCCGACACCCTCGACCGGGCCCTGGCGCCGCTCGTGGGGCCCGGCATCCGCACCGACGACGAGCTCTCCACCCTCATCCGTCTCGCCGGCGCGACCCCCATCTCGCTGGCCGCCCCGGCCCCGGCCCCGGCCCCGCCGCCGGCCCCCCGCCGCCGCAAGCGCGACCGGCTCTGGGCGCTGGTGCGGGGGCGCCGGGACTGAGTCAGCGCAGCCGCTCGGCCATCTCGCAGCCCGCCGCGCTGCCGAGGGTGCAGGCCTGGCGGGCCCCGGCGACGGCCATGCGCAGGTCGCCCGTGCCCTCGGTGCAGCGCGCCCGGTCCAGCCAGAGGGCGGCGTCGTGGCTGCGGTACTGCATCACGCCGGTGAAGGTCGCCTCGCAGTCGGCCCACTGCTCCCGGGCGAGCTGGATGCGCCCCACCCCGACCTGGGCGTCGAGCTCGTCGGGGTCGAGGGACAGGGCCTGGGCCAGGTCGGCCGCCGCCGCGTCGAGGGCCCCCCGGTCGAGCTGGACGAGGCCTCGCACCGTCCAGCCCGGCGCCCAGCGGGGGTGGTCGGTGACGAGGGCGCTGGCCAGCGCGAGGGCCTCGTCGAGGGAGCCGGCCTCCTGGGCCGCCACCACCTCGATGCGCCGATCCGTGCGCGAGGCGCCGGGCACGCTCCGGGGGGCGGCGGCGCGCAGGTCGAGCTGCTGGCCGTCGTCGGCCGTGAGCGCGAGGGTGTCGAAGTCCCAGGCGGCGCCGCTGCGGTGGGCCGCGATCTCGAGCACCCCGTCCTGGGAGCGGCCGTCCAGGGGCACCCGGAGGGTCACGGTGTCGTCGCCGGCCCAGCCCCAGACCCACCAGCCCGAGCGGATGGGGGCCCCGAGAATGGCCTGGGCCTCAATGTTCTCGGCGGCCGCACGCAGACCATCCCCATAGGGAGGCACGCCCATCAGCTGGCGCGACCAGAGGGCGTAGGCGCCCGAGAGCCCGCCGCCGCAGACGAGCACGGCGAGGCCGGCCAGGCCGCAGCCCAGGGAGGCCAGAAAGGCAGGGCTGCGCTTCTTCTTGCGCCCACGCGCCATGCTCCGTCCCGGGCTTCGGTTGGGGGGGCTCCTAACCCTGCGCACCGCCCCGCGGGGGCCCCTCCGAGACGGGCAGCAGCCGGAGCCGGCGCCCCCGGAGATCGAGCAGCACGAGCGCCGCCGGGGTGTCGCCGGGCGCGAGGGCCCCGGCCGGCACGGCGGTGGGCTGGCCGGGCGCCAGCGGAACGGGCACCCCGCCGAGGAGCACGGTCGCCCCGGGGGGCCCGGCCTCATGGAGCAGGGTGGCCGCCCCGTCGGCGCCCCAGCGCAGCCGCACCCGGTGGGGACCGGCGGCGTAGGCCTGGTCGGCCCCGGCCCCCCCCGCACCGTCGGCGGCGGCGAGGCGCAGGGGGGCCTCTTCCAGGGGGCTCTCGTCGACGAAGCGCCCGGCGCGGTGGTCTTCCTCGGCGAGCGCGGCGGCCGCGCGGCGCAGGCGTGCCTCGGCGGCCACGGCGCCGAAGAGGCGGGCGGCAGGGTCATCGGCCAGGGCGGGATCTGCGAGCAGCAGCTCCCAGCCAGTGGGGCGGGGCGGGGGACTCATCGGGGGCCGTCCGGCGCAGGGGGGAGGTCGAAGAGATCGGGCACCCCCTCGGCGAGGACGGCGAGCACCCGCTCGACGAGCTGGCGGGGGGCCACGCCGGCGGGCAGGCCCTGGGGATCCTCGAGGCCCGCCTCGCCGGCGACCGCCGCGAGGAAGACCTTGCCCACCCGGGTCACGGCCCGGGTGGCGGCGACCCGGTGCCGGAGCCGGGGCTGGCGGGCCATGAGGGTGTCGTAGCTCTCGCCCCGGGCGACGCTCCGGAGCAGCATGCGGTCGTCGGCATCGAGCCCCTCCCAGGCCCGCAGCACGGCCCGGCGCACCCCCACCTGGAGCCCCGCCGGCGGCGGAGCGACGGGAACGGCACCGTGGACGGGATCCTCGGCGGGCGGGGTGCCCAGCACGGCCTCGGTGAGCGTCGTCAGCCGGCTCTGGCTCTGGGGCCCCGTGCGGCGGAGCAGGGTGTCGACGATGGTGGCGACCGCGGTCACCCCGTCGGACCGCAGCGCCGCCACCACCGGCTCGGGGGGCGCGACCCGCCGCAGCCCGGGCGCGGCGAGGGACCAGCGCGGCGGCAGGCCCCGGCCCTGGGGCGTGCGCGCGAGCCGGCCCGCCGCGGCGCCGCTCTTGAGGTGGTCGCCGACGCGGCCGTAGAGGTCGGCCCGCCAGCGCAGCACCGGGTCGCGCCGGAGGTTGCGGGCGTAGTCGTCCCGCATCAGCTCGCGGGCGATGCTGAGCTTGGCGTAGACGCTGTGGTAGCGGATGGCCCGGCCGTCGAAGCGCTCGTCGACGAAGGCCCGGAAGGGCCGCCGCCCCGAGAAGGGAAAGCGCCCCTTCTCGACCCGCGC
The DNA here is from genome assembly GCA_964226865.1 of Myxococcota bacterium. Lineage (GTDB taxonomy): Bacteria > Myxococcota_A > UBA796 > UBA796 > UBA2385 > CAXQUZ01. The sequence continues at coordinate 14,738 of CAXQUZ010000153.1, read as the reverse complement.
GCAGACGGTGAAGGCCCGGTGGGCGAGGTCGAGCACGCTCTCGTCGTCCTTGGCGCCGGTCACGAACCAGGCCGGCGGGTAGCTGCGGCCCATGTGGCGCACGTGGCGCTCGACCTGGGCCAGCAGCTCGGCCCCCCGGGCCTCGTGCTCTTCGAAGGCCCGCACCAGCGCGGGCAGCGCGTCCGACTCGGTCACAGCTCCTCCCTCGGCGGGGCCGCCGCGACACCCCGCCCGCGACCCCCGTCCACTCCCCACCAAGGGGCGCGGCGCGTGGAGATTACCGCGGCCGGTGAAATCCGTGTCGGGCGGGCCCCTTGGCCTCGCTCCCGACCTGGCGCACGATGGGCTTGGCCCTCGCCGTCTTCCCCTGCCGCCCCGAGCCTGCCCATGCCCCCGCGGCCCGCCCGCCTCCGCCGCCGTCCGCGCCCCGGCCTCGTGCTCGGGCTGCTCGCCGGCTGCGGCCCCGGCCCGGTCGCCCCCGGTGCCGCCGCCCCGGTGCGCGGGGTCGCGCCGGTGCTCGCCGACTGCGACAGCCCCTTCGTGCGCCACTTCGACGCCGACGGCGACGGCCACGGCGATCCGCGCATGCCCGTCTCCCTCTGTGCCGAGACCCCCGGCTTCGTCGCCGCCGACGACGACTGCGCACAGCTCCGGGCCGACGTCTCGCCCTCGTCCACCGAGGTCTGCGGCGACGGCCGCGACAACGACTGCAGCGGCGGCGACGAAGACTGCGCCCCGCCCGCGCTCGCCACCGACGCCCTGTCGCTGGTCTCGGACGACACGACCGCCGCCTTCGGGGTCCACCTCGCGCCGGGCCTCGACCTCAGCGGCGACGGGGTCGCCGAGCTGCTCGTCGGCGACGGGGGCCACGACGGCGAGCGGGGCCACGGCTGGCTCGTCCAGCCCGCGGCCCTCGTGGGGGGCACCGCCGACACCCTCGACACGGGGGGCGCGACCCTCGCCGACATCGCCGGCGACAACGGCGTCGAGACCCGCCTCGGCCAGGCGGTGGCCAGCGGCTGGACCGACCGCCTCGACGGGCTGCGCGACACGGCCCTGCTGGCGACCGCCGGCCCCCTCGACATCGGCGGGAACGACGTCGAGACGGCCATCTTCCTCTTCGCGAGCAACCCGGGCCTCGAGGCCGAGACCCCCGACGCCGACCTGGTGCTCCTGGGCGCGCCGGTCGACCCGACCTTCTCCTACAACGGCATCGAGAGCCTCGCCGCGGGGCGCTGGCAGCCCGGGACGGGCGACCAGGGGGTGATCAGCGCCGCCTGGCCGACCCGCTCGCGCATCGTGCTCGTGCCCACCGGCGGCCTGACGGGCGACGCCTCCCTGGCCGCCGTGGGCGTGCCCCTCGCCCACACCGACACGGCCATCGACCTCGGCCAGGGCCTCCACCACGCCGATCTCGACGGCGACGGGCTGGACGAGCTGGTCGTCGGGGCCCCGGGCTTCGACCGCGACGGGAGCACCGAGGACGGCGGCGCCCTGTGGATCGTCACGGGCGACACCCTCGCCGGGCTGCCCCCCAGCGGCACCGAGAGCCTCCTCGACACGGTCGGGGTGCGCATCGCCCACGACGGCGCCGACCGGGGCATGGGCCACCGCGTCGACAGCCTCGAAATGGACGAGGATGGTCTGCCTGAGCTGATCCTCGGCGCCTTCGAAGAGAACGGCGGCCAGCCGGGCCGGGTCGGACTGCTCGACGTCGACGGCCTCGCCGCCCTGCCCGCCGGCACGGCCCACCTCGACACGGCCCTGCCCGGCGGGGTGCGCATGGTCACGGTCGCCGGCGACGAGCCCTTCGACTACGCCGGCTTCTCGGTGGCGGGCCTCGCCGGTCCCCAGCCCCGGGTCGCGATCGGGGCGCCCGGGCGGGACGGCACCGGCGCCGACGACACGATCGACGGGGCGATCTGGATCCTCGACGTGGACGGCACAATCCTGGACGGATCGCACGAAGAGCTTGGGGATCTGGGCGCCCTGCTGCTGCCCACCGACCAGCCGGGCGACGGCCTGGGCACGGGCATGGCCAGCGCCGGCGACCTGGACGAGGACGGCGAAGACGAGCTGTGGATCAGCGCTCTCGGGCTCACGGCCCCGGGCCGGGTGGCGCTGCTGCTGCGCACGGGCAGCTGACCGCCCGCAGTGTGACCACGCCGTGTCGGCAATGGCACAGAGGCGCCATCCTGCTGTCACCGGACGCTGGATACCATCCGATCCGCTCAAGTCTGGAAGCAGCTGTGAGTATCCAAGGCGACCATCTCGCCACGAACGAACCCGTCCCGCCCTCCGTCCCGCTGCGCTCCTTCTGGAGCCTGCTGCGGCAGGAGCGGAACTTCTTGATCGTGCTCGGTCTGGGCTTTCTGCTCGCCGGGGCGGCCACGCCCTACGCCCAGGTGGCGATGTGGGTGGGCTTCCTCTTCGCCGGCTACTCGGCGGTGGCGAACGACAGCATCCAGACCATCGGCACCTTCATCTCGTCCAACAAGGAAGTGGCCTGGTGGAAGCTGTGGCTGTTCATCGGCGGCATCTTCGTGCTGACGATGGGCTGGTCCTGGTGGTCCTACGGCGGTGACGTCAGCTACGGCCGGCTCGCCAGCAAGGGCTTCGACACGGCCCCCACCGAGTTCCAGTTCCTCCAGGTGGCCGCGCCCCTGTTCCTGCTGATCCTGACCCGCATGCGCATGCCGGTCTCGACCACCTTCCTGCTACTGACGAGCTTCGCCACCGAGGCCAAGAGCGTCAGCGCCGTCGCGATGAAGTCGGTCAGCGGCTACGGCATCGCCTTCGTCTGTGCGGTGGCGCTCTACCTGAGCCTCGGGCCGTGGATGAAGGCCCGCTTCCAGGGCCCCGCCCACCCCGCCTGGCGCTGGGCCCAGTGGATCAGCTCCGGCTTCCTCTGGTCGGTCTGGCTCCAGCAGGACGCCGCGAACATCGCCGTCTACCTGCCCCGGGCGCTGTCGGTGGTCCAGTTCGTGGGCTTCACGGGCACCATCTTCCTCGGCCTCGGGCTGCTCTTCTACATGGGCGGCGAGCGGGTCCAGGAGGTCGTCAACGAGAAGAGCGACGTGGTCGACGTGCGCTCCGCGACGGTCATCAACCTCATCTACGGCGTCATCCTCTACGTCTTCAAGGTGTGGTCGAAGGTGCCCATGAGCACCACCTGGGTCTTCATCGGCCTGCTCGGCGGTCGCGAGCTCAGCATGGCTTGGCGCCAGCTCTCGGGCCCCGAGCGCACCCCCAAGGCTGCCCTGCGGCTCATGGCCCGCGACCTCATCTACGCCACCATCGGCTTCCTGGTCGCCCTGGTGCTCGCCGCCATCATCAACCCGGTCGTGCGGGACGCCTTCTTCGGCCGCTGACCCTTCGGCCGCGGGGTCCCCGGCTCGCTGTCGCGGCCGCTCTCCCACCCCGGGGGAGCGGGCGCCGCCGCTTCAGGGGTGGTGGCGGGCGTAGGCCCAGTCGCCGACCACGGGCAGCCGGTACCACTCGCCCTCGTGGGCCTTCATCACGGCGATGACCTCGAAGATCACGTAGGGGATGGCGAGCACGGCCCCGAGCCCGCAGGTCAGGAAGATGACGCCCAGCAGCAACAGCCCGAAGTAGAGGGACTGGAGAGCGTGGAAGGCGACGAAGGGGTCTTCGTCGCGCTTGACCAGGTAGACCACCAGCGGGCCGATGATGCCGCCCTCGACGAAGGTGAGGCTGTGGGCGACGGCGGCGAGGGTGCGGGCGTTGGCGTCCGGTGCGGGCGAGAGTGCGGCGGTCATGGGGCCTCGGTGGGGGGAGAGGCCAGCCTAGGCACGGGGGCGCCCGCCGCTTGCGTCTCGGTCGTGATGCCGCGGTGGAGGACGATCTCGCGACCGACCCGCCGGCCCGAGTCCCAGGAGGCGTCGGCCACCATCTCGGCGGGCCGGACCGTGCGCTGGTCGGGGTGGCGGCGGGCCAGCCAGTCCTGGAGCAGGGGATCGCCCGTCCAGACCAGCCCGGCGGTGGCGCTGGCGGCGGCCTCGGCGTCGAGCTTCTCGAGGAAGCCCACCATGACCCCCGCCAGGAAGCGGCGCCGGGGGCGGTCGGAGGCGATGCCCTCCCGGGCCTTGTGGGCGGCCCAGAGCCGCTCGCCCGTGCGCACGAGAAAGTCCCAGGCATAGGCGGCGATGTCGAGGTTCTCGGGGGTGCCCGACAGCTCGAGCACCCGGGCGGGCTGGCCGTCCCGGGGGCGGTAGGCGTGGACCCAGATCGCCGAGACGAAGAAGTGGCCGGCGAGGATGCCCGCCAGCACCTTGTGGTGGGCCGGGTGGCGCGCCTGGCAGGGACCGACCTGGCGCACGGCAAAGCGCCGGGGGGCCCGCACCCGCTCGAGCTCGAGGTTGTGGGCGAGCAGCAGCCGCCGGGCCGCCGCCATCGCCGCCTCGGCCTCGTGCTGTTCGGGGCTCTCGGCCAGGGCCAGCAGCCGCCGGATGCGCCGGAAGACGCGCTGGCTCTCGCCCGTGTCGCCGGCGGCGGCCCCGGGGCCCACCGTGGGAAGGCCCGCGTGGCGGGGGTCGATGCCGCGCTGGGCACAGACCCGCTGGAAGGTGGGGCCGTGGGGGGCCTCGGCGCTGGCGCCCAGGATCTCATCGCAGAACTGGTGGGCCATCTCGTGCTTGAGCACCTCGGCAACGACCACCCAGGGCTGGTCGAGCACGAGGCCCCAGGGCAGCGAGATGGTGCGCCGGTCGGGCTGCCACAGACCGAGAATGTCATCCTGATCGACAATCTCGATGACCGGGGGCCGCATCAGGCCGCTGAACAGGGCGGCGCTGTGGGCCGCCCAGTCGGCCTGGAGCTGGACGAGCAGGGCGCGGTGGAGGTCGGGGTCGAGCACGGTCTAGGGCTCCCCTTCGTCGCCCTCGTCGGCCGCCGCCACCGCGCCCGGGCGGTGCTGGGCGAGCAGCTGGCGCACCCGACCGGCGTCCGGCGCGTCGGGCAGCCCCGCCAGGTAGTGGCGCAGGCTCTCGCGCCCCTCGCCGGTGCGGCCGAGCTGGAGCAAGAGCAGCCCCCGGTCGCGGCGCTCGTGCCAGGCCAGGGGGTCGAGCACGAGGTTGCGCTCGACGGCCCGCAGGGCGCCCTCGGGCTCGCCCCGCCGGGCGTAGCTGTGCTTGAGGTTGTTGTTGATGCGCACGAGGATCTGGCGGTTGCTGACCGGGGCGATGAAGCGCGCCCACCGGGCCGGCGGCGGGGGCTTGCCGTCGCTCAGCTCGAGGTAGAGCAGCCGCAGCTCGGCCTCGTTGCGCACGCTGGCCCCCCGGAAGGGGTCGATCCAGAAGGGCGGGTCGGCCACCGCCGGGCGCACGAGGAAGTGGCCGGGAAAGCCGACCCCCACGAGGGGCAGCCCCGCCCGCCGCGCCACCTCGATGAGCACCACCGACAGGGTGATGGGGATGCCGCGCCGGCGGGCGAGCACCCGCGGCAGCCAGGAGTTCTCGACGGCGTGGTAGTCGTGGACGTCGCCCTTGAAGGCCGCCTCTCCCTCGAAGAGGGCCAGCCGCAGCCGGGCCAGGCCCTCGTAGACCGAGGCGCCCTCGCGCAGCACGATGCCCCGGGCGAGAGCGTCGAGCTGCCCACAGACCGCCTGGACGGCCGCAGCGGGATCCTCCGCCCCCGGGGCCCCGTCGTCGACCGCCACCAGGGCCGTGGCCTGGTCGAGGGGCAGGTCGTCGTGGTGGGCGCCGACGAGGGCCGCCAGGGCGTCGAGGGCACTCATGGGCTGGCCCCCTGCGCGGGCGTGTGGCGGGCGGCGAGCATGCCGCAGGCGCTGGACTGGTCGGAGCCCACCGAGTAGCGGCGCACGATGGGCGCCCCGAGCACCTGGAGCTCGTCGAAGAAGGCGTCGCGCTCGGCATCGGTGGCCCGCACGAAGCCGCTGGGGCGGTCGTCGTTGACGTCGATGAGGTTGATGCGCACGGGCAGGTCGCCGAGCAGGGCCTTGAGCTTCCGGGGCTCGTCGGCGCCCGTGTTCACCCCCCCCATCAACACCCAGGCCACGGTCAGCCGGCGCCCGGTGGCGGCGTGGCGGGCCCGCAGGGCGTCGGCCAGCTCTTCGAGGGACCACTTGCCGGCCACCGGCAGCAGCGAGCGGCGGCGCTCGGGATCGGCCGAGGTCATCGAGACGATGAGGCGGAAGGGGTGGCCCTCGGCCGTGAACTGGCGGATGCGGGGCACGAGGCCCACCATCGAGATGCTGATGGCCTTGGCGGCAATGCGGCCGCAGTTGGGCTCGCAGAGCACCTGGGCGGCGCGGATGACGGCCTCGTAGTTGTGGAAGGGCTCGCCCTGGCCCATAAACACGGCCCCCGTGACCCGCCCCGGGGCCTCGTCGCGCACCGTGAGCCAGGCCGAGACGATCTCCCAGGCGGCGAGGTTGCGCGAGAGCCCCAGCCGGCCCGTGGCGCAGAAGGCGCACTTCATCGCACAGCCGACCTGGGAGGAGAGGCAGACGGTGAAGTGGCCGGGCTTGTGGAGGCCGATGCGCACGGCCTCGGTGAGCTTGCCGTCGGGGTGGCGGAAGAGGTAGCGCAGGCTGCCGTCGACGGGATCTTCGATGCGCTCGACCACCTCGAGGCGGGGCACGGCACAGCGGGCGGCGAACCACTCCCGCACATGGCGCCGCGGGGCGCGCTTCATGGTCGCCAGCGAGGCGTGGCCGAAGCCGATCCGGTGGGCCATCATGCGCCGGGCCTCGTCCAGGCGCAGGTCGACCCCCTCGGCAGCGGCGACGGGGAGCAGATCTTCGGGGCGCATGCCGGTGACGGGGATGCGCTGGTCGGGCAGGACGGGGTGCATGGGGACGGTCTAGTGCAGGGGCCGGCCGCTGGCGAGCCGGACCCGGACGCTTTTTGGCCCGCGCCCCGCCTGGCGGCCCCCCGGGGCGCCGCTTCAGCGGGCCTGGACCGCCGCCTGGATGGCCGCCACCCGCTGGCACTCGGTCGAGCCGGGGCCGACCTCTTCTTCGTCGAGGGCCACCGGCGCGTCGTCCCGGTTCTCGAGGCGGTCGAGCAGCCGGCGGGTGCCGCGGCGCAGCTCGGTGCCCGCCTCACAGCGCCGGGCCCGCACGGTCCAGCGCAGGTCTTCCTGGGGGTCGAGGCGGGCCACGAAGACGGCCATGTCGAGGCTCGCGAGGCGGTGGCCGCTGCCGGCGAGGCAGTCCCAGCCGTCGGCGGGGGGCGCCTCCCAGACGAGGCGCTGGAGCACGTCCTTGGGGGCCTCGGCGTCGAGGAGGGCCCGGATGTCGGCACAGGGCAGGGCCCAGGCCGGCAGGGGCAGGGCGAGGCCGGTCGCGAGCAGGACGGCGGCGCCGGAGGCGCGGAGGCGGCGGGGAGACATCGGGGGCTCCAGGCGGGCACGGCAGGGCGGGAGCGGGTATCCCCGGTGCCGTCCCTCGGCTTCCCCCACGCCCGCCCGGTGCCATGCCTGCCAGTCTGTCTCTGCTTCCGCCGGACCTGCTGCCCCCGGGGCTCCAGGCCGCCGCCACGGCCGCGGGCCTCAGCATCGTGGCCGAGATGGGTGACAAGAGCCAGCTGGTCTGCATTCTCCTCGCCGCTCGCCACGGCGCAGCCCGCACCACGGCCGGGGCGGTGATCGCCTTCGCCGCCCTCAGCGCCCTGGCGGTCGGCCTCGGGGCGGGGCTCGGGGCCGTGCTGCCGGCGGGGCTGCTGCGGCTGGCCAGCGCCGGCCTCTTCGCCGTCTTCGGCATCCAGAGCTGGCGGGCCGCCCGGGAGGCCGCCCCCACCGCCGAGGAAGCGGCCGAAGAGGCCCGCACGACCGGCGCCTGGGGGCCCGTGCTCGCCATCGCCCTGTCCCTCGCCGGCGCCGAGCTGGGCGACAAGACCTGGCTGGCGGTGGCCACCCTCGCCGGCAGCCTGCCCCCCTGGCCCACCTGGCTCGGCGCCACCCTCGGCCTCAGCCTCACGGCCGGCCTGGGCGCCTGGATGGGGGCCCGGCTGGCCGGCCGGCTGCCCCTGGCCCTGCTCCGGCGCGCCGCAGCCGTGGGCTTCCTGGCCGTGGCCGCGGGCCTCGCCCTCGACGGCCTCGCCGCCCTCGGGGGCCCCTGAGTCCGGCGGCCCGCGCGCCCGCCCCGAGACCCGCGGCGCCCGCCGCCGCGTAGACTCCCGCCGATGCCTGCCCCCCTCCCCACCCCGCCCCCGCGCGGGCCCGCCCGGCTGGCGGGGCTCGTGGCCCCCCTGCTGGCAGCGCTGATGACCGGCCAGCCCGGCATCGGGACCGGCGCCTGGCTCATCGGCGGGGGCACGGCCGACACCTGGGGCCACACCTGGGGCTACGCCTGGACCGTGCGGGCCCTGCGGCTGGGCGAGCTGCCCTTCCTGCGGGCGCCGGTGGCCTGGCCCGAGCCCCAGCGCTGGTGGATCATCGACCTGCCGGTGGCCCTGCTGCTCGCGCCGGTCTCGGCCCTCAGCTCGGCCGCCCTGGCCTACAACCTCGCCTTCCTGCTCCACCTCGGGCTCGGGGCCTTCGGCCTGGCCCGGCTGCTGGGCCACTGGGGGGTGCCGGCCCGGGTGGCCGCCCTCGCGGGGGTGCTCGCGGCCCTGTCGCCCTTCTCCCGGGGGGCCCTGGTCTCTGGGGTGCCCGAGGCCCTCTCGGTGCTGCTCGTGCCCCTGCTCATGCTCTGGCTCGACCGGGGCCTCTCCGGGGAGCGGCGGGCCCTGCTCGGGGCGGCCCTGCTGGCTCCGGTGCTGGTGCTGGACGGGGTCTACGGCGCCCTCAGCGGCGGCCTGGCGGGGGCCCTGGTCTGGGGGTCGCGGCTCTGGCGGGCGCCGGCCCGGGGCCCCGTGCTCGCGCGCGGCCTCGCCGTGGCCCTGCCGGCGGCCCTGGCCACGGTGGGGCTGCGGGCGGCGCTGGCCTTCATGGACCACCCCGTGCTGGCCCAGGCGGACGGGCGGCTCGTCGACATCGGCCCCCACTGGACCCTCCAGCCCCTCGGCGGCGCCGACCTCGCCAGCCTCTTCGTGCCCGCCCGGCTGCTGCCCGTCCACCCGGGCCCCACGGCCCACCGCCACATCGTCTACGTGGGCGCGCTGCTGCCCCTGCTCGTGCTCGGCGCCCTGGCCCGGCGGCGGTCGCGGGGCCTCGCCGCGCTCGCGATCCCCGCCGCCACCCTCTGCCTCGGCCCCGTGCTCTATGTCTGGGGCCAGCGCATGGATCTGGGCCTGCCCGGCATGGCCCTGTGGGCGGCGGGGGCCACCAACCTCTACCGCCTCGCGGGTCTCGCGCCGGTGGCCGGGCTCGGGGCGGCCGCCCTGTGGCTGCGCGACCGGCCCCGGTGGGCGGCCCTGGCGCTGCTGCTCGTCGGGCTCGAGTGGACGGCGGGCACCCCCCTGCGGCTGCGGCTGCCCACGACCGAGAACCCCGTGGGCCCCGTGGAGCAGTGGCTGCGGGACCAGCCCGGCCCCGGCGCCGTGCTCGACCTGCCCTTCGACCGGGAGGGCTCCGCCGCCCGGGGGCCCCACCCCCAGCGCACCTTCCACCTCCAGAGCCACCACCGGCGCCCGGTGGCCAGCGGGCTCTACACCGAGGCGCCCATGAAGACCGCCCACCCGGCCATCGGCGCCGTGGACCGGGCGCTGCGGGCGGGCTGGCGGCTGGCCGAGGTGCCCGCCGGCGGAACCCTGCGGGACGCGCCTCCCCTGCCCCCGGCCCCCCGCGACCAGGCCCGCTCCGACCTGCTCGCGACCCTGGCCCAGGCCCGGTTCCGCTACCTCAGCCTGGACCTGGCCCTGGTGGTGCCGAGCCAGCGGGCGGCGGCCCGGGCCTGGGCCGAGGACTGGCTGGGTCCCCCGGCCGTGGAGGCCGACCAGCGCCTCGCTTGGGCCCTGCCCTGTCCGGGCGCGGATCCGGGCTCGCCTCCCCACGACCGTGCCACGCCACACACAGCGCCTCCCAGGCCTGGGCCGCGATCCGGTCCGCGTCCGGCGTCCACGGGGTCCCCCCCGCCGCCGCCACCGCCGCCGCGCTGAGGCTGCCCCCACAGACCGCCGCCCGGTCCACCCGGTCCATGCCCTGCTGCATGGTCTCTTGGTAGGCCCGCACACAGAGGGCCCGGGGGGCCCGGCCGCAGGTCGCCCGGGAGAAGGCCCCCTCGGCCGCCCGGGCCGCGATGTGGCGGGCCGCGCCGGTGAAGACCACCGTCTGGAGGTGGGCACGCGAGAGGGGGGCGCCGCTGGCCCGGACCCGGTCGCGAATGGCCTGGAGCAGGGCGTCCTCCTCGCCCACGGCCAGGGGCAGATCCGCCATGCGGGCGACCGCCGCCGTGGCGACGTGGCCGACACAGTGGTCGCGGTAGCGCCCCGCCGCCGCGCAGGCCGCCCAGCCCGCCTCGCCGTCGAGCCCGAGGGCATCGGCCACCGCAAAGCCGCACTCGTCCTGCCAGAGCCCCGCCGGCAGCGCCCCGCAGGCCGCCGTGGCCGTCTCGCGCTCGCCCGCCGCCGCGGCCGCTGTCGCCGCGGCCACCATGCACTCGCCCTGGAGCCCCGGCGCACCGATGCGGGCACAGAGCGCCGCCGCCTCGGCCGGAGGGGCCGCCGCCGCCGCGCGCCAGGCCGCCCGGTCCGCCGCGGCATCCGTCCCCGCGCCGCCACAGCCCGACAGCCCGATCGCGACGGCCAGACCGGCGGTCGCGACCCGGGCGCCCCCGCCCCGGCGCCGGCTCAGTCGCTCGCCTTGCCGAGCACGCCCAGCCCGCCCGGGGCCGTCAGGTCGGCGTCGAGGGCCGCCGACTCCATCGTGTCGGCCTCGACCGTGGGCTCGTCGACGCCAGAGAGGGCGCTCGACTCTTCGCGGGCCATGCGGGCCGCGCCGCGCTCCCGGAGCTCGGCGAAGACCCGGGCCTCGAGCTCGGCGAGCTGGCGGGCCGAGAAGCCGAGGCGGTGGGCGTGCTCGGAGATGAGCCGCGCCTCTTCCACCCGGTACTGGCCGTCCGAGACCGCCACGTAGACACAGGCCGTCAGGTAGAGCTCGGCGTGGGGCCAGAGGGCCTCGAAGGGCGCCGAGGGACCGTCGTCGAGCGCGCCCACCAGCCGTGAGATCAGCGCGTCGCGCTCGGCCGAGGCCTCGAGACCGTGGGTGATCTCGCGCAGGCCTGCGCCGAAGGTGCGGGCGGCGGCCGGGGAGAGCGCCGCGGCACGAATGCGCTTGGTCAGCTTGGGTGCTGCCATGGGAGGGTTCCTCGAGCGGGGTCGGGGGAGGGGGCAGAGCACGGCGAAGATGGCCGCCAGTGGGGCATCTTGGACGCCCCCCATCCCCGCCGACCCGCCGCAGGGGGGCCGGGTGGAGAGGCAGGGGTCGCCGCCGGCCCGGATGCTATCACCTCCCACCCCGCCCGCGCCCCGCCTCCGCCGCCCCCCGGCCGTGGCTCCCGGGTCGCCAGCGGCACCCGGAGTGGCCGATCGGCGCGCGCTTTGCAAGCCCTTGACCCGTCCGCGCACCGGCCGGGGGGCGCGACTCCTATGCTGCCCCCTCCCCCAGACCGCCCGCGCGGCCCCGTGGCCTCCGGCCCGGCCCCGCCGGTCTGCGCCCCCCCTGCATCGTCCCCATGGAGTCTCTGATGGGAACCCCCCAGCGCGCATCCCTCGTGGCCCTCACGCTCCTGGCCGCGGTGCCGGGCCCCGCCGCGGGCCTCGCCGGCCTGCTCGGTGTCGCGGGCCTCGTCGCCCCCACCACCGCCCACGCCCAGCAGGCGGTCTTCTCCGCCCCCATCGTCGAGCTGGTCGGCGGCGGCGAGGTGATCGCCACCGGCAAGACCGTCACGCTCCACTTCGTCGCCTACACCAAGAACGGCACCCCCATGACCGGCCTCACGGGCAAGGTCGCAGGCGAGCTGGGCAAGGGCAGCATCGCCGAGGTGCGCCCGGGCCTCTACAAGGTCGACGTGAGCGGCGAGCCCGTCAGCCAGCGCCAGCGCGCCGAGGTGCGCCTCGACGCGAAGACCCTCGGCGGCGCCAAGGTCGAGCGGGCCTACATGGTGAGCCTCGCCCCCGCCGTCGAGAGCGCCCTCAAGCTCACGACCAACCCCGCCCAGCTCACCCTCGGCCAGGACGACTCGGCCTCGGTCACGGTCACCGCGCCCGCCGGCGCCGACATCGACATCCAGGCCAGCGTCGGCGAGATCCGCAACATCGTGAACATGGGCGACGGCCGCTTCGTGGCCCAGTACCTGCCGCCGGCCCAGCAGTTCCCCCAGTTCGCGCTGATCACGGCCGTCGACCGCCGCAACCCGGGCAAGGCCCAGGGCCACACCCTGCTCCAGCTCGTCGGCAAGACCAACTTCCCCGTCCAGGGCAAGCCCAACAGCGCCGTCATCCTCCAGGTCGGCGACCGCGAGTTCGGCCCCGTCCAGGCCGACGCCAGCGGCAAGGCCAACATCCCCGTGGTCGTGCCCCCGGGCTTCAAGACGGCCACGGTCATCAGCATCGAGAACGGCCAGCGCTCCGAGACCAGCCTCGACCTCCAGGTGCCGCCCTCGAAGACCGTCCAGCTCTTCCCCACCTCGGCGGCCGTGCCCGGCGACAACACCAAGCGCATCCCGCTGACGACCTGGGTGCTGCGCCCGGACGGCAAGCCCGCCGAGAGCGCCGATGTCGCCTTCACGGTCACCGCCGGCGAGGTGAGCGAGGCCAAGCACGTGGGCGGCGGCCTCTACACCGCCACCTGGACCCCGCCGGTCACGACGGCCCCCTCGACGGCCACGGTCCAGGCCACCGTCAACCGGGACGGCAAGAGCTACAGCGACGCCATGAACGTCGCCCTCAGCCCCACCCGGGCCCGGGCCGTGACCCTGTCGGCCGAGCCGCCCGACCTCGCCCCCGCCGACCAGGGCTTCCAGGTCTTCGCCAAGGCCCGCGGCCTCGACGACACCCCCCTGCCCGGCCGCACCCTCGTCATCGGCGCCCTCGGGGCCAGCGCCTCGGGCGCCACCCGCGACCTGGGCGGCGGCGACTACCAGGCCGCCTTCGCCGCGACCGCTGGCGCCTCGGCCGAGGTGGCCGTGGCCGTGCCCGCGCCCCCCACGGGCAACCCCCTCCACCGGGTGCTGGTGCTGCCCGCCTCGGGCCACGTCACCGTCGGCGGCGACGACGTCGAGCAGATCGCCATCGTGACCGTCGACCGCTATGGCTACCCGGTCGCCAACCAGGACGTCGAGCTCAAGCTCACCACCGGCGACGGCGCCCTGCCCTCCAAGGTCAACACGGGCCCCTCCGGCGTGCAGTTCGTGACCTACAAGTCCGGCCCCGGGGCCGGCTGGATCGGCGTGCGCGCCAGCGCCGGCAGCCACATCGGCACGGGCGGCTTCATCCAGGCCCCCGACAGCGTCTCGCCCATCGCCGCCCCGGTCAGCAACAAGGACGGCGTGGCCGCGCTCCACAGCTCCTGGCAGGACGCCATCGGCCTCGTGCGCCTCGCCCGGGGCGGCTCAGGCGGCGGCACGGTCGTCGCCGCGCCCCCCGTGCCCACGGTCGCCGGCCCGGTCGCCCGGGTGAGCGCCCTCTCCGATCCAGGCTCGGTCGCCCCCGGCGGCTCGGTGACCCTGCGCATCAAGCCCGTCGACAGCAACGGCAGCCCCGCCACCGTCGGCGACTTCGTCTTCATGGCCTCCCAGGGCCAGGTCTCGTCGGCCACCCCCGCCGGCGACGGCGGCTACATCGCCACCCTCACCGTGCCCAGCGACGCCACGGGCGAGGTCATGGTGACGGTCGGCGCTGCGGGCGGTGCCGTGGCCACGATGCTCAAGGTGCCCGTCTCCGGTGCCGCCGTGGCCGCCGCCGGCGCCTGGGGCCAGCCCGCCGAGGCCAGCCCCGCCGCCGAGCCCGCCCCCGCCGAGCAGCCCGCCGAGGAGCCAGCCCCCGCCAAGGAAGAGAAGCCCCCCCGCGAGCGCAAGGCCCGCGAGAAGGGCGACCACCCCTGGCTCCACGCCCAGCTCGGCTACATGGGCGGCCTCTACTCCTACTACCAGGAGCCCACCCAGACCGGCGGCTTCCTCTACGACAACCCCATCACGGTGGGCTTCGGCCAGGCCGACCGCGCCGGCACCTTCGGCATGCAGCTCAACGCCCGCGGCTGGCTGCCCATGCTCGAGTACGTCGGCTTCGACGCCGGCTTCAAGGGCAGCCGCTGGCAGATCAGCCTGCCGGAGGGCTTCGACGAGCCCATCGCCGACGGCCTGAACGCCATCCACGCCAAGGCCCTCGGCCGCTACTTCTTCGACATCGAGAAGGTGCGGCTGTCGGCCGGCGGCGGCATCGGCCTCCAGTTCAACGACTTCCTCTACTTCTCGGTCGACCGGGCCACGACGGCCGACGGCAGCGACGTGCCGGCCTACGCCCAGCTCTGGACCACCGGCATGACCTACCATGTCGAGGGCGGCGTCGAGGTGGACGACTTCTTCTGGGCCCAGGGCGGCTACGAGATGGGGGTCACCGACTACAAGGCGCTGTTCAGCGACCGCATGTATGTCGAGGCCGGCTACGCCTTCGTCGACAACTGGTACGTCTTCGGCAACTTCGACCGCTTCCACCGCAGCACGAAGATCTACTACGGCGACAACAAGGAGTACGTGGGCAACATCGAAGACGCCCACATCCGCTTCGGCGGCGGCATCGGCTTCCAGTACTGAGCCTGCCCGGCGCCTCTGCCCCGCGGCCCGCGGTCGGCCCCCTCCCCGGGGGGCCCCGCGGGCC
>CAXQUZ010000152.1:0-9728 GCA_964226865.1 Myxococcota bacterium | reverse complement strand
AACAATAGCATCTCTTCGATCAGATGCCCGTACATAAACTTGACATACGTGTTAGGAGTCATCTCCTCCTGTACGTCAGGGTTGTTTACCACGTTCCACAGGTAGCGATCATCTCGCCCGATGTTTGGCCCGCGGGCGCGTCACAGGCCTGGGTCGGGCGCGCCGGGTCGCCGTGGCCGTCGCTGTCGCTGTCGGGGTACCACAGGGGGCCCACGTCCTCGTCGATCTCGGCGTCGCAGTCGTCGTCGACGCCGTTGCAGGCCTCGTCGGCCTCGGGGTGCACGGCGGGGTCGCTGTCGTCGCAGTCGCCCACGGTGGTCACCAGCCCCGCGCTGGCCGCGCAGGCCTCGGTGCCGCCGGCCGCCTCGTCGCCGAAGCCGTCGCCGTCGGTGTCGGGGAAGAAGGTGGTCGTGACCCCCTCGTCGATGGCCCCGTCGCAGTTGTTGTCGATGCCGTCGCAGATCTCGACGCCGCCGGGGTGGGTGGCGGGGTCGCCATCGTTGCAGTCTTCGCTCGCGGGAAAGCCGTCGTTGTCGGCATCTTCGTCGGGCGTGGACAGGGACGCCGTGTCGATCTCGGCCTTGCCGCCGGGGACCGGGTCACAGGCCAGGGCGAAGGAGACGAGGCCGAAGAGGGCGGCACGAAGCAGAGAGTCGGCCCGGAGGGCCTCGACACATGGGGACACGGGGCATCCAGGCAGAGAGAGGACGTGCTGCGATCGCCGCTGGGCGCACGGTAGCCCGGGTCGCGCGGGGTCCACAAGAGCGCCGCGGTGACGGGATCTGGTCGGTCGCGTGGTTCCCGCCCTCCGTCCGTGCGTTCCCCCCGGGGCGCCGCCCGCCCCCCGGCGCCCGGCCGGCTGGATAGGGAGCGCCGGCAGAGGGGCCCGCCCCGAAGGAGCTGCTGTGTCGGTCGCGTCTGTGGGCGAAGAGCCCGAAGCCGGGGTGCTGTACCTGGTGCCCACCCCCCTCGGCCACCTCGGTGACCTCTCGCCCCGGGCCCGCCACGTCCTCACCACGGTCGACACGGTGCTCGCCGAAGACACCCGGGTGAGCCGCAAGCTGCTGTCCCACATCGACGCCCACCCCGAGCTGGTGAGCTGCCACGACCACAACGAGGCGGCCCGGGCGGCGGCCCTCTGCGACTGGCTGGCCGCGGGCCGGCGGGTGGCGCTGGTGAGCGACGCGGGCACCCCCCTCGTCTCGGATCCCGGCTACCGCGTCGTCTGCGCCGTCCTCGACGCGGGCCACCGGGTCTGTGCGCTGCCCGGTCCGGTGGCGGCCACGACCGCGCTCGCCGCGAGCGGGCTGCCCCCCGATCGCTTCCTCTTCGCCGGCTTCCTGCCGAAGAAGCCCAAGGCCCGCCGCGAGGCCCTGGCGGCGCTGGCCCCGTCGCCCGAGACCCTGCTCTTCTACGTCTCTTGCCACGAGCTCAAGCGGGTGCTCGACGACATGGAGGCGGTGCTGGGCGACCGCCGCGTCTCGGCCAGCCGCGACCTCAGCAAGCGGGGCGAGCGGCACTGGCGGGGGCCCGTGGGCACGGTGCGGGCGGCGCTCGACACGCTCGACCGGGTGACCGGGGAGTGGACGGTGGTGGTGGCCGGGGCGGCGCCCGTGGACGCGGCGCCGGCGGGCCTCCGCGACGAGACCCGGCGCCTCATCGCCCGGCTGCATGCCGCGGGGCTCGGGGCCCGGGCGGTGCGCGACATCGTGGCCGAGCACGAGGGGGTGTCCAAGAAACTCGTCTACCAGGCTGTTCTCGAGCTCGGTTGACAGAACGCGGGCCCGGGTCGCGGACCGGCGCCCCCCAGGGCATCTTCCCCACGGGCGGGGCACGCCCGCGACGCGCGCGACGGAGACAGGCATGGCGACGACACACCGACACCGGGGCCCCCAGGCGGCGGCCCTCGCGCTTCTGCTGGGGCTCGTGGGCGCCGCGGGCTGTGGCAGCAAGGGCGAGGCGGCCAGCGCGGCGGGCCCGGAGGCCGCGGATGCCGACGCGGATGCCGATGCGGACTCCGACACGGACGCCGATGCGGACGCCGACGCCGACGCCGACGCCGATGCCGATGCGGACGCCGACGCCGACGCAGATGCGGACGCAGATGCCGATGCGGATGCCGATGCCGATGCCGATGCGGACGCCGACGCCGACCTGGACGATCCGCGCCCGGGCCTCGGGGCCAGCGCCACCTGCGAGGACGTCGACGGGGTGCCCGGCGACGGTGCCACCTCCTTCTTCTACGGCGAGCTCACCCGCTTCGACGGGGGCTGGCTGGGGGTGGAGCAGTGGCTGCTCTTCCCCAACAGCACCTGGGGCGCGCCAGACTGTGTGGTCGAGTGGGTGGTGAGCGCCGACGAGCTGGACGGCTGTGGGGGCCACGACCTCTGCCTCTCGGTCTCGGCCAACATCCAGGTGGCCAACACGACCTGTCCCGAAGAACTCTATGCCGGGGACGAGAGCTACACCGTGGACTACGGCGTCGACCTCGAGCCCGACGGCCGCGCGGCGGTGGTCTTCCTCGCCTCGGGCAACCCCCTCGGCGCGGGCCAGGGCCACGACAACGCCGTGAACTACGTCACAGACGGCGTCTGTGTCTGGTTCTGAGGGCTGGCCCCCGGGGGGCCCCCGGGCCCAGGCGCGCCGGCGCCCTCGGCTTGACCCGACTGGGTCAGTGTTCCATGCTGGCTTGGGTGGGGGCCCCCGGTGCGGGCCCGGAGGGACGTGGCTGTGCCGTATCGTGCGCTGAGCGAGGGTGTGGTGGTGCGGGCAGGGCTCGCGGCCGTGGCGATCTACTCGGGCATCTCCTGGTTCGCCCGGGTGGTGGTGCTCGAGGCGCTCGAAGACGAGCTCGAAGAAGAGCTGATGCTGTCGGCCGCCCACGCCGAGACCGTGGTCGAGGCCTGGGCCCGTGCCCACCGCATCAGCGCGGCGGCCTGGGCCCAGTCCCCCCCGATCGTGGCGGCGGTCGAGACCCTCGCCGCCCTGCCCACCCCGGCGCTGCACGACCACCCCCTCCAGGTCGAGCTGCGTGCGCTGATGTCGCCCCTGGTGACCCAAGACGACCACCGGGGCTACTTTCTCATCGACCCCGGCGGCCGCAACCTCGCGAGCTCGCGCACCAACCCCGTGGGCACCCCCCACCCCCTGGCCGACGACTGGTTCGCCACCGGGCGGCTTGTCGCCGACGGCCCCCTGCTGTCGCCGGTCGTGCCCTCGGACGTGCCCCTGGCCGACCCCTCGGGCGCGCTGGTGGCCGGGTGGCCCACCCAGTTCGCGGGCGCTGCCGTGCGCGACGCCGCGGGCACGGTGATCGGCGGCTTCACCTGGCGGCTGCGGCCCGAGCGCGACCTCGCCCAGTTGGTCGACAGCCTGCGGCCCCGCGAGGACGCCCGGGTCTACCTCGTCGACGCCCAGGGCCGCGCCCGCTCGCCCCTGCCCGCCGCGGCGGGAGCGCTCCAGGCCCCCCTGGGCGACGTGCTCGGCCGGCGCCAACACAACCCCGCGGTCGATGCCCTGGTCGCCAGCCAGGGCGCGGGGGTGCGCATCGACCCCACCCCCGGCTTCGCGGGCGATCCCGTGGTGGTGGCCTGGCGCTGGATTCCTTCGCTCGACATGGGCCTCGTGCTCTCCCGGCCGGCCGAGAGCGCCCTCTACCTCGACCGCATCGTGCGCTTCGTGTCGCTGATGGTCATCGTGCTCGGGGTGGCCATGGGCCTCGTGGCGACCGAGCTGGCCCGCCGCTACGCCCGCCAACAGATCTCGCTCGGGGCCGAGCTGCGCCGCCGGGTGGCCGAGCAGACCGAGGCCCTCCGCGCTGCAGTGGGCCGGCTCAAGCTCGCCAACGAAGACCTCGAGGCCTTCGCCCAGGGGGCCTCCCACGACCTGCGGGCCCCCCTGCGCGACATCCGCTCGCTGGCCTCCTGGCTGGTCGAGGATGCCGTCGACAAGCTCGACGCCGAAGAGCTGGCCGATCTCGAGATGATCGTGGCCCGGGCCGAGCGACTCGATCGGCTGCTGGTCGACCTGCGCGACCACGCCCGCATGGGCCGCAGCCCCGCGGCCCTCCAGCAGGTCGCGCTGCCGCTGCTGGTCGACGAGGTGCTGGCGCTGGTGCCCCCGCGCCCGGGCATCGCGGTCGAGGTGGGGCGGCTGCCCGCCGCGCCGCTCTGGCTGGCCCCCGCGGCCCTCCAGCTCGTGCTGCGCAACCTCGTCTCCAACGCCGTGCGCCACCACGACGGGCCCGCGGGGCGGGTCCAGCTCTGGGCCGATCTGGAGGGCGACGCGCTGGTCGTCCATGTCAAGGACGACGGGCCGGGCATCCCCCGGGCGCTCCAAGACCAGGCCTTCGCCCCCTTCCGCACCCTCCAGACCCGCGAAGAGGGCGCCGGCTCGGGCATGGGCCTCGCCCTCGTCCAGCGCCAGGTGACCACCATCGGCGGCCGCCTCTCGCTCGAGAGTGTGGGGCGAGGCTGCCACTTCACGGTGCACTGGCCCGTCCAGCGCGAGGCCCCCCCGGGCGCCCCGGCCGGTCCCTCCCCGGGAGCGAAATGAGGACTTCCGCGCCGGCTCCTTTGGGCTACGCTGCGCAGGCCCTGGCGGTGCGGCGGCTGCGCCCGGGGCCGTGCTGTGTTCTGTGTTGAGGTTCCGATGGCCCCTCCCTGCATCGTCCACATCGACGACAACCCGGTCGACGCCCGCGCTGTGCAGCGCGCGGTGCGCAAGGCGAAGCTCGACGTCGCCCTCCACCAGGCCCGCGACGGCGAGGCGGGCCTCGCGCTCATCCACGAGCGGGTGGCCGTGGGCGACACCCCCGTCGTGCTGGTCGACCTCAAGATGCCCAAGCTCGACGGCATGGACGTGATCTGGGCCCTGCGGGCCGCAGACGCCACCCGGGCCCTGCCCGTCTTCGTCCTCAGCACCTCCGACGACGCCGCCGACATCGACGCGGCCTGGCGCGCCCATGTGGCGGGCTACCTCTGCAAGAACAGCCTGTCCGACGGCATGGCCGCGGTCGGGCCCTTCCTGCGCGAGTGGCTCGCGGCGAACCGGCTGCCCCCGAGCCCGGCGGCCTGAGCCCGCGGGCCTCCCCCCTTCGGGCGATGCGGGCCCGGGGCCGCGGGCCTACGCACGGGGGGATCGGTCGAGGCCGTGCCCACGGGCGAGACCCTGCTCTCGGTGCGCCACAGCGACCATCCGGACTGGACGGGCGCCGTCGGCTGGGTGGCCGGCATGGAGCCCCTCTCGGTCGTGCTGCCCGATCTGCCCGTGGCCCACACGCTCACGGGCGGGGTCGACGAGCTGGTGGTGGGGGACGCGGAGCTGTTGGTGCCCGCCGGTGCCTACCCCGCGGGCACGGCGCTGACCGTCCAGCTGCTCTCGGGCCCTGCGCTCCTCGCGAGCCCCCGCCACCTCAGCTTCGTCGACGGGCTGCTCCGGCCCGTGCTGCGCAGCGAGCTCACCATCTCGACCGACGCCCCGGCCGCCACCCCCCCGACGGTCGAGCTCATGCTGCCCGTCGAGCTCTCGGCCCACGACGCCGTGGTCTACGCCTGGGACGGCAGCGCCTGGTCCACCCCCGTGGCGGTCACCGTGGTCGATGAGCAGCGGATCTCGCTCGAGCTTCCGGCCCCCCCGGCAGGGTCGACCAAGGCCCGGTCCGAGGCCGACAAGACCGTGACCCTCGGGGTCTGTGCCAAGCGGGGCCCCGCCGGGGTCATCAAGGCCGTGCGGGGCACGGTCACGGTCGAGGGCACCGACCCGGACGGCGTCGGCTACAGCCGCTCGGCCCAGGCCGGCGACACCCTCGGCGCGGGCGAGTCGGTGGTCACGGGCAAGAACAGCTACGCCAAGGTCGACGCGGGCGGCCAGGCGCTGACGATGGGCGCCAAGACCACGCTGGACCAGACCCAGTGCAGCGACAACGCCGCGGGCTCGACGAACATCGTGAACACCCTCCAGGGGCTGTTCCTCCACGCGACCCGCCAGAAGGACGACGCCAAGGTCAAGGCCCAGCCCACCCGCAGCAGCACCATCGGGGTGCGGGGCACGGTCTTCCTGGCCGAGGAGCGGGCCGACGGGCTCTATGTCGAGGTCACCGACGGCGCGGTGGACGTGAGCGACGGCGCCGAGACCTGGACGGTCGACGCCGGCCAGAGCCTGCTCTGCCCCTCTTGTCTGGCCGAAGACGACGAGCGGCGCCGCACCGGGGCCGAGAGCTGCGGGGCCCGGTGCAGCGACGACGGCACCACGGCCTTCGACGCCGCGGGCCAGGCCCTGGTCTGCGGTGACGACGAGGCGTGCGAGCTGGACGACGACGGCGACGCCCGCTGTGTGTCGACGGAGGGCGGCGGCGGCAGCGGCGGAGACGACGGCGGGGACGACGGCGAAGAAGAGACCGGCACCCTCGACTCGGACGAGATGCGCTGAGCGCGCCCCCGGGGCCTACTCGGTCTCGGGGCTGTTCGTCGCGCCGGGGCTCGCGAGCACCTGGCTGGCGAAGGCGGGGTTGACCACCCCCGTGCCCTCGTCGCCCGTGAAGGCGTACCAGCTGGCCGGGTCGCGGCCGTCGCCCACGTCGGCCCGGCGCTCCATCGAGCGCACCTGGCTGCCGTCGCTGTTCGGGCCGCCCGCGAAGGCCGGGCCGCCGTCGCCGGCGATGTCGATGGCCGCCGCGTTCGGGTCGCGCAGGAACAGCTGCATCGAGCCGTCCTTGATGTAGAGCCGGTGCTGGCGGTTGTCGTTGAAGCTGTTGACCACGAGGTCGGCCGTCAGCAGGGCGCTCTGGTCGTCCTGGGGCTCGCCGTCGACGTAGGTCTCGAGGGTGTGGTCGGCGATGAGGAAGGTGCCGCCGGCCGGGATGAGCGAACCGGGCGGAAGGCCGACCACCACGTCGTTCTCGTTCGAGATCTGCCACATGTCGAGGCGGATGTCGCGGTCGGTGGTGTTGCGCAGCTCGATGAACTCGTCGAAGCCGTCGAGGTCTTCGACCTCGGGGCCGTCGTCGGTGCGGTCGTCCGGGTCGTCGCGCAGGTCGGCCTCGTTGACGCCGTACCAGTGCACCTCGTTGATGATGATGTCGTAGACGTCGACATCACCGTCGGCGAGGCTGGTCTCGCCCATGTGGCGGCCGCCGGCCCAGAGGTCCTCGAAGTACTCGTCGTAGGCCTCGGCCACCCGGGGGCCCCGCATCACGAGCAGGTACTCGTCGTTCGAGGAGGTGGCGCTGGCCGACCAGTTGAAGGAGCCCGTGATGACCGTGGGGTTCGGGCCGTGGGCGTCGATGACCATGGTCTTGCTGTGGAGGCGCCCGCCGCCGGCCTGGTAGTCGCCGGGCTGGCGCGAGTTGTCGTTGCCGTCGAGGCGCATGGGCACCCCCTCGGCGAGCAGCCGGTAGACCTCGTGGTACTGGCCGTTGGAGTGGAGCTGGGACTGGTCGACCACGCCGGCCACGCTGCGGCGGTCGCGGTGGTCCATGGCCCGCCAGCTCTCGGCGTCGGCGGCCACCCCCGCGGCGATGTCGGCCTCCATCAGCTCGGCCTGCTTGCGGATGAGGTCGGAGCCCACCTCGTTCTTCGTGAAGGCGAAGATGGTGAAGCGCACGCTCTCCTCGGCCTCGCCGAGCACCTCGCGGATGCGCCCCATGGCGTCTTCGTTGGGGCTGAACCAGACCTCGACCTCGGTGTCGCCGAGCTGGTACTTGCGGCCGTTGTCGACCTGGACCTTGTTGTTGCCGAAGACGCCCTCGAACATCTGGTCGAACTCGTCCGAGAAGTCGTCGGCCACCGCCGGCGAGTCCATGACGACGAAGTTGTTCGAGTTGCGGACGAGGTCGGTGGGGGTCCAGTTGGCCGTGCCGCAGAAGACGAAGCGGTCGTCCACCACCATGAACTTGTCGTGCATGATGTGGTTCTGGTTGCCGACGGTCATCGGGATGTGGCGGTCGACAAAGGCCTGGTAGCCGCTGTTGTAGAGGTGGCCCGAGTCGCCCACCATGCGCACCTTCACGCCCCGGTCGTGGGCCCGCACCATGGCCTCGACGACGTCGTCGTAGGAGAAGCCCATCACGGCGAAGTCGATGGTGGCGTTGGCCCCGTCGATCATCTCGACCATGACGCTGATGGCGTCGGGGGTCCAGGTGTTGGTGTCGCGGGTGCCCGGCTCGTTGAAGAACACGTCCACGCGGCCGCCGCGGGTCATGTTCAGGTCGGCCATGTCGGGCGGCGGGTTGCAGCCCATGACCAGCGTCGGGGCGACCAGGAGCAGCGAGCGGATGGTGGTCGGGAAGCTCACAGGGGCACCGCGATGTCGAGGTGGTGGGAGATGGTCCCGAGCAGGGCCTCGAGCTCGGGGGCCGGGTTCTCAGGGTCGTGCGTCGGGTCGTTGAGCACCGTGAGAATGCCGTCGGTGAGCTGATCCGAGCGGATCGCGCTCACGTCGTAGCCGCCGCTGGGCGCGGGCTCGAGCTCGTAGCGCACGGCCGAGATGACGTCGTGGGTGAGCACGAAGGCGCGCACCCGCGGGGCGACCGCGAAGCCCATCGGGTTGGCCGAGGGGTTGGAGTCGACGAGCAGCACCGTGGGGATGGCCGCCTCGCTGTCGACGACCTGGAACCGGGCCACGTCGGGCGCGCTGTTGCGCAGGTCGTCGGAGTAGGTCGAGGTGCTGCCGAAGTTGGGGCCCACGATGGTGACCACCTCGAAGCCGTCGGCAGCCTTGTCTTGCAGGGCCTTGGCGAGGCCCTGGTCGAGGAAGTCGTCGGTGAGGAGGTAGACGCTGGCCCGCGAGGCGTAGACCGCGTCGATCATGCGCTTGAGCACACGCTCCTGGGGGCCGACCCACATCTCGAGCTCGAGACCGGTCTGGCTCGGGTAGAGCCAGCGGGCGTCGGTGACCGACTTGGCCAGGCTCGAGAACGAGGTCATCGAGGAGGCGTCGGTGCCGCCGAAGAGCTGGTTGTGTTCGTTGCTCAGGTCGTCGACGAGGTCTTCGCTCTGGATGTCGTGGACGATGAATTCGCCCGTGCGGGTGCGGCCCAGCTCGGTGGCCACGAGGGCCTGGGTGTCGTCGGCGATGAGGAAGGCCGAGGACATCTGGACGAACTCGCTGGGCACCGTGATCTCGGTGACGTCGCCGATGCCGAACTCGGTGTAGGTGATCTCGCCGTCGGCCAGGGCCACGGGCACGCCCGCGTCGAGCAGCAGCTGGGTGCCGGCATCGGCCTCGTGGTCGACATCGGTGACGACCTCGACGAGCAGCCCGGCGTCGTGGGCGTCGATGAGCGCGCCCGCCAGCTCGGTGTCTTCGATGGCCGGCAGGGCGGCGAGAACCTGGGTCTGGGCGCCGTCCACCAGCTCGACCACCCGCTCGCTGAGGGGGGCCACGTCGGTGTAGACCGTCGTGTCGACCGTGGTGAAGAGCTCGCCGGTGTCGGGCGCCGCACAGCCGGCGAGGCTGGCGAAGCAGACGGTCCAGGCTGCGGGAAGGGCGCGTCGCATGGGGGCTCCTACTCGAGGTTGCCGGAGGCGAAGGCCCCCGAGTAGTCCGGAGAATTGGGGCGGCCGGGGCTGGCGAAGGTCCAGGCCTGGCAGTTGGCGGCGATGCGGTCGTTGTTGGGCACGTCGACCGGGGCGTCGGTGTAGTGGTGCCATGCCTGGGGCTCGGTGCCGTAGCCGCCGAACATGATCTCGATGCGCTCCCTCGAGCGGACAGATCGGAAGAGCGTCGTG
>CAXQUZ010000151.1:0-4228 GCA_964226865.1 Myxococcota bacterium | reverse complement strand
TCCCGACCTCACGGCCGACCTCATCACCAAGTACAACGCCAGCGGCGGCTGATGGTGGGGCCTCGTCGGCTGGGCGAGCTGGCCCGGGCGCTCGGCGGCACCGTCGACGGCGATCCGGACCGCACGGTGGTCGGCGTCCGTGGCCTCGCCGAGGCCGGCCCGGACCACCTCAGCTTCCTGGCCAACCGCCGCTATGCGCCCCGGCTCGCCACGACGGCGGCAGGGGCGGTGCTCGTGGGGCCCGACGAGGCGCGGCCGGCGGACGGTCCGGCGCTTGTGCGGGTCGCCGATCCCTACGCGGCCTTCGCGGCGGCCCTCGCGCTCGTCCACCCGCCGGCCCCCGTGCGCCCGGGCGTGCACCCCCCGGCGGTGGTGGCGCCGGACGCGGTGGTGGCGGGGGCCGAGATCCACGCCTTCGCCTGGGTCGGTCCCGGGGCGGTGGTGGGAGCGGGCACGGTGCTCGCGCCGGGCGCGGTCGTCGGTGCCGGGGCCCGGGTCGGGTGCAATTGCAAGCTCATGGCCCACGCCGTGGTCGGCGACGGCTGCACGCTGGGGGACGGCGTCTGGCTGAACCCGGGCGCGGTGGTGGGGGCCGAGGGCTTCGGCTTTGCGCCCGTGCCCGGGGGCCCGCCCCGCAAGATCCCCCAGCTGGGCACGGCGGTGGTCGGGGACGGCGCCGAGCTGGGCGCCCACGCCTGTGTGGATCGGGCGGCCCTGCCCGGGGCGGCCACCACCGTCGGCGCCCACACCAAGACCGACAACTTCGTCCAGGTCGGACACGGTGCCCAGATTGGTGAGAATAGCCTGATGGTGGCCTATTCCGGCGTTGCGGGCAGCGCACGGCTCGGGGCGGGCACGGTGCTCGCCGCCAAGGCCGCCGTGCTGCCGAGCCGGGTGCTGGGGGACGGGGTCCAGGTGGGGGTGGCGGCGGTGGTGCACGACGACCAGCCCGCCGGTGCCCAGGTCAGCGGCATCCCCGCCCGGCCCCACCGGGAGTGGCTGCGCGCCGCCGCCGCCCAGCGCCACCTGCCCGAGCTGCTGCGCACGGTGCGCCGGCTGGAGCGCCGGGTGGCCGAGCTCGAGGCCCGCCTCGGCGAAGACTGAGCGCCCCGGCCTCAGGCGCCGGCGGCCGGGTCGTCCACGAGCGCCAGCGTCTCGCCGAGCGCCACGAAGAGGGCCTCGGCGGCGGCCCAGGCCGCGGGTGTCCAGTGGCCCACGCTGTCGCCCGTCCAGTGGCGGGTGGCGCTGAAGCCCGCCGCCACGGTGGTGAGCAGCGTGGTCGCCGGGGCGCTCGCGAGCCAGTCCCGGGCCGCCGGGCTCACCCGCCCGCCCGGGTAGTGGCGCCGGTAGCAGAGCAGGTGGCCGACCTCGGCGCTGCCCCGGCCCACCACGAGGGGGGCGAGGCGGAGCCTGCGGGAGCCGGGCGCGAGGTCGAGGCCCAGCAGGTGGCCCGGGGGGAGGGGGCCGTCGTCGATGTGAAGGGTCCACGACACGGGAGGCTCCGGTGGGTGAAGGGGGCGCCCGGGCGCAGTAGGCTCTGGGCTCGGGAGACGCCATGACCGATGCCCCTGGGACCGCCGGCAGCTTTGCCCTGCCCATCGAGGCGGCCACGCTGCTCGAGATCCTGCCCCACCGCTTCCCCTTCCTGCTGCTCGATCGGGTGGTTGCCCTCGAGCCGGGGGTGCGCGCGGTGGGCTGGAAGTGTGTGGCCTTCAACGAGCCCTGGTTCCAGGGCCACTTTCCGGGCCAGCCCGTGATGCCTGGGGTGCTCATCTCCGAGGCCTTCGCCCAGCTCGCCTGTGTGTTGGCGATGGCCGAAGATCCCGACCAGAGCGGCCGCCAGGTCTACCTGCTGGGCCTCGACAAGATGCGCTTCCGCCGCCCGGTGCGGCCGGGGGACCGCCTCGAGCTGGAGGTGGCCAAGGGCCCGGTCAAGCGGGGCATGTGGCGCTTCTCGGCGGTGGCGCGGGTGGACGGCGAGAAGGTGGCGGACGGCTCGCTGCTGGCGACGGTGGCCGGGGCCTGAGCCGCGCCCGCCGGGGGGCCTGCGCGCTCAGCGGCGCACGGTGCCCTCGACATAGGGCACCTCGAGCACCTTGGGGTGGGCCACGGGGCCGTGGCCGAAGAGGCCGTCCTCGCCGAAGAGCTCGCCGTGGTCGGCCGTGACGATGACCCGGGTGCCGTCGGGCACCCCGTCCAGCAGCCGGGAGAGGGGGCTCTCGAGGGCCTGGGCCGCGGCGACCTGGGCGGCCTGGAGCTCGGCCAGGGCCTCGGCGGTGAAGCGGGCGTCGCGGCCCAGGGGCCGGCCCTCGGCGAGGGCCCGGAAGATGCCGTGCACCCCGGGCAGGTGGGGGCGCGCGGGGGCGGCCTGGCCTCCGGCTGTGTAGGGGTAGTGGGTCTCGCCGGTGTTGATCAGCCAGAAGGTGGGACCGTCCGTGGGGGTGGCCTCCATGTCGTCGAGGATGGCGTGCAGGTCGTTGTGTTGGGGCATCTTGCGGAAGCTGTGGAAGCCCCGGGCGAGGGGGGTCGCCGGGTTGAGCACGGGCATGCTCACCCGGGCGTGGCAGCGCATGCCGAGGGCGCCGAGCCAGGTGGGCAGCCAGAGCTCGGGCAGCATGGCGGCGAAGCCGGCGGGGGCCTCGGGGATGCCGAGCCGGGGGGCCCAGGCCGAGAGCCCGGCGCCGAAGGTCGCCGGAGCCGCGGGCGACAGCGGTGGGAGCTCCGGTGCGGGCGAGTGGAAGGGCAGCAGGCCCATGAGCAGGCTGTAGTGGCTCGGTGCGGTCCAGGTGGCGCAGCTGTGGCGCCGCTCGAGGGGACCGAGTGCCGCGAGGCAGGGCAGGGCGGCGGCAGCGAGGGCGTCCCAGCGGCAGGAGTCGAGCACGACGAGCACGACGCTGGTGCGGGCCCGGGGCAGCGGCTGGCGGCGGGGCACGGCGCCGCGGATCTCGGCGGCCGGGCGGCGGGGCGGACGGGGCACGGGGGCTCGCTGGCGCGGGGGACCGCTGGGTTAGCGGCGAGGGCCGCCGCCTCCAGGAGCCGCCACCATGCCCAGTCCCCTCCGCCTGCGTCAACGCCTGCGCGCGCTCCTCGGGGCCCCCGCGCCGGCGCCCGCCCCGGCGCCTGCTCCCGTCCCGGCGCCCGCTCCCGCGCCCGTCCCGGCGCCCGCGCCCGTCCCGGCGCCCGCTCCGGCGACTTCTGCGCCCGCGGCGACCGACGAGGAGGCGGCCAAGGCGGCCAAGATCGCCCGCCACCGGGCCCGCACCCGCCATGGACTGCTGCGCTTCATCGTCGACGCCGGCGGCCAGACCGATCTCGCCACCCTCCACGACCACAGCGAGCGCCGCTACTTCGTCGGCCACAAGGCCTTCTCCGACCTCATGGAGGGGCTCGTGGACGAGGCCCTCATCGACTACGACCACAGCGCCGCCGTGGCGACCATCACCGACGCCGGCCGCGCCCTCGCCACCGGGCCCCGGCCCTGAGCGGCGGCCGCCTCAGCCCTGGCGCGTCAGCAGCCAGCCCAGGGCAAAGGCGATGGCGGGCAGCAGGAAGAGGGCGAGGCTGAGCATGCCCCGGGCCACCGGGCCCTGGGGCTGGAGCCAGCCGAAGGACTGGGGCTGGGCGTCGAGGCCGCGCAGCGCCTGGAGCTCGGCCAGGGCCGCCCCCCGGGCCAGGGCGCCCGCCTCGAGGGCCTGGGCCACCTGGCTGAGCTGCTGGGCCTGAATGGCCACGGGCACGGTGTCGTGGGCCTGGCCCAGCCAGCGGCGGATGCGGCGCTCGAGGGTGGCGTCGCTGCCGCTGCGGCCGAGCACCTTGGCCCCCAGCAGGCGGCGCAGGGCCTGCTGGCCGGCGCGGGCCCAGGCCTCGGAGCGGGCCTTGTGCTCCTGGGCGGTGGCCGGGTCCGGGGCGCTGCGGGCCTGATCGAGCGCGCGGTGGGCCCGGTGCAGGGCCGCGTCGGCGTCGAGCCAGGCACGGGCGGCCCGGGGCGGCAGGCCCATGGTCTCGGCGAGGGCGGCCACCTGGGCACCGGTGGGGCGCGGGGGGGCGGCCGGGGCCGGGGCCGGGGCGGGTGCGGGCGCCGGCGCCGCGGGGGGTGGGGCCGCGGGTGGGGGGGCCGCGGGGGGCGCGGCGCCCGGGGCCGGGGCGGGAGGCGGAAGGGGGACGGTCGGCGCGGCGCCCGGTGCCGCTGGGGGCAGGGGGGACGGTGCCGCACCGGGGGCCGGGGCGG
>CAXQUZ010000150.1:0-6091 GCA_964226865.1 Myxococcota bacterium | reverse complement strand
ACCGAGGGTTCGGTGCTGCGCCGGGAGGCGGGGGCGACGGTGGTGATGGTGGGGGGCGGCTGGTGCTCTACCTGGGCCGGGGCGGACGCAGCCTCGCGGCCTTCCCGGACGAGGCCGACCCGACGGTGCTCGCCCGGGCGGTCCGGGCCCGCGAGCGGGCGCGGGTGCGGGAGCGGGGCGCGAGTCTGCGGGTCCAGCGGGTCGTGGGGCCCGCATCGGCCGACGCACTGACCGAGGCCCTGGTCGGCGCCGGCTTCGAGCCGGACGGTTCCGGGCTCACCCTCCCGGTGCCCATTTGAGCACGTGGGCCGCCACGTCCGCTTTCCTGCGAGACAGGGGCGGCTGTGCGCGTTAGCATGCGACGCCGCTCGGCGGGCCACTGGAGACAGTGGCTTCGCCCCGGGTTCGACCGGTCGGCTGCTTGCGCGTCCCTCAGGCCACTCTCGGCATCTCGTGGGGCGCCGCTCTCCGGTCCTCCCTCTTCGTTTCTCTCTGCTGTCTGGGGCTTCCACAGCTGTCCGCGGCCACCGGCCGCCACGCTGGAACCACCCCGGTTCTTTCGGGGGGAGCCACCTTCCCCGGCTCCCACCTGCACCGACAGGGGATCAACCCCCTCAGGAGTTTGCTCGCCATGGTTCGCCTTCGGCTTTCCCGCATGGGTCGCAAGAAGCGTCCCTTCTACCGCATCGTCGCCGCTGACTCTCGCGCCCCCCGCGATGGTCGCTTCATCGAGGCGCTCGGCCACTACGACCCCATGAAGGAGCCCGCCGAGGTCCGCCTCGACATGGATCGCGTGGACTACTGGCTCGGCGTCGGCGCCAGCCCGTCCGACACCGTCGGCCACCTGATCCGCAAGGTCCGCGTGGGCGCCGAGGCCGGTGAGGCCACTGAGCAGTCGTCGTGAAGGAGCTCGTTGAGTTCCTTGTGCGGCCCCTGGTGCGCAACCCCGACGAGCTCAGCGTGAGCGTCGTCGAGGGTTCGGCATCGCTCCTCATCGAGCTCCGCGTCTCCGACGAGGACCTCGACGCGCTCACCGGTGACGGTGAGGGTGCCTTCCAGGCCATCCAGCAGGTCATCGCTGCCGCTGGTGGTCGCCGGAAGCCGGTGCTTGAGCTGATCGATCCCTCGGACGACAGCTCCGAGGAGTAGGCCCCGTGTCGGGTCGCACCTCCTCTGTGCCCGAGGACGCCTTCGGCCCCGAAGACGTCCGCCTCGGCCACATCACCGGTGTGTTCGGTCTTCGGGGTGAGGTGCGGGTCTACCTGCACAACCCCGACACCGAGCTCTTCGACGCGCCCCGTCCGGTCGTCTTCGTGTCGGCCACGGGTGCCCGCCAGCAGCTCCGCATGGGCCTCCGGCCCGGGGCGGGGCGGCGCATTCTTGGTCGCATCGAGGGCGTGAACGACGTCGCCGCCGCCGAGCGCTTCGTCGGCTGCGAGTTGGTCGTGACCCCCGCGGCCCTGCCGCCGCTCCCTGATGGCGAGTGGTACCACGCCCAGCTCCTCGGCTGTGCGGTCGAGACCGACGCCGGTCGTGCCCTCGGCACCCTGCGCTCGATCCTCGACAACGGTGCCTTCGACACCTGGGAGGTCGACGGTCCGTCTGGCCGCTGGTGGGTCCATGCCCGCCTGGACGACATCGTCTTGGTCGAGCCGGGGGCCCGCATCGTCGTCCGGGACGCCGCCCCCATGCAGCTCTGAGCCACGGTCTCCGGGCCGACCCCTCGGGGGGGCCCGCTGGGCCCGGTCTCGCGGCTTGCCCGGCTTCTGGCGGTCGGTCTGCGCCCCGGTCTCGGCGTGGCCCCGCCGCTGCCGCTGGGCCCCTGTGCCGCCCGGCACTGCCCCGCTCCTCCAGGAGGGTGCCCCCGTGCACTTCGACGTCCTCACGCTCTTCCCCGACATGTGTGCGCCCTTCCTGACGGGCAGCATCCTCGGGCGGGCCGCGTCGGCGGGCCACGTGTCCTTCGGCGTGCACGACATCCGCGCCCACGGCCGCGGTCGCCACCGGGTCGTCGACGACACGCCCTACGGCGGCGGCAGCGGCATGGTCATGCGGGTCGACGTGGTGGACGAGGCCCTGGCCGCCGTCCGTCGTCCCGAGACCCACGTCGTGATGATGGCCCCTGCCGGCCGGCCCTTCTGCCAGGCCGACGCCCTGCGTCTCGCCCAGAAGCCTCATGTCGTGCTCATCTGTGGCCACTACGAGGGCATCGACGGGCGGGTGGCCGAGCACCTCTGCGACGAGGTGATCTCGATCGGCGACTACGTCCTGACGGGGGGCGAGCTCGCGGCGCTCGTCGTCGTCGACGCCGTGGCCCGCCAGGTTCCCGGGGTGCTGGGCAACCCGGACAGCCTCGCCGAGGAGTCCTTCACCGACGGTCGCCTCGAGGCCCCGGCCTACACCCGCCCGCCGGTCTACCGGGGCTGGGAGGTGCCTGCGGTGCTGCGCTCGGGCCACCACGCCCGCATCGAGGCGTGGCGCCACGAGCAGTCCGTGGCCCTCACCCGCAGAGTCCGCCCGGATCTGCTGCCGATCGACACTCCTGCCGCAGCTGCTGCTGGCCCCTCGGGCCTTGACGGCGGCCCTTCCTCCGAATAGTCGGGTGCGGCTTGCCACCGGGTGCTTCACGGTCAGGCGCCCGCACCGCCTGGCCCCTCCGCGGCCACCCACGGTGTGGGGCCCAGCCTCGCTCCTCGTCGCCGGCGCTCTCGCAGCGCGCCCCGACAGGATGACCGACCCCCGAGCCCGGCGCGCACCTCTCGCTTGCGGGCATGCATGTTGCCCGTCGCCTTTCTCCCGATCGAATCACGGCTGGTCCCGCCAGCCACTGAGAGTGACCTGATGCCCACCATGGCCCAGCTTGAGCAGGACCTCTACGCCAACAAGAACGACGTCGACCTTCGCCCCGGCGACACGGTCCGCGTCCACGCCCGGATCACCGAGGGCGACAAGTCCCGGATCCAGATCTTCGAGGGCACGGTCATCGCCATCAAGCGCGGTGGTCCCCGCACCACCATCACCGTCCGCAAGGTGTCGAACGGTGTCGGCGTCGAGCGCATCTTCCCGCTCCACAGCCCCTGGATCGAGAAGCTCGAGGTGACCCAGCGCCACAAGGTGCGCCGCGCCAAGCTCTACTTCCTCCGGGACCGCATGGGCAAGAAGGCCCGCCTCAAGCCGCTCCGCGGCTGGCGTCCGGTCGAGGCCGCCGACCAGGGCGAGAAGAAGGTGTCGCGCAGCAAGCGCCGCCGCGCCGAGCGTCGCGCCAAGCGCCGCGAGGCCTGAGTCGCCGGCGTCCTGTGGCGCCCCGCTGCTGCCTTCGGGTGGCAACGGGGCGTCTGCCGTTCTTGGGGTCGCGGTGACGGGCCCGGGCCGGGGACGAGGGGGGAGGGGGCATGGGGGGAGCCAGCCGCAAGCGGGCGGGCCAGCGGGCAGAGGCCCACGTCGCGGCCGTGCTGGTGGCCGCTGGCTGGACCCTGCTCGCCCGCAACTGGGTCTGTCCTGGGGGAGAGCTCGACCTCGTGGTGGCCAAGGACGGCCGCCTGCGGGTCATCGAGGTCAAGTACCGGCGGCGGGGCGGCGGCCACTGGGAGCTCGTGGGGCGGGCCCAGCAGCGCCGGCTGGTGCGGGCCACCGAGCGCTTCGTGGCGGCGCTGCCCAGGGCGCCCGCAGCGGTGGCCATCGTGGTGGCTGAAGTGCGCGACGGCCCAGGCGGTCTCGAGATCGACTGGTGGGTCGATCCCTTCGACGCGGCCTGAGCCGTCAGCGGTCGGGGCGGGGCCTCAGCCGGCGGGCGGGGCCTGCAGCGCCTCGATGAGCGTGTCGCGGATGCGGAAGCGCAGGGCCGACTGGACCTGCCACTCGAGCGCGCCGATGCGGCCATCGACCGGGTAGTGGTGCTCGACGCGCCCGCCCGTGTTGATGCCGGCGTCGCCGAGGATGTCGAGCTGGAGGTAGTCGATGAAGCGCCAGTGGAGACCGCCGCCCATGGTCAGGTAGGTCGTCTCGGACATGGTGGCGGCCGTGCCCACCGAGGTGTCGAGCACCGAGGGCAGGAAGGTGCCGCTCGGGATGTCTTGCCAGGAGCGGTAGCCGAAGCGGCTGCGCAGATCGACGTCGAGGCGAGCGCCCTGGCCGTAGGAGATCGCGTTGATCTCGACGCCGAGGGTGAGGCCCGCCGAGCTCGCGGGGCGGATGCTCATCGCGCTGGCGATGGTCTGCCCGTTCTCGTCGACGATGTCGGTCTCGAGCCGGCCGGAGCGGACGAGCTCGGTGACGAGGTAGGGGCTCGAGTGGTTGTGGGTGGTGGCCACGACCGAGCGGAACTTGAAGGCGCCCGCGCCCGGGCCGCCGCCGCGCTTGTCGCGGGGGCCGTAGGTCCAGAAGGGCGTCTTGTCCTTGAAGCGGTAGGCGACGTCGAGCACCCAGCTCACCCGGTCGCCGCGAGAGCCGAAGATCTCCTGGTGCATCGGCGCGCCGCGCAGGCCGAGCCACACCCCGCCCACGCCGCTGCCCTGGTGGGTCGGGGCGCTGGCCAGACCGTCGGTGCCGACCATGGTGCCAGCGTCGGCGGCCGGGTCGAAGGCCATGGTGCGGGCGCCCGTGAAGGAGACCGTCTCGTTGACCCAGTGCGGCATGGCCACGGTCACGGCGAGGCCGTGCCAGGCAGTGAAGACGCCCTCGTAGGTCATGACGTGGCTCATGTGCCGGGACTGGCCGACCGCCTCGTCGCCTTCGAAGAGGCGGCTCGATGCGCTGTCCAGATCGTAGTGCACGACCACGTCGCCGCGCAGCCACGGCGGGAAGTCGGTGTTGACCCCGGCGGCGTGCGAGACGCCAGGCAGGAGCAGCATGGAGAGAATGGACAGCATGGGCATCAGCGGGGACCCCGGGGAGGCGGGTCGAAGCGTACGAAGGCCGGAGGCGCGGGTCAAGCGCACAGCCGAGGAGCGGGCAGGGGCCGGGCAGCCGGGGAGCTCAGGAGCGCCCCCCATCTTCGCGGTCGCGGAGCCCGTAGTCCTTCATCTTCATCTGGAGGGACTTGCGCGAGATCCCGAGCTTGCGGGAGGCATGGGTCACGTTGCCGCCCGACTCGCGGAGCACCCGCTGGATGCGGGCCCGCTCGAGCTGGGCCGTGTAGACCCGCACATATTCCTTGAGTCCCAGCTCCTCGACGTCGGGGGTCGGCTGGGGCACCGCGTCGAGTCCGGGCAGATCCCGCGGGCCCACCTGCTGGCTCTCGGTCAGCAGCACGGCCCGCTCCATCAGGTTCTCGAGCTCGCGGATGTTGCCCGGCCAGTGCCAGGCCATGAGCGCCGAGAGGGCGGCGGGGCTCGCGCCCTCGACCGAGCGACCGAGGCGGGTGTTGAAGCGGCGGATGAAGTGGTCGACCAGCAGGGGCAGATCGTCCAGTCGCTCCCGGAGCGGGGGCAGCTGGATGGGCACCACATTGAGCCGGTAGTAGAGATCTTCGCGGAAGCTGCCGGCCCGGACCTCCTTGAGCAGGTCTCGGTTGGTGGCCGCGACCAGCCGCACGTCGACCGTCATGCTGCGCACCCCGCCGACCCGCTCGAAGGTCCGATCCTGCAAGACTCGCAGGAGCTTGACCTGCATGTCCTTGGGCAGCTCGCCGACCTCGTCGAGGAAGAGGGTGCCGCCGTGGGCCAGCTCGAAGCGGCCAGGGCGTGCGGTGACGGCCCCGGTGAAGGCGCCGCGCTCGTGGCCGAAGAGCTCGCTCTCGAAGAGGCTCTCGGGGATGGCCCCGCAGTTGACCTGAATGAAGGGGCCGCTCGCCCGCTCCGAGGCGGTGTGAAGCGCCCGTGCCACCAGCTCCTTGCCCGTCCCGCTCTCTCCGGTCACCAGCACCGTCGAGGGCGAGGCCGCCACCCGGTCGACCATCGAGTAGATCTGCTGCATGGCGGCGGTCTGGCCGATGATGCCGAAGCGCCCGAGGCGGCTGTCGCCGGCGGCGCTCGCGTCGGGCTGGAGCTTGGTGCGGGCCCGCTCTTCGGTGGCGAGGGCCTTGCGGATGGTCGCCTGGAGTTCCTGCTGGTCGAAGGGCTTCGTGATGTAGTCGTGGGCGCCCTGCTTGATG
>CAXQUZ010000149.1:0-3084 GCA_964226865.1 Myxococcota bacterium | reverse complement strand
CGAGCGCCGTGCTGCCGCCGAGGGGGTGGTCATCCCCCCGGAGAACTGGTTCGTGGACGAGGGCATCAGCGGACGGTCGACGAAGAAGCGCAACAGCTACCGCCGCCTCATGCGGCGGGCCGAGGCGCAGCAAGAGGCCATGAAGGGGCGTCGACGGCGGACGGTCGGTCAGCCCATCGAGCGGCTGTACGTGTGGGCCTTTTCCCGCATCGCCCGCAACATGTTCGACTGCCTGCGGGCCATCGCCACGCTCGACGACGCCGACATTGAGATTGTCTCCCTCACCGAGCACGAGGTGGGCGACAAGTCGATGCGCAAGCTCATCCGCCCCATCCTGGCGTGGCTGGCCGAGCGCTACTCCGAGGAGCTGTCGGCCAACGTGTCGCGCGGCATGGCATCGCAGGCATCGAAGGGATTCTGGGCCTACGGGACTGTGAGCCATGGCTACGAGGCGGTGGAGGTTGAGGGGGGGCGGAAGCTCAAGGTCACCGAGGCCACCCGTCCGGACTTCGAGGTGGTCCAGCGCATCTTCCGGTTGGCCGACGAGAAGAACATGGGCGGCCGCACCATCGCCGACCTGCTCACCCGAGAAGGTGTCCGCCCACCCTCCGAGAAGAATCACCCCCGGCAGATTGCGCCGGGCACCTGGCGGTCCCGCCACGTCCACTACATCCTCAAGAACCCTGTGTATTGCGGGCACGTTGTCAACAAGGGCGAAGTAGTGTTCCGCAACGCCCACGAGGCCGCGGTCGACGACGAGACCTTCGCCCGCGTCCAGGCCAAGCGCGCTCTCAAGGCGAGCGCCCGCAAGGAGGGCAAGGGCAACGGCGCACGCACTGTTCTCAACGGGCGACAGGGCCTCTTCACCCCCTTCCTGCGGTGTGGAACCTGCGGGGGCCGGATGCGCATCGTACCCAGCAGTCGGGCCAAGAAGCGCACTTGGCTGTACTACTGCAGCACCCGTCGCGACAACAAGCAGTGCTGCACGGGCATCTCGGTGCGGGTCGACAAGCTGGACCCCATGCTCATGGAGGCCATCGAGACCCGCGTGCTGAGTCCCGAGAACGTTGATGCACTCGTGAGAGAGACGGTGGACGCCCTGGCGAACGCAGATGTGGACCACGCTGCCACCGAGCGGGAGCGCCTGACGGCTCAGATAGACGAACTCGGCCGCAAGATTCGGTTGACCGCCACACACGTCCTCAACGGGCTCATCGACGAAGAGGATGCCAAGGCCATCAACGGCCCGCTGCGTGCCCAGCGCGACACTGCGCGCCTGCACCTCGCAGCCCTGCCGGCACGGAAGGCGGTTCCCAGCGTCGAGGATGTCAACCCGGAGCGGTTCCGGGAAGCGGTGCTGGAGGCCTGGAAGAACCGCCCCCTGGAAGAGCGGCGAGAAGCGCTGTTCCAGGTGCTTTCCGAAGTCGTGCTCACCCCGGGCGGGGCCACCATCCGGTACGACGCCGCAGAGTATTGCGGTCATGACCGGTCGGGCTCCGTCATCCAACCCAACTTGCCCTGGATGAGGTTGAACCGGAGCCCGTCCTGGCTGCGCCGCGCGAAGTAGTAGTTGATCTCGATGTTCGCGAGCGTGTTGCCCTGCCGCACGCCGCGTCCGTTCCGCTGCTGGAGCGTCGCCGGCTCCCACGGCAGGTCGAGGTGGTGGATGGCGCAGGTGCGCGTCTGCAGGTCGATGCCCTCGTAGGCGATGGCATTGGCGATGACGACGTCGTACTTGGGCTGGATGCCCTCGGCGGGGTCGCCGTTGAACTCGCGGGCAATGCGCTGGCGGTCGGCGGCGCCCTTGGCCGTCGTCGCGTTGAGCACGGCGATGCGCTTCTCGGGGATGCCCACCTTCACGAGCGTCTGGACCACCCAGCGGTGGGCCGCCACGTTGTCCACGAAGACGATGTGGCCGCAGCTCCGGTTGGCCAGCACGCGCCGGGCCATGGCGGCGAACTTGGGAGAGACCGGGTCAACGGCGGCCTTGGCGGCAGTCTTCCAGTTGTAGCCCTCGTCGAGGTCCTGGTGGACGGCCACAAGCGCCATCCGGGCGAGCAGGCCCAGGATCTTGGAGCGGTCCTGCGTGCTGCCCTTGCCAGCCGCCTCGAGGGCGGCCTCGATGTCGGAGACGTAGCGGTCGTACTTGGCGTCCTGCTCGGCGTTCATGTCGACTTCGACGACGTTGACGGTGGGCTCGGGCAGCTTGAGGCCCACGTCGTCGGCGGTCTTGAACTCGCCGTAGCGGAAGATGACGTCGCGGAGCTCGTGGAGGTTCTGGAAGCCGACGACGGCGGAGCGCTCGACCACCTCCATCTTGCTGTCGACGACGGGCTTCAGCTCGATGCGCAGGTAGCGGTCGATGAACTGCTCGGGGTCGCGGATGCCCATGCGCGACCAGGCGTCGTGGTCGACGTACTGGATGAGGTTGTAGAACTCGAGCGGGCTGTTCTTTGCCGGGGTGGCCGACAGCAGCACCACCCCCGCACCGCCGGTCTGTCGACGCACAGCCGCACACCGGAAGTCGAGCTGCCACGCCCGCTTGGAGCCACTGCCCGCGTTGCCCATGAACCGCGGCACCCCGCCCTCTCGGGGCTCGGGCAGGTAGAGGTTCTTGAAGTTCTGCGCCTCGTCCACGATGAGCAGATCGACGCCGATGTCGTCCCAGGCCACGCCCGGGTCGTAGGACCAGCTCGGTGGCAGCTCCATCTGCTCGGCAATCCACGCGGCCACGCCCTCCTTGAGGATGGCCTGCTGGCGCTCGGTGAGCTTCTTCCGGTCGCGGGCGTTGCGCTGCCGAAGGCGGACCTCGCGCCGGATGGCCTCGGTGTGGTCGGCGTAGGCGCGGATGGCGCGCTCGTTCATGCGCGTGCGGGCCAGGGCCGTGTAGGTGAGCAGCACGGCGTCGAACTCGCCGGCCTGGAAGCGGGTCCACTTCTCGGCGCGCTCGGCGGGGGTGTCGGTTGCGCTGGTGACGGTTCCCTTGCGGACACCACGCGTCACCCGCTTCTTCTTCGAGCCGATGACGGCGACCCGGTAGTCGGGCAGCACGCGGGCGATGTCGGCCTGCCACTTCCAGATGAT
>CAXQUZ010000148.1:0-3679 GCA_964226865.1 Myxococcota bacterium | reverse complement strand
CGGCAGGGGGCGCGGCGAGGGCGGGGCCGGCGAGGGCGAGGCCCAGGGTGGGGAGCAGGAGGGACACGGGCTCTCCGGGCCGGGGAGCGGCAGGCAGGGGCGAGAACGCGGCGCCCCGGCCCCCCGGTGCGCTGGGGCAGCCGGGCCGGGGGCCGGGACGGGGAGCGGGAGCTTAGGGGCGCACGTAGGTCTGGACCCAGGCGTCCGTCGTCTCACCGCCGACCACCGACGAGCCGAAGCCGCCCTCGGGGGTCGGGGGCGAGCCCTGGGTGACGTCGAGGATCTCGTAGGTGAGGACGTCGTCGCTCACCTGCCAGATGCCGGCGCTGGTGGCGGCGGCCGGCGAGCTCTGCTCGAGGGCGATGGTGTGGGGGGTGGTGCTGACGTCGACGGTGTAGGTGCCCGTCAGCACGACGGGGGTGCCGCCGTAGTCGGCCGTGACGGTGTAGCTGCCGTCGGCGTTGAAGACCGCGTCGGCGTCGTCGAAGCCGAGGTCGCGCAGGCCCGAGCCCACGTCGCCGCTGCCCGAGGTGGTCCACTCGCCCTGGATGGCGGCGGGGTCCGCGTCGGCGTCGGCGTCGGCGTCGGCGTCGGCGTCCGTGTCGGAGTCGGCGTCCGCATCGGAGTCGGCGTCGGCCTCGCTGGCGGTGCCGGAGTCGCTGCCCTTGGCGTCGTCGGGCTGGCAGGCGAAGGCGGGAAGGGCGAGCAGGGGGATGAGCAGGAAGCGCGTGCGCATGGGGGTCTCCTCGTGGCCCGGGGTGGGCCCGGCTTGGGAAGGGGGGACGCGGGAGCGTCAGGACAGCGGGGTGCGGGCCAGGGCGGTCTTGTCGAGCTTGCCCGAGCCCATCCGGGGCAGGGCATCTGCGGGCACGATGTCGTAGACCTTCGGCACCTTGTACTTTGCCACCTGGCCCTTGAGAAATGCGCGCAGGCTGTCGGCCGTGACGCTGTGGCCCGGGTGGGTCTCGACAAAGGCCCGGCCCACCTCGCCCCAGCGCTCGTCGGGAATGCCGACCACTGCGGCAAGAGCGACGGCGGGGTGGAGCTGGAGGGCCGCCTCGACCTCGGCCGGGTAGACGTTCTCGCCGCCCGAGATGAACATCTCCTTGAGGCGCCCGCGGACGTGGAAGTAGCCCTCGTTGTCGCGAGAGAGCACGTCGCCGGTGTGGAACCAGCCGTCGACGATGGACTTGGCCGTGGCCTCGGGGTTGTCGTGGTAGCCGCCGCAGACGACCGGGCCCCGCATGAGCAGCTCGCCGGGGGTGCCGTCGGGCACGTCGGCGCCGTGGGCGTCCACCAAGCGCATCTCGATGCAGTGGATGGGCAGCCCCACGCAGGATCCGGGGGGGCCCTCGGTGGGGTGGTTGCCGCCGCGCATCTTCTTGAGGGCCCGCTCGGCCGGCATCGAGAAGCAGTTGGGCCCGACCTCGGTCATGCCGAAGCCCTGGCGCAGGGGGATGCCCCGGGCCTGGTAGCGCTCGAGCAGGGGCAGGGCGAGGGGGGCGCCGCCGCAGAGGGCGTCCCGCACACAGCCGAGGTCGAGCTGGTCGAAGGCGGGCTGGTCGGCGAGCATCTGGTAGATGGTGGGCACACCCATGAGGTGGGTGATGGCCTCGGCGGCGATGGTCTGGAGGGCCTGGGCCGGGTCGAGGGTCGGCGCCAGCACCACCCGGCCGCCCCGGAAGAAGAGCGGCGAGCTGAGGCAGTTCATGCCGCCGGTGTGGAAGAGCGGCGTGAAGGTCAGCGTGGCGCAGTCGGTGTCGAGATCGCAGGCCAGCACGGTGTTGATGGCGTTCCAGTGGAGCATGCTGTGGGTCAGCAGCGCCCCCTTGGGCCGGCCCGTGCTGCCGCTGGTGTACATGATCATCCACGGCGCCGACAGGGCGCTGCCGGGCAGGGGGCCCACGAGGGCGTCGGCGTCGGTGCCGGGCCCGGCCTCCATGTCGAGGGTCGGGATGCCCAGGTCGACGCCGGCGTTGGCCCCGTCCACCACGGCGAGGGTGGGGTGGCAGTCGCCCACCTGCCAGCGCAGCTCGGCGGGCGCGAGGCGCCAGTTCATCGGGAAGAGCACGGCGCCCAGCTTGGCCACGGCGAAGGCCAGGGCGAAGGTCTCACCGCGGTTGTGGGCCAGCACGGCCACCCGGTCGCCCGCGCCCACGCCCGCCTGCTGGAGCCGCGCGGCCCAGGCGAGGGCCTCGTCGTCGAGCTGGGCCCAGGTCCAGCGGCGGCCGGTGCCGAGGTCG
Source organism: Myxococcota bacterium (assembly GCA_964226865.1). GTDB lineage: Bacteria > Myxococcota_A > UBA796 > UBA796 > UBA2385 > CAXQUZ01. The sequence continues at coordinate 1,436 of CAXQUZ010000148.1, read as the reverse complement.
AAGAGGGCCTCGGCATCCGGGCGGAAGCGCCGGTGCATCGCGGGCCAGTCGGATGTCGCAAATGCCGTGTTCATCGGGGTGCCGTGGTCGTCTGGGAGGGGGCGTGGGGGTCGCGCTGGCGGAACCAGCGGTCGAGCAGCGGGTAGAAGACGCGGGGGCCGAAGCTGCCCACGATGACCCCGATGTGGCCCGTCTGGAGGGTCTCGGTGGTGACATCTGCGCTGGCCGTGAGCTGGGCCATGGGCAGCACGGCGGCCGGCGGCGAGATGAAGTCGCGGGCGGCGGCGCAGACCAGCAGGGGGCAGGCGATGCGGCCGAGGTCGACGGTCTCGCCGCCCACGACCCAGCTCGCGTCCATCAGCCGGTTGCACTGGTAGGTCGCGCCGATGAACTCGCGGGCGAAGGTGCCGGGCATGGGCACGTTCTCTTCGAGCCAGCGCTCGCGGGCGAGGGTGCGCGCGAGGCGGCCGGGGGCCTCGGCGGCGTCGGCGATGGCACCGAACTTGGTGACCGAGCCCACCGGGTCGAGCATCTTGAAGGCCGTGGCCATGAGCTCGACGGGCAGCAGCCGATCCGGGTCGATGAGGGCGTCGAGGTCGACGGTGTCGGGCTTCGTGAAGGTGGCGAAGCGGCCGCCCTCGGAGAAGTCGACGGGGGTGTTGAAGGTGGCGAGGCCGGCGACCCGGCGGGGGCGCAGGGCGGTGTAGACCGAGGCGAGGGTGCCGCCCTGGCAGTAGCCGAGCAGGAAGGCCTGGGGGCTGCGGGCGTGGCGGCAGGCCCGGTCGACGGCCCGGTGGAGCAGGTCGAGCACCACATCGGCGACGGTGGTGCGGGCGTCTTCGTCGCCGGGAATGCCCCAGTCCACGAGGTAGACGGGGTGGCCCAGCGCGGCGAGGCCGCCCACCAGGGAGCGGTCGGGCTCGAGGTCGCAGATGCTCGCCCGGTTGATCATCGAGGGCACGACGACGACGGGGGTGCGCAGGGCCCGGGCGGGGTCGGGGGCGTAGAAGCGCAGGGCCAGCTTGTTCTGGCGGTGGACCACCTCGTGGGGGGTCTGGCCCACGGGGGGCCGGGGGGTGGTCGCGTGCACGACCATGCCGCGGCGGATGCGCTCGGCCTGGGCGAAGCCGGTGAGCTGGCCGAGGGCCGCGCCGAAGGGGGCGACCGGGTCGAGGCCGGGGGGCAGCACGCCGGGGAAGGGGGGCGGGGCGGTCATGGGCGCGACTCCGGGGGCAGGGGCGCGCGCAGCCAGGCGCGGAGCGCGTCGGGGAAGCGGTGGCCGATACCCGCAGGCGCGTTTTACCGTTTTGCACGCGAGGCTCTCACTCCTGCTACAGCAAAAATGCGGCCATTGCGTTGAGTGGTCGGATGTCAGGCCAAGGCCGGAGCCCGGTCGCTACACCAGCCTGGTCGAGCATGAGCACTGCGATGTCGGC
>CAXQUZ010000147.1:0-2776 GCA_964226865.1 Myxococcota bacterium | reverse complement strand
CAAGCAGAAGACGGCATACGAGATAGCATGCGGTGACTGGAGTTCAGACGTGTGCTCTTCCGATCTCGGCGGGCGGCGAGCATGCCGGCCGGTCCGAGGCCGCCGTCGACGATGACCGGCACCCCCGGGGGCACCTCGGCGAGCAGGGAGAGCGCCGGGGCCGTGCCACAGGGGCCGCCCGCCTCGACACCGCGCAGCACCACGCCCGCAAAGCCCGGGGGCAGGGGCCCCGGCGCCGTCAGCTCGAGCCAGGTCTCGCGGCCGGGCAGCGGCTTGGGCGTGGCGCCCGCCGCCAGCACCACCGGACCGTCCCCCGGCACGGCGCGCCCCTCGCGCACCCGCACCCACGCGCCACCGGGCAGCCCCGCCGTGGGGCCCCCGGCTGTCAGATCGATGACCGGAGTGCCCCCCGCCGCGGCGACGGCAGCGGCCACCGCAGCCCGGTCGGCCGGCAGCACACAGAGCAGCCGAAAGGCCGTGCCCGCGCCGGTCGTGGCGGTCGAGGAGGAGGTCGTCGATCCAGGCGTCTTCATGCTCATGTTCACCATCTCCGGGTGCCCGGGGGCACCGACAGGGCGCTGGCCTAACCGTCCCCCGTCGGGGCCGGGGCCAGGACATCCCCCGAGGCTACACCCGGGTGGCCCAAGGGCCGCCCCTGCCTGCCCCCCACGCTGCGGAAGTGGCACGATTGCCACGCACCCCGGAGACTGCGATGTTCGCCCCCGCCCGCCTCGCCGCCCAAGCGGGCCTCTACCTGGCCCTCGGCGCCCTCTATGGCGTCGCCCACACCGTTCTCGACGGTGGCGACCCCAGCCTCTCCGCCGCGGTGGCCGCCGTCGACGTGCAGTTCCTCGTGCCCACGGCCGCGGCGCTGCTGGGGGTCTGGGTGCGGCCGCCGACCGCTCCGGGCCGCCCCTGGCGCGCGGCCTTCGCCTGCGCGGCGGCCTTCTCCCTGGTGCTGGCCCTGGCCTGGCTCGCCACCGCGGCGGCGGGGGCCGTGCCCGGCGACCGGGCCCTGCGCGCGGCGGCCTTCGGGGGGCTCCGGGCGGGCGTCGCGGCGGTCTTCGGCACCCTCATCGGGGCCCAGCTGCGCCAGCCCCCGGCGCCGCCCGCCGGGCCGCCGCGCTAGCCCCCCGAGCCGGTGCGCTCCTGGCGCGCCGGCGCACGCGACCGGGCGCCGCTACCAGCTCAGGGCGCCGAAGGTGAGGAAGGCCGCGCCGGCGTCGGTGCCGCCGTAGTCCTCGCCCGGAACACCGACCAGCACGTCATCAAAGCCGTCGTTGTTGACGTCGCCGGCCGGCGCCAGGGCGTGGCCCGCGCCGTCGTCGGTCGAGGCCGCCGTGAGCCGGGCGTAGACGTCCGAGATGGCCACGGTGCCGGCCGAGAAGGGCCCGAGGGCGACGTAGACCGCGCCCGCATCCGTGGCCCCGGCGTCGTCGCCGAGCACTCCGAAGCCGATGTCGCCGTTGCCGTCGCCGTTGAGGTCGCCCAGCCCGGCGGCCGCGTAGCCCACGTAGTCGAGGTCGCCCTCACCCACGAACTTGGTGGTGGCCCCCGAGAGGCTCTGGGTGCCGCGCACGGTGCCCCCGGACCAGATGTAGACCGCGCCGCCGTCCGTCCAGAGGCTGTCTTCGCCGTCGGCCCCGATGAGGATGTCGTCGTAGCCGTCGAGGTCGAGGTCGCCCGGACAGTCGAGGCCCCGGGTGGCGAAGTGGCCGTCCCCCTCGCCGGTGAGCTGCATGTCGGCGTAGCGCAGGTCGAGGTCGCCGCCGGTGAAGCCGCCCAGCACGATGTAGGCGGCGCCGGCCGCGTTGCCGCCGGTGTCTTCGGGGGGCGCCCCGAGCAGCAGATCCGAGAGGCCGTCGCCGTCGATGTCGCCGCCCCGGCCCAGGCTGCGGCCGAGCTGGTCGTCCGAGAGCTCCCCCTCGAAGGCGCCCCAGGCATCGCCCAGATCGCCCGTGGTGGCCAGGTCACCGCTGCGCACGAGGTAGGCCTTGCCCGCCCCGCTGGCGCCCGAGTCCTCGAGGTGGGCGCCGATGAGCAGGTCCGGCAGCCCGTCGCCGTCCCAGTCCCCCACCCCGGTCACCGCCGTGCCCGCCGCGTCGCCCGCGGCCTCGCCGAAGAAGGCGTGATCGGCGCTGGCGAGGGTGAAGTCGCCGGTGACGGGCCCGAAGAGCAGGTAGGCCGCGCCGGCGTCGGTGGCCCCGTCGTCCACGCCCGGTGCGCCGATGAGCAGGTCATCGTAGCCGTCGCCGTCCACATCGCCGGGAATGGCGAGGCTGCTGCCGGCCCAGTCGTCCCGGTCCTCGCCGTAGATGCGGGCGTCGGCGCTCGACAGGTCGAGGTCGCCCGTCGCCACGCCGCGCACGACGTAGGCCACCCCGACGGAGAGGGCCGAGGCGTCCTCGAGCCAGGCACCCACCAGCACGTCGTCGTAGCCGTCGCCGTCGAGGTCCCCGCCCCCGGCCACGGCGTCGCCGGCCTCGTCCCGGGCCGACTCGCCCCACATGCGCAGATCCGTCGTGGCCAGGGGGATGTCGAGGATGCAGTCCAGGTCGGCCCCGCTGCAGTCGTCGTCCACCCCATCCCCACAGACCTCGGTGGCGCCGGGGTTCACGGCGGCGTCGGCGTCGTCGCAGTCCTCGCCCCGCTCGATCATGCCGCTGGGCTGGGTGCAGGCGGGGGTGCCCGAGCTGAGGTCGCCGTAGCCGTCGCCGTCGCTGTCGGTGTACCAGGTGGTGGCGTCGACGGCGTCGGACTCGTCGATGGTGCCGTC
>CAXQUZ010000146.1:0-4957 GCA_964226865.1 Myxococcota bacterium | reverse complement strand
GGCGACCACCGAGATCTACACGTCTTAAGACACTCTTTCCCTACACGACGCTCTTCCGATCTTGGAACTGCACCGGCAGAACCGGCGGGCACGATTCGATTTCGGTCGCAACACCCTCGACCAGGTGAACGAGCTGATGCTGAACCGCTGGCATGTCGTTCGGACCGGGAATCGTGACTCCGTCGCGTACTGGCGGAGGCTGGACCAATGATCGGCGATGGACATCGAGAGCAAACTCCGGGGGCGGAGAGTCTGCTGCCCATCGCGGCGTCACCACAGGGACACTGACATGAACCAGAAGGCCACCAAAGCAGACTACGTCGACTTGGTCCGGCTAATCGCCGCAGTCAATCGAGCTTGGCACGCCCTCCAGGGCGACGAGAGCCAGCGTGTCCTGGCTGGTGCGCTCCGGGACAAGAAGCTCGGCCTGCAGCTCGAGCTGCTCCGCCGCTACCCCCGACACGTATTTCTCAAGCGCGATGATCAGGACGGACACGACCTGTACAGCCTTCGACTCAAGGCCCCCGTGAGGCTCGCTTCGGGGGCCGTGTTGAAGGACGCCATGCACGCGCCAATGGACCATATTCAGCGGTATCTGCCGCACCTCGTTTCGAAACAGGAAGAAGCATGAACTTCGAGTGGCTCCTTGAGGCCGCAGCCGACCCCGGATTCTCATCCAACTACCAGCTCGCCATCGTCGGGTGCTTGGCTGTTTTGGCGGTGGTGGAAGTCGGGACACTGTTGACGACCAGGAAACCCCATAGTCCGGTCCAATTCGGCCCCGGATTCTTGACGGCACTGGGAATCCTGGGCACGTTTCTCGGCATCGCTGCGGGGCTCAAGGACATCGACCTCAGTTCGCCCGAAGCCATGATGGCGGGCACCTACACACTGCTTGGAGGCATGGAGACCGCATTCGGCACATCGTTGGCCGGACTCGGGAGCGCCGCGATACTGATGGTCGGGCTGGGCATCACCGGAGCGTTTCGCCGATCAGCCCAAGCGGATCGAGAAAAGCGCGCACTCGACAGTGAACGCGCAGCATTCGACACCCTATCCTCGAACATCCAGCGCATCGCGGATGCCAGTCAAGCATCGGACGACGCAGCCCGGAAGCTCGGTGAGGCCTCGGAACGTCTCGTGCAGAGTCTGAGCGGTTTCAGTGCTGAGGCCATCGGCCAGCACGTCCGCGAGGGATTTCGGGAGACTGTTCAGCAAGAGGTGAGCCCCACATTCAACAAAATGGAAGCGTCGCTGGAGTCGATTCAGCGCACCATGGCCAACCAGAACGAGGACATCATCAAGGCACTGTTGGTCGAGCTTCGAAGGGAGGTCATCGAACCGCTCGGGGCCGAGGTTCGAAGCAGTGCGGAGGCTACCAAGCGAGCAACGGAGGCTGTGGAGACGCTGCACGCTGAGCTTGGCGACATGTCCCTGCGACTCGCAGGGGCTGCCGAAAAGCTCGACACCTTCCAGACCCGCACCCTCCAAGAGTTGAACAAGTTCGCGTCGTCGCTCGACGCCACGCTCCGTGACTTTCAGGAAGAGACCGGTGAGATCCTGCGGGGTGTCGCGACTGGCATCGACCAGGCAGTCACCAAGAGCGTTGGGGCCATGGAGCATCAGCAGCAGGCCTTCGAGTCCAGTGCGGAACGCGCCGCCGCCGCGTTCCAGGGAATCCGCACCGATCTGGAAGCAGCACTCGAGAAGCAGGCGAACGAGCAGCGGGACATGCTCGAGGAGACCCGTTCGGGAGTGGTGGCGGTCCTCACCGAAGCCCAGGGAACCTTCGACGCTCAGACCCGTTCTCTGGAGGCGACCGGGAACAAGGCGGTCGAGCTGATGGACCGCTCTCGGGAGACTCTCGAGGCCACGCTGACCAACATCGACACATCTCTGCAGGCCACACGGCAGACGGTCCAGGACGAACTTGCACGATTCCGTGAGCAGTACCAAGCGGCGCTCACGTCCTTCTTTGAGGAACAAAACAATCTGCTTGAGGGCACGTTGGGAGAGCAGCGCGAGGGTCTCCATGCCGTCGTGCGCGAACTCAACGACGTGTTCGGTGAAGCTGCAAAGACCCAGAACGAGCAACTCGAACGCGCCACGACCACTGTAGAGGCCGCAAGTGATCTGGCCGCCGCCGTCGCGAACACATCCAGTGCAGGGATGCTTCATGTGCGTGAGGCGGCCCAGGAAATCGGGAGGCAGTCGCAAGAACTCGGCCGAAGGCATGACCGAGGGCAACGGGCGTTCGACGAGAGTGTGGACAAGCTTGAGGGTGCTCTCGGTGAGTACCTCGAGAAGGCACAGGCCGCCTACGCGAAGGACTTCGACGAGATGGACCGCGCCACCACGCGAATCTCCGAGCAACTTCTGGCAGCCGCGCAGGTCCTCGCGACGGCGAAGGCCATGAGCCAGTCTTCGAGGAGCGCGACGTGATCTCTCGGCTCACCCGAGGCGCTGCAGCGCCTGCGCCGGACGAAGGTGGCGTCTACCTCGCCATCTCAGACCTCATGTCCGGTCTCCTGCTTGTGTTCGTACTGCTGGTGATGGTGCTCCTGTACAAGGTGGCCAAGGTGATCGAGCAGGTGCAAGAGCAGCGCATCGTGATCATTCAGAGACTTCAACAAGCACTGGACGCCGAGGGAATCGATGCAGAGGTGGATGAAACAACCGGAGATATCAGCATTCTCGACGACATCCTGTTCGCCGAGGGTTCCGCACTGCTGACCGCAAAGGGCGAGGCCTTCCTCGACCGCTTCATTCCCGTGTACTCTCAAGTCATCTACAGCGACGAAGCTTACGAGCATGAGATTGTGCGGGTCGTGGTGGAAGGCCACACCAGCTCGAAGGGGTCATTCGGCAGCAACATGACACTGAGCCTCGAACGGGCGGCATCGGTTCTGGACTATGTGGAATCTGAACTCGAATACTCCCAAAAGGAGCGATTTCAGACCAAGTTGCTCGGTGCGGGACGAGGAGAAATCGAAGCAGACCAACAGGAAGATCGAGCCAAGGACCGTCGTGTGGTCTTTCGGATGCAGTTCCGTGGGGACCACTTCAACGAGCTGTTCAACTCGCAGCTCGCGGCCCATGTCCAGGAGGGCGAGTGATGCTACCGACGCCACCCCGCCCGAAATCGAGGACCAGACTCGGCTCGCTGGCGGTGGGGCTTCCCAAGCAGTTTCCGGATCTCGCGGGCCTTCCCATTGGCAACATCAAGCTGCCTCTGCGCACCGCCTCGGAAGTCTTGGACACCCTGGCACGGGGAGACATCACCTCAATCGGCGCGCTTGAATGGATGATGTTCCTCCTGGACAAGAAATGGTGGCAATCTCGCCGCACCATCGACACCGAGGTGGACTGGATTGCCCGCGCGGCGGAGCGGCATGGTCACCTTCGCGAGCTGACGGTGAGCTGTGTGGCGCTCGGTACGCTGGGTGCGTACCATTGCGACAAGGCACTGGTGGACCGGGCGCGAAGTGGTCGCCTGTGCAACAACTCTCAGCGAGCGAGGCTCCTCGCAGAGCTCTTGTCGAACGACGCGAAGTCGGTGGCGAGCCGCTGTTGGCAAGAGGTGGTCTCGCCAACGGAGCTCGTCCAACAAGCGGACTTCCCACGACCAGACGAGAAACTTCTCGCTCGAATCCGACGGGAGTGCTTCGGCCGGAAGCCCACGAGCAGCCGCCAGGACTTCTACTTGCACCTGCTCGCCCACCTGTCTCCCAAGGATATCGAGTCGGCGGTGCTCTTGGGCTGGGAGCCCAAGGACTCGGACCAGGTTCCGCGAGTCCGGCGGTGGCTGCTCGACTACTTCCAACAGCATGGAGAGGATGACCTATCTCGGCAGGGGCGGGAGCGATTGCAGGTCTGGCGAGGGTCGACACACTTCAACGAGTTCCAAAGGGTCTCGAAGCTTCTCGAGTCGAGGGCCAGACAGCTCCAGTTCAACCGCTACCAAGTCCACCAGCTCAAGTCGAGGGTGTCGTTCTGGAGTACGTTTCGGGGGAACTTCCAGGGAGTGCAGTTCCTTTTTCCGCGTCGCACCATCCAACTGCTGAGCGGTGCAGGCGCTCATCTCTCCAAGGCCCAGCCTTTTGATGGTGACGTGGAGGTGTGTCTGTTCGATTTTGGCCGGTATGTCGTAGTAGAAGTGCTTCGCTCCCCTGGAAACGAACCTCCGAATTCCCCCTTCAACGGAGGCGAAACCCGCCTTGTCGACAAACGCGTCATCGACCATTGGCGCGCTTCAAGAGGCGGCCTTCATTCATTGCGCCAACGGCGGGCGCAGCTCGTTCATGACCACAAAATTCGATGGCAGCAAGGTCTATACGTCGCCCTTCGCGACTTCGGAATCGAGCCTCCTCCAGGTGAAAAGTACACAAACTTCGCGACGAGAGATGGCAAGCAGTCCGAGTTTTCTGTCCAATCCAGGGTTTCGTCCAAGCACATGAAGCAACGGCGGGATGCATTTCGAGACTGGGTCCGCTCGTCGTTCCCGGAGGTACCGATCTCCGCGTATCCATCATATGCTCGATAGGATGGAGATTCCGGCCTGGGACCAGGGACTGTGCTTTCTCTTTCGAGACTTGTCCATGAATCGGGAGTAGTGGTCTTCACTCGGCACGAATCGCGGCGCCCTGCTCGTGCCTGGGGAGACATGCGGTCCGCCCGGTACTCAGGTTGCCAAGTGGCCAGGCCAGGTTGAGGAGGGCAGCCGAGCGAAGCATTCACTTTGCCGCGTTCGAACCCGCGGGTCTCGGCCCGCGTCTTGCCTTCTCCCGCTTGGTCCACCGACGGTGCTCCGGCGTCATCTCGTGGGAGGGAGTCTTCTTCCGAGGCGGCTTCACCATCGGGGCCTCGACCTCCACGCGATATTGCGGCCGTGTGCGGAAGGAAGGCCTCTTCCAGTTTCGCGAGTCCGCGCGGCGCGGCAACCTCAAGGCCGACGTCG
>CAXQUZ010000145.1:0-2010 GCA_964226865.1 Myxococcota bacterium | reverse complement strand
GGCCGGTGGACCCGGGGCTCAGAGGGTGCCGAAGGCCCGGTCGCCGGCGTCGCCCAGCCCGGGCAGGATGTAGCCCTTGTCGTTGAGCTCGCGGTCGAGGGCCGCGACGTGGATGACGACCTGGTCGGCGGCCGCCTGGCGGCGGGCGACCCCCTCGGGGGCCGCGACGAGGGCCACGAAGACGATGTCGGTGGCGCCGGCCGCCCGCAGCCGCTCGACCGCCGCCGTGGCGCTGCCGCCGGTGGCGAGCCTGGGGTCGACCAGCAGCACGGGGCCCGCGGCGATGTCCTCGGGCAGCCGGTCCAGGTAGGCGAAGGGCTCGAGGGTCTCTTCGTTGCGGGCCATGCCCAGGTGGCCGACCCGCGCCTCGGGAAAGACCTGGAGCACGCCGTCCGACATCGCGAGGCCCGCCCGCAGGATGGGCACGACCGTGACCGGGGCGGCCAGGACCCGCTCGGTGGTCTCTTCGAGGGGGGTGCGCATCCGCAGCGGCTTCATGGGCAGGTGGCGGGTGGCGCTGAAGGTCATCAGCGCGGCGATCTCTGAGAGCCGGGCCCGGAACTCGGGCGGCCGGGTGGCCGGGTCGCGCAGCACGGCGAGCTTGTGGTGCAGCACCGGGTGGTCGTGGACGACGAGGCGGGTCGGATCGGGGATCTGGGCCATGGGCAACCTCCGTGCGCCCGTTCGTAGCACGGGGACGCGGAGGCCACGGGGGGATCCCCGCCGGGTCAGGGTGCGCCCATCTCCTGGCGGATGGCGAGGTACTCCTCGGTGAAGCGGCCGTCGGCCTCGCGCACGACGATGGGGGGCAGGTCGCGACGGGTGCCCGAGAAGGCGGCGCTCCACAGGGCGATGGTCGGGGCGCGGTTGCGCCTGAAGTAGACGTCCTGGCGGGCGAGCAGGGTGAGGCCGGCGGCGGCGATGGCGGCCTCGGGCCGCGGGTCGACCGCGCTGTGGACGAGGCAGAAGACGCCGTCCTCGCGCAGGGCCTGGGCGGCGGTGCGCGCGTAGTCGAAGACGTTGCCGCGCAGCTCCATGCGGCAGGCGGCCCGCTGGGGGTGGGGCGAGACCACGGCCGTGCCCAGGGGGAAGTAGGGCGGGCTGCCCGTCACCAGCTCGTAGCTGCCGTGCTCGTCGGGGGGCAGCACGGCCGGGTCGCGCAGGTCGCCGTGGCGGATCTCGACCCGGTCGCCGAGGCCGTTGTGGGCCACGGTCTTCCGGGCGAGCCCGACGCTGACGTCTTGGGCCTCGACCATGACGAGGCGCGCGGTGGGGGGGCGGTGGGGCAGGGTGAGCAGGCCCACCGAGCCCGTTCCCGCGCCGAGGTCGATGTGGCGCAGGGCATGCGGCTTGTGGTGGGCGGCCATCCGGGCCACGAGCATGTCGTCCGTCGAGAAGCGGTGGCCCTTGCGCAGCTGGAAGATGGACCAGTCGCCGCAGATGCGGTCGAGGGACTCGTCGGGCCCGGGGACCTGGGGGCCGGTGGGCAGGGAGACGACAGGGGGCGCGGGGGCGGTCATGGCGGGCCGGGGCTCGGGGCGGCGGGGCCCTATCACCCTCCCGCGCGGGTGTAGCGCACGGCCAGGGTGAAGCGCGCGGGCACGGCCCGGCCGTCGACCCGCACCGGGTAGAAGCGCCACTGGAGGGCTGCGCGCTTGGTCTCGGCGTGGAAGACGGCTGGGCACGACATCACCGAGACCTGGGTCGGCCGGCCCCGGGCGTCCACCTCGAAGCGCACCAGGCAGCGGGCCTCCTGGAGCCCGAGCGCGCTGGCCGCGGCGGGGAAGCGCGGGTGGACCTGCCGCCGCGGCCGGGCCGGGGGCACCGTGACGGGGCCGTCGCCGGTGCCGCCCGTGCCGAGGCCGGTGCCGGGGCCCTTGCCGGGTCCCGTGCCGGTGCCGGTGCCGGTGCCCGCGCCCCCCGCGCCCGGTGCCCCTGCCGGCGCGCCCGCGTCGGCCACCGCGTCGGTCGTCGCGTCGGTCGTCGCGTCGGTCGTCGCGTCGGTCGCCG
>CAXQUZ010000144.1:0-6574 GCA_964226865.1 Myxococcota bacterium | reverse complement strand
GCATACGCGATCGCATGCGGTGACTGGAGTTCAGACGTGTGCTCTTCCGATCTCCCTGCTCGACGGCCCCCGCAGCGGGCGCCATGTCGACCAGATCTCGGGGCTGCGCAGCCGGGCCGATCTGCGCGACCAGTCCCGGGTGGTCGTGCCCTTCGACCCGGCCGAGCAGACCGTCCAGCTGCACACCCTGGCGGTCTGGCGCGACGGCGCCTGGGAGGACCGGCTGGCCACGGCCCGGATCGAGCTCATCCGCCGCGAGGATGCCCTCTGGGAAGACATTCTCGACGGAACCAGCTCGCTGGTGCTGCTGCCGGAGGACGTGGCCCAGGGCGACCTGCTGCGGGCGAGCTGGTCGGTGCACGGCGACGACCGGGGCTTCGGGGCCCACGCCGCCGCCAGCTGGACCCTGGCCTGGTCGGTGCCCGTCGCCCGCCGCCAGCTCCGGGTGGGCACCCCCGCGGGCGCCCCGCCGGCCCGCCTCGTGGTGCACGGCACGGCCCTCGACCTGCCCGCGGCCACCCGGGCCCCCGACGGCAGCCGCTGGCACACGCTCGACCTGGGGGCCGTGCCCGCGTGGACGGCGCCGCCCTGGCTGCCGCCAGACCTGCCCGCCACCCCGTGGATCGAGGCGACCACCTGGCCCGACCACGCCGCCGTCGTCGACGCCTTCGCCCCCCGCTACGCCGCCCAGAGCCCGCCGGCCCTCGCCGCGCTGCTCGCCGCCATCGACCCCGCCCGGGACCCCCGCCCGCCGGCCAGCCCTGCGGCGCTGGCCCGGGCCCGGGTGGTGCGGGCCCTGCGCTGGGCCCAGGAGGAGGTTCGCTACCTCGGGCTCGAGATGGGCGCAGGCAGCCACGCCCCCCGCCCGGTCTCCACCGTGCTGCGGGCCCGCTACGGCGACTGCAAGGACAAGGCCCGGCTGCTCGTCAGCATGCTCGCCCACTGGGGCATCGCGGCCTGGCCGGCCCTGGTCCACAGCGGCGGGGCGGATCCCCGAACGGCCGCCGCCTCCCCCTTTGCCTTCGACCACGTCATCGTGGCCGTCGCGTGGCCCGCCGCGCCCGGGGGCTGGCTCTGGGTCGACCCCACCCGCACCGACCAGGGCGGCCCGGGCGCGGCCCCCCTCGAGACCGGCCTCGTCGCACCGGCCCACGGCGCGGCGCTGCTGCTTCGGCCGGGCACCACCGGGCTCGTGGCCCTGCCGCCGGCCCCCCGCCACCGGCGCGAGGTGGCGGTGCGCTGGTCGCTCGCCGACCCGGTCGAGGCCACGGCCACCACCACACTCTCGGGCGCCAGCGCCGACGAGACCCGGGCCTGGCTCGCCGGCGCCCTGCCGGGCGACACGGCGGACTGGCAGCACAGCCGCTGGTCGGTCTGGGGTCTGCCCGCGGCCACCGCCCCCCTGGCCTGGGAGGACGACCGGGCCGCCAACACCCTGCAGCTCACCGAGACCGTCGCCCTCGACGGCGTCTGGCAGCCCGCCCCGGTCTCCGCTGCCCCGGAGGCCGGCCCCCCCGCCCGCGCCGCCACCGCCCAGCTCGGCCCGCTGGAGCTGGCGGACTGGCTGCCCCTGCCGGCGCCCGACCGCACGGCCCCCCTCGCCCTCGGCGGCCCGGCCACTCTGCACGAGACCCTCGTGATCCCGGGCCTCTCCCGCGACGAACTGGACTGGCCCCGCGCCCGGCGCACCCTGCCGGGGCTCGCCCTCGAGCCCGCCGCCCGGGCCACCCCCGCCGGGGCGGCCATCGACTGGACCCTGCGCCTCGACACCGACCGGCTCGAGGGCGCCGCCCTGGCCGCCTACCTGGCCGAGGTCGACACCCTCCACGCGCTGCTCACCGTCGGCGTCCGGGTGGGCCCCGGGGGGATGCGGGCCCAGCCCGGTCCGCCCCCGGCCGCCCCGCCCGCGCCGCCGCCGGCCCCCCTGCCCCCCTGGGGCCTCGCCGCCCTCGGGGCCCTCGCAGGCCTCGGCCTCGGCTGGGGGCTGGGCCGGCGCCGCTGAGCCCCCCCCGCGGCCGAGAAGCACAGTCCGGAGGTGCGGTCGACCGGGCGCTCGGCTACCCATGGTCCGTGCCCCGCCCTCGCCGGCACGCCCTGGAGGACACGACCATGCTGGGACCCGCCCTGTTGCTCTCCCTCGCCGCCAGCACGGCCGAGGCCGCGCCCATCTACGTCGGCGGCTTCGGCCACCTCACCCAGGGCTTCCTCGTGGGCGACCCCACCGGCATGGCCACCGAGCTCGAGGCCGGCGACGGGGGCTCGCCCCAGAACGCCCTGCTGCTCGGCGGCGGCGCCCACGTCATCATCCCCGGCTCGGTGGTGCTCGGCGGCCACGCCTACGGCCTCGAGACCCTCGGCGGCGACGGCACGGGCGGCTCGTCCCAGGGCTCGGGCGGCGGCGGCGGCTTCGACGTGGGCTGGGCGCCCATCAACGACGGCCGCCGGCTCATCTACCCCCTCGTGGGCCTCAACTTCTCGGGCGTCGACGTGCTCGTCCAGAACCACTCCGAGGCGCGCACGGTGGGCAACTACGCCATGGTGCCCAACGACCGCGCCACCTTCACCGGCAGCAGCGTCGCCCTCGACTTCGGCATCAACATCACCCAGCTCTTCTGGGGCGACGAGCGCGGCGGCACCATGCTCGGCGCCCAGGCCGGCTACTGGCTGCCCATCACCAGCGGCGACTGGTCCACCAAGGGCGGCGCCACCGTCTCGGGCGTGGACGGGTCGACCAACGGCCTCTACTTCCGCATCAACGTCGGCGGCGGCGGCGGCATGACCAAGCGCGAAGCCCGCCGCTGAGCCCCGCCCGCCGGCCTGCCCGAGCCCTGCCATGACCGCACTCTTCGACGTCCACGCCCACCTCACCGACCGCCGCCTCGCCGCGATGGAAGACGCGCTGATCGCCCGCGCCCGGGCCGCCGGGGTCGGCACCATCATCAGCAACGGGCTGAACCCGGCCGACAACCTCGCGACCCTCGCCGTGGCCGCCCGCCACCCCGATCTCGTCCGCCCCGCCCTCGGCTTCTACCCGGTCGACACGGTGCTGCCCGAGATGCTGGCCATGGGGGTGCCCTACCACCGCGACGACACGGCCCCCCTGCCCACGGCCGACGAGGGCATCGCCTGGCTCGAAGACCACGTCGACCAGGCCTTCGCCATCGGCGAGATCGGCCTCGACCGCCACTGGGTGCCCGAAGCCCTCTGGGAGCGCCAGGAGGCCCACTTCACCCGCATGGTGCGGCTGGCCATGGCGGCCGACAAGCCCATCATCATCCACACCCGCAAGGCCGAGCGCCGGGCCTTCGAGCTGCTGGTCGAGCTCGGGGCCGAGCGGGTCGTCTGGCACTGCTACAGCAGCAAGGTCAAGCTCGGCCGCCAGATCGCCGAGCATGGCCACTGGCTCAGCATTCCCGCGAATGCTCGCAAGGCCCAGAACTTCACCCGCATGCTCGAGACCCTGCCCCGCGACAAGGTGCTGCTCGAGACCGACTGCCCCTACCTGGGGCCCGAGCGGGACGTGCCCAACGAGCCCGCCAACGTCGCGGGCACGGCCGCCTACGCCGCCGAGCTCTGGGGCGAAGACCCGGCCACCGTGGGCCGCATCCTCGCCGACAACTTCGCCGCCGTCTTTCGCGTCGCGCCCTGAGCGCCCCGGGGCAGCGGCGCTGGGGGGCGCTCAGGCGGCGTCCTGGCGGCCCCAGGCCAGCAGCAGGCTGCGCAGCCGGTCGAGCTCGAGGGGCTTCGGCAGCACGGCGTCCATGCCGACCGCGTGGCAGCGCGCGACCTCGTCGGCCATGCAGCTCGCGGTCTGGGCGATGACCGGCAGCCGGCCGCTCCGTCCCTCGGTGGCCTCGAGGTGGCGGATGGCGCGGGTGGCGGCCCAGCCGTCCATCACGGGCATGTGGCAGTCCATCAGCACGATGTCGGGCGGGCTCTCCTGGACCACGGCCACGGCCTGCTCGCCGTCGGTCACGAGCTGGACCGTGCAGCCCAGGCGCTCCAGCATCTTGCGGCCCACGAGGCCGTTGATGGGGTTGTCTTCGACGAGCAGCACCGCGAGGCCCACCAGCTCGGCGCCGGTCGCGACCGGGACGGGCCCGGTGTGCTCGAGCGCACAGCCCTCGGGGAGGGTGAGGCAGAAGGAGAAGGTCGAGCCCTCGCCGACGACCGACTCCACGGCGATGGTGCCGCCCATGAGCCCGACGATGCGCTGGCTGATGGCGAGGCCGAGGCCCGTGCCCCCGAAGCGCCGGCGGGCCGAGGCGTCGACCTGGGTGAAGGGCGAGAAGAGGCGCGCCCCCTGCTCGGCCGGGATGCCGATGCCCGTGTCGTGCACGGCGAAGCGCAGGGTGTCGTCGGGACCCCGGTCCACGGAGAGCTGCACCCGGCCCCGGGAGGTGAACTTCAGCGCGTTGCCGAGCAGGTTCACCAGCACCTGGCGCAGGCGCAGCTCGTCGCCGAAGACGCTGACCGCGGCGGCCGGATCGAGGGCCAGCGACAGCTCGATGCCCGTGCGGTTGGCCTCGGCCTGGAAGAGGTCGACGCAGTGGGTCGCCAGGGCGCCGAGGTCGAAGCTGTTGCGGTCGAGGCCAAACTGGTTGCTGTCGAGCTTGGAGTAGTCGAGAACATCGTTGAGAAGCGACAACAGCCCGCGACCGGCGTCGTGCAGGGTCTGGACCAGCCGGGCCTGCTCGGCGTCGAGGCGGCCGTCGAGCAGCAGCTGGGCCGTGCCGAGGATGCCGTTCATCGGGGTGCGCAGCTCGTGGCTCATCATGGCCAGGAAGCCGCTCTTCGCCGCCGCCTCCGCGCCTGCCTCGCGGGCGAGCTGGGTGGCCCGGTCGCGCTCGCGGATCAGGGCCGCCTGGGCGTCCTTCTGGTCGGTGATGTCGGCCTCGACCGCCATGAAGCCCTGGAAGGCCCCGTCGTCGTCGAAGATGGGCAGCGCCTCGATGGCAATCCAGTAGGGCCGCCCGTCCTTGGCGTAGTTGCGCACCTCGGTCGTGAAGGGCTGGCGGGCCCGGATGCGGGCGCCCATCTCGGCCACGGCATCGGGGTCGGTGTCGGGCCCCTGGAGCAGCGCCCCCGGGTTCGACCCGAGGGCCTCCTCGGCGGAGTAGCCCGTGATGCGGGTGAAGCTGGCGTTGACCCACTCGATGCGGCCGCGGGCGTCGGTGAAGAGCACGGCATTGGTCGTGCGGGCGGCGATCATGGCCAGCCGCTCGGCCTGGCGGACCCGCTCCCGCTCTTCGGTCACATCGTCGACAACGGCGTAGAGCAGGCCCGTCTCGGGGTCGGAGGCCGCCACCCAGAGCAGGGTGAGGGTGCGGCCGTCGCGGCAGCGGTAGCGGACACGCAGGCGCTCGGTCGAGCTGGCACCCGAGGAGAGGCGCTGGGCGGCGGCCGCGGTGGCGACGAGGTCGTCGGGGTGGACGCGCGAGACCACCGGCTGGCCGACCAGCTCGTCCTCCGCCCAGCCCAGCAGGGTCGTCCACCGGCGGTTGACCCGCTCGAAGCGGCCCTGGCTGTCGATGACCGCGAGCATCGCGTTGCTGTTCTGGAAGAGGGCCTCGGCGACCCGCTTGCGGGCCAGGGCGGCGCGCATGGCCTCCTGGGCCGCCCGCCGCTCCGTGATGTCTTCAAAGGACCCGAGCAGGCGGGTGCAGACGCCGTCCTGAAAGATGGGGCGCCCCCGGGCCCGCACCCAGATGCGGCGCCCCTTCGCCGTGATCAGCGGCAGCTCGAGATCCCACTCGGTGCCCTTGGTGAGCCCCTCCTCGAGGGCCCCTCGGATGAGCGGCCGCGCCTCGGGGGCGTAGTAGTCGATGGCCTCGGCGAGGTCCGGCACGGTGCCCGGCGGCACCTCGTGGATGCGGCAGACCTCGTCGGTCCACAGGGGGGTGCGGGTCGCGAGATCGACCTCCCAGCCGCCCACGCCGGCGAGCGAGACCACCTCTTCGAGCAGCCGCTGGCGCGAGCTCACGGTGGGCGCGACCGGGGCCGCCGAGTCGGCGCCCGTGAACAGGCAGAGCACACCGCTGGGCACCGCCGAACAGGCCACCGTGACAAAGGGGCCGCCCGGGGCCAGGGCGAGGAGGCCGCTGTCGGTGGGCGCCCCGCTGCGCACCCGGGCCAGGGGGCCGGCCGCCAGCCAGCCCGCAGGCACGGCGGTGCCGGGGGCGGGCAGCTCCGGCCGCAGCCCGGCCGCCACGCTGCGGGCCGAGACCTGGCCCACGGGGTCGACGACCAGCGCCGGGAGGGGCAGCTGGGCCACGGTGAGCGCAGGGGGGGCGGGGTTGGGCGACATCGCAGCTCCGGGCCCGGACACGGGGGGGCGGGGGGCCGCCCGGGCAGGGAGAGAGTCGCGTCCGCGACCGCCGAACTGGAGGGTTCTTTGTGCCGTCCCTGCACCAGCGCAGGATCGGTCCGGCGAGAGAAGCCCGGCCGGCGGGCCGCTCCGCCGGTGGCAATGGGGTTCTGCCCTCCGGATCCGGCGGGCGCCCCGGCCCCGCAGGCGGCGCCGATCGCAGGGGGCGCGCCGGGGGCCCCCCCGCGGGGGGCCCCGGGCGCCGAC
>CAXQUZ010000143.1:0-2654 GCA_964226865.1 Myxococcota bacterium | reverse complement strand
GGCCGCGAGCAGCCCCGTGGCCACCGGCTGCCCCTGCCCCTGCCCTGGCTCGCCCTCGAGACGGTCTTCCCGGTCTTCGAGCGGCTGTGGTGGCCGCGCCGCTTCGAGGCGGTGGTGCTCGTGGCCGCCGTGCCCCTCGCCGCCCTCGGCCTCGCCGAGCTGCCCCGGCGGCGCCTCGCCCCCCTGCTGGCCCTGGCACTCTTCGCCGAGCTCTGGCTGGGCCTGCGGCTGTGGCCCGCCAAGGCCGAGGGCCCGCCCCACTACGACCCGCTGCTCTACGCCGAGCTGGGCACCGATGCCGCCGGCCAGCCCGCCGGCCTGCTGACCCTGCCCCTCGCCGCCCCCCTCAAAGACAGCCGCTTCGCCCTCTGGATGCAGGTGGTGCACGGCCACCCCATCAGCTCGGGCCTCGGCGACCACCTCGACGGCCACCGCAGCCCCGCCTGGGTGGACTGGATCGACAACAACACCGTGCTGGACGTCATTCGCGACGCCGCCGAAGATCCGCTGCGCGCCCGCAGCCACGCGCCCGCGAGCTTCGCCGCCCTCCGCGAGGACGGCCTCGCCTGGGTGGTTCTCGACCCCCAGACCCTGCCGGCCCAGGGCCGCGCGGGCTGGATCCGCCGCTACACCCAGCTGCTCACGGCGCTGCTCGGACCGCCCGAGCGCAGCCGGCCCGGCGGCGGGGCCCGCTGGCGCATCACCGTGCCCCCGGAGCCCGTGCGCTCTCCCGTGCTCGGCCCGCCCCCGCCCCTGCCCCCGGCAAACTGAGGGCCGCCACCCCGCTCAGCGGCGGGTCTCTTCGGGCACGGCGATGGTGCAGGTCGCCGAGCCGACGGCGACGTGGGTGCGCTCGGAGAGGGCGACGACGAAGCCGGGCCCCGGTGCCCGCAGCACCTCGCGCACCTCACCGGCGAGGCCCCGGATCTCGGCGAGGGGCTGGCCCCGCACGAAGGACTCGCCCGGGCAGAGCACGGGGATGAGCAGCCCGTTGCGGGTGGTGCGCGGGCCGCTGTCGCGCCGCCAGACCCGGTCGGCCCGGCGGCTCGCGTGGAGGGGGGCGGGACGGCGGGCCATCCAGAGGGCAGACAGGATGCCCACCACCCCGTCGACCGCGAGGCGCACGGCCCGGGGGTCGACCCGGCGGCGGGGGCCGATCTCGAGGGTCACCGCGGGCACCCCCGGCCCGTTGACCAGCGCACCGGGCAGGCTGCGGTCGAGCTCGAAGCGCCGGTAGCGATCGGCGGGGTACTCGCGCAGCACCGTGAGCCCGCTGGCCTCGGCCAGCTCGACACAGCGGGCCGCCATGCGGTCTTGGCCCCGCCCCCGGACCACCCGGTCGACGATGGCGTAGGGGATGGCGTCGCCCGAGTCGGTGTGGAGGTCGATGTAGAGGGCGGGCCGGCGGGCCATGAGGTCGGACCAGATGCGCCAGGCGTGGCGCTCGGTGGGGCTGCCGCGCATCGAGCCCGGGAAGGCCCGGTTGGGGTCGAGGGCGTCGCCGGGAATGGTCCGGGTGCCGGCCTCGAGGCCCTTGGGGTTCAGCGAGGGGTAGAGGTGGACCGTGCCCCGCTGGAGCACGTCGGGCAGCAGGGCCGCCACCGCGTGCACCGCGCCGATGCCCGTGCACTCGTCGCCGTGGAGGTTGCCGCCCACGACGACCACCGGACCGGGCTCGTCGGCCCGGACCGTCAGCACCGGCATCACCGGCCCGGGGCCGCCGAGGCGCCCCCGCTCGATCCGCACGACACTCACGCCTGCAGCACCCAGCACTTGAGGTAGCGCGACTCGGGGAAGTCCAGCGCCGCGGGAAAGTCCAGCGGCGGCGAGGTGGTGTGGACGAGGCGCAGGGGCCGCTTCGCCCGGTGGCTGCCCTGGAGCACGTACTTCTTGAACTCCTTGGGCGAGACCGAGCCCTGGTTGCTGGCCATGATGAGCCAGCCGCCCGGCCGCAGCACCCGCAGGCAGCTCGCCACCAGGCGGGCGTAGTCGCGGGTGGCCGACCAGGTGCCGTCGTCGGAGTGGGAGAAGGACGGCGGATCGGCGATGACGATGTCGAAGCGGTCGCCCTTGCGGCGGAAGGCATCGAGGGCCTTGAAGGTGTCGCGCACGTCGAAGACGTGGTTCTCGGGGTCGATGCCGTTGCGCTGGAAGTTCTCGCGGGCCCGGTCGACACAGCCCACCGACAGGTCGACCGTCGTGACCTCGGTGGCCCCGTGCACGGCCGCCGCGACCGAGAAGAGCCCCGTGAAGGCGAAGGTGTTGAGCACCCGCCGCCCCATCCAGTGGGGCTCGAGCCAGCGCCGCAGGTCGCGCATGTCGGCGTAGACCCCGGCGGCGAGGCCGTCCCAGGGGCGGGCGCCCATCTTCACCCCGAGCTCGGTCACCTCGACCTCGCTGCGGTCGGCCTTGCCCCAGATGAGCCCGTCGGGCAGCCCGCCCTTGGGGATCTCGACCCCCTCGGCCAGCCGCCAGCTCAGCCAGACCGCCGCCGTCTCGCGCGAGGTGGTCAGCACCTCGACGAGGGGGTCGAGCAGCTTGAGCAGGCTGGGCGAGTCGAGCACGACCGAGAGCTGGTCGCCCCAGCAGTCGACGCGAATGCCCGGCAGGTCGTCGTTCTCGCCATGGATCCACCGCCACGCGGTCGTGTCGGG
>CAXQUZ010000142.1:0-4254 GCA_964226865.1 Myxococcota bacterium | reverse complement strand
TGGAAGGCGATCTCGTCGATGACCTTGATGATCTTCGAGATGCTCTTCGAGGCGTTGTCGATCTCTTGCATGGCCTGGAGCATCGACTTCATGTGCTCGTCGCCGCGGCCGGCAAGCTCGCCGGCCTCGGAGGCCAGCTGGTTCGCCTTCGCGGCGTTCTCGGCGTTCTTCTTGGTCTGGCGGGTCATCTCGTCCATGGAGGACGAGATCTCCTCGATGGCCGAGGCCTGGGTGGTGGCGCCGCTGGCCAGCGAGTTGCTCGAGGACGAGACGTCGCGGATGGCGTTGCTGGCGTCGCTGGTGGCCTCGCGCAGCTGGTAGAGGGTCTGGTTGACCTGGCGGATGACCGCGTCGACCTCGCCGCTGAGCTGGCGGGCCGGCCCCTCGGGAGCCGACGGCGCCGACACCGTCCAGTTGCCCCCGGCCAGGGTGCGCAGGGTGTCGCGGATGGGCGCGTAGGGGGCGCTGGCCTGGTGCTGGACCTGGTCGAGCAGCTCGTTGATGCGGGTGGCCAGGGCGTCCGCCTCGGCGTTGCCCGGGAAGGGCGGGCAGCGCTGGCTCAGATCGCCGGCGGCGATGGCGGCGCCGAGGCGGTCGAG
The DNA here is from genome assembly GCA_964226865.1 of Myxococcota bacterium. GTDB lineage: Bacteria > Myxococcota_A > UBA796 > UBA796 > UBA2385 > CAXQUZ01. The sequence goes on along the minus strand of CAXQUZ010000142.1, from coordinate 3,655 downwards.
GGCCGCTGCGAGTGCTTTGTCGTTGGGGGACACGGCGGGACTCCGGCAGGGGGAACGGGGGGGGGCGGCGAGGGCGCGCGGGGGGAGGGGGGCTCAGAACTCGATCTGGTTGGCGGCGGAGGCGGCGCGCCCCAGCAGCTTCTGGGCGTCGAGCAGCATCCGGACCTCGTTGCCGACCTTGCCCATGCCCGCGATGAAGTGGTCCTGGCGGTGGCCGAAGGCCTCCGGCGGGGGCTCGATGTCGGCCTCGGGGATGTCGAGGACCTCGCTGACGGTGTCGACCACGAGGCCGACCAGCCAGTCACCGACATGGATGACGATGATGCACGTCCGGTCATCGTAGGCGCGGCTCTCCATGTTGAAGCGCGTGCGCACGTCCATGACCGGGATCACCTTCCCGCGGAGGTTGATGACGCCCTTGATGAAGCCCGGCACGTCCGGCACGCGGGTGATGGACTGCATGCCGATGATCTCGCGGACGAACTGGATGTCGATGCCGTAGAACTCGGTGCCGAGCACGAAGGTGAGGTACTTGTGGAGATCGGTGGTCTCGGCGGGATCGTCGATGAAGGTGTCGGCAGCGGCGGTGCTCATGGAGCCTCCAGAGGAGGTGGGGGGCGGAACGGAGAGGGTTGTGTTGGGTGACAGGCCGCGCTCAAGCGGCGGAGCGCGTGTCCTGGATCAACTTTGCGACGTCGATGATGAGGCTGATGGAGCCGTCGCCCAGCACGGTGCAGCCCGCGAGGCCGCGCACATTGCCGAGGTAGCCAGACAGCGACTTGATGACGGTCTGGCGCTGGCCCACGAGCTCGTCGACGAGCAGACAGAGCATGTCGTGGCCGTCCTCGACGACGACGAGCAGTCCATCCTCGATGCGTTCGGTCTTGCTCTGGATGTTGTAGAACTCGTTGAGTCGGAACAACGGAACGAGCTGCTGGCGGATCTTGACGACCTGCTGGCCGTTGGTGAGGCGGGTCACCTGGCAGCCGTCCACCCGCACGGTCTCGCGGATGGAGAGCATCGGGATGGTGAAGCGGGTGTCGCCCACCTGGACGAGCATGCCCTCGATGATGGCCAGCGTGAGCGGGATGCGGAGGGTGAAGGTGGTGCCGACGCCGAGCTTGCTCTCGATGTCGACGCGTCCCTTGACGGCCTCGATGTTCTGCTTGACGACGTCCATGCCCACGCCGCGGCCGCTGATGTCGGTGACGGCGGCGGCGGTGGAGAAGCCGGGCTCGAAGATGAGGCGGAACACCTCGTTGTCGCTGAGCTCGCTGCCGTCGCCGTTGACGAGGCCCTTGGAGATGGCCTTCGCGAGGATCTGCTCGCGGGCGAGGCCCTTGCCGTCGTCGCGGACGACGATGCGGATCTCGCCGGCCTGCTGGCGGGCGGCGAGCTGGACGTGGCCCTCGGGGGGCTTGCCGGCGGCGATGCGGTCCTCTTCGGACTCGATGCCGTGGTCGATGGCGTTGCGGATGAGGTGGACCATGGGGTCGGCGATGGCCTCGACGACGCTCTTGTCGACCTCGGTCTCCTGGCCCTCGATCTCGAGCTGGACCTTCTTGCTCTGGCGCTTGCTCAGGTCGCGCACCAGCCGCACCATCTTCTTGAAGGTGGGCTCGATGGGGACCATGCGCAGCGACATGACGACGTCCTGGAGGCCCCGGGTGACCCGGTTGAGCTGGACGGCGGCGTTGGGCAGCCCGTCGACCCCGGCCTCGGCGGCGGGGGGGCCGTGGGTCACGGCGGTCTCGGCGATGATGAGCTCGCCCATGAGGTCCATCAGCTGGTCGAGCTTGCGCACGTCCACCCGCAGGTACTCGGCCCGGCGGCGCTTCTTCGGCTCGGGGGCCGAGGGGGCGGCCTCGGCGGCTTCGGCGGCCTCCGGGTTGTTGTTCTTCGCGAGCTCGGTGGGGGCGAGGGCGCCGGAGCTGAGCAGGGCCGCCTCGAGGGCGTTGCTCGGCTTGGCGTCGCCGGCGGGCGCGCTCACCACGGCGAGGCCGTCCTCGGACGCCGCCGCGGGGGCCGCTGGCGCGGCAGGGGCCGAGGTGGCCTCCTTGAGCCGGTTGATGAGGCCCGAGGCGTTCGCCGCCAGGTCGTTGTCGGAGTAGGTCGACTCGATGACGTCGAGGGCGTCATTGGTGAAGTCCACCGCCCGGCAGAGCAGGTTCACCACGTCCTCGTCGAGCGCCTTCTGGCCCTGGCGGACCATGTCGAGCAGGGTCTCGGCGTGGTGGGTGACCGACTCCACATGGCTGAACTCCAGGAAGCCGGCGCTCCCCTTCATCGAGTGGAAGAGGCGGAAGATGCGGTCGATGGAGTCGCGGTCGGGCGTGCCGCCGTCCGACTCCAAGCTGATGAGCAGTGGCTCCACTTCGACGAGCGCCTCGCGGCTCTCGGTGAGGAAGTAGTCGACGATTTCCTGGGTCTCGCTGTCCATGTGTGCCCCGGGGAGATCGAGGTGGGGGGCCGGTCGGGTGGCCCCGCGGAGGGTGCGGCGCCCCTGCGGCTGCGGCTGCGGGTGGGCAGAGCAGTGCAGGGCGGTGCGGCGTGCAGGAAGGTCGCCTGCCAAGCACTCCGCCATTCGGGACACGGGGTGGCTCCCTTGAGGCTAGCTGGCCAAGCTGCGGTGGGATCTCCTCCAAGCCCGGGCATCTCGCCAGCTCTCGGCATCCGGGTGGCGACGGGGCATGCCCAAGACGCGAGAAAGGGGACACAGCTGTCGGCTGTGCCCCCTCGGGTGACCCGTCTGGGTCAACGGGGCCGGTGGAGCCCCGTCGACATGGCCGGGCTCAGGCCTCGGCGCCCTCGCGCTCGAAGACGGCCGCCGCGCCCATGCCGCCACCGATGCACATGCTCACGATGCCGTAGCGGCTGTTTCGCCGTGCCATCTCGTGGAGCAGGGTGGCGGTGAGCTTGGCGCCGGTGCAGCCGAGGGGGTGGCCCAGGGCGATGGCGCCGCCGTTCGGGTTGACCCGCTCGGGGTCGATGCCCAGCTCGCGCACGCAGTAGACCGCCTGGCTGGCGAAGGCCTCGTTGATCTCGAAGACCTCGACCTCGTCCAGCGAGATGCCGGCCTTCTCGACGGCGGCGGGGATCGCCTTGGCGGGGCCGATGCCCATCACCGAGGGATCGACGCCGACCACCTTGAAGGAGCGCAGCACGCCCATGATGGGCAGGCCCAGCTCCTCGGCCTTGGCCCGCGACATCACGAGGGTGGCCGCGGCACCGTCCGACACCTGGGAGGCGTTGCCGGCGGTGGTGGCACCCTTGGTCGAGAAGACCGGACGCAGGCGGGCGAGGCCGGCGGCCGTGGTGTCGCGGCGCACACCGTCGTCGATCGAGATGGTGACGTCGGTCCAGCCCTTGCCGTCGAAGACGCGGGTCTCGACCGGAACGATCTCGTCGGCGAACTTGCCGGCGTCGATGGCGGCGGCGGCCTTGGCGTGGGAGCTGGCGGCGAAGGCGTCCTGATCCTCACGGGACACGTCGAAGCGAGAGCAGACGTTCTCGCTGGTCATGCCCATCGTGATGTAGATGTCGGGGCGCTGCTCGATCAGCTTGGGGTTGGGCGCGGGCTTCTGGCCACCCATGGGGATGGTGGTCATGGACTCGACGCCGCCGATGAGGGCGCAGTCGATCCAGCCGGCCTGGA
>CAXQUZ010000141.1:0-14296 GCA_964226865.1 Myxococcota bacterium | reverse complement strand
CCGCTGCTGTTGGCCAGGGCGGCAGTGGGCAGGGCCAGGGTGGCCGCCGCGAGCACGGCGAAGACGGGGGGACGGGGCCTGGACGGTCTCCTCACAGGGGGCAGGGCCGCCGGACGGGCCCTGTGCGGGGGCAAGGATACCGCTGTTTTGACAGCTTGGGGACATCTCGGGCGGAATGGCGCCCGCCGCATCAGCCGCCGTACTTCACGGAGCAGCCGTAGGGCTTCGTGCGCCCCGCGGCCGGGGTGCCGCCGCCGACCACCGTGCGGATGGCGTCGTCGGCGAAGGGCTGGAGGGTGCCGCCCTGGGGCTCGCCGAGGGGCGCGTTGTCGAGACCGCCGCTGTAGACGAGGGTGCCGCCGGGCTCGACGATGTAGATCTGGGGGGTGGTCTTGGCGCCGTAGGCCTTGCCCACCGCGCCGGTCGGATCGAGCAGCACGGGCCGCGGCAGGCCGTACTCGCCCTGGGCCTTGCGGTTGCGGTCGGGGTCGCTGCCCTGGGCGCCGGGGGCGTTGGAGTTCACGGGCAGCCAGACCACCCCCTTGGCGTCCCAGTCGCGCGGCATGTCGACGAGCGGCCCCTGCTCATGGGCGTTCACAACGAAGGGGCACTCGGGGTTGAACCACTCGAGCACGACCACCTTGCCCGCGTGATCGGAGAGGCGGACGAGGGTGCCGTCGGGATCGGGCAGCACGAAGTCCGGCGCCGGCGCGCCGACCGAGGCCGGGGTGACAGGGCCCGAGAATGGCGCAGGGGCGGGCGTCTTGCTCGGCGCGGCCTGGGAGGCACAGCCGAGGGAGAGGAGCGCGAGGGCGCCACCGAGGGCGGCGCGCAGCGAGGGGGCAGGACGGGCGCGCATGGGGGGCTCCAGGGCGGCACGGGGGGGACCCTCCCCCATAGTCCAGTCTCGACGGGGTCCCAGCGCCCGCGGGCCCCCCCCGGACTCAGCGCCCCCGGGGACGCCCCCCGGGACGGCCACCCGAGCGGGCACCGGGACCGGCCGGGGAGCCCGGGCGGGCACCGGGGCCGGCCGGGGCCCCCGGGCGCGGACGACGCACCACGGCGATGCCCCCCTGATCTCCGGTCGTGGGCACGAGTGCGGCGGCCTGGCCCACGCCCCCGGCGCCGCTGGCGGGCAGCCCGGCCCCGGGGTCCGAGACCGCGAGAGAGGCGTTGACCAGCACCGGCTCGCCCACCGGAACCGCGAGGCTGAAGGACTGGCTGGCGCCCCCCTGGGCCACCAGCCGCCGCTCGGCCACCGGAGAGCGGCCCGGCAGCGGCATGCGGCCCGTCTCGTCCAGATCCGAGCGGGCGAAGGCCGTGACGTAGAGGTGGGTGCCCGCCAGGGTGCCCGTGGCGGCCCGCACCGAGCCCGAGAGGGTGACGAGCGCGAGGGCGGGCACGGGATCGGGCCGGGGGCTTGCCGTGGCCCGGGCGCAGCGCACGCCGGCGGCCGAGCCCTCCACGAGGTCCGAGAAGCGGTTGGCCACCCGCATGTTGGTGGCGAAGGTGTCGTGGCCTCCGCCCCGGAGCACATGAGCCTCGCCGGCCGCCGGGCCGCCGGGCTCGGTGCGGGGGGCGCCCTCGCCGTAGACCCGGGGGTGGTAGCGATCGGCGACGTGCTCCCAGACGTTGCCCGCGAGGTGGAGGTGGCCGTAGGGACCGGTGCCCGCGGGCAGGGCCGCCGCCGCGAGCACCCCGGTGGCGCAGGCCTGGATGTGGGGCGGCGCGCCGGCCCGGTGGTTCGCCCGGGTGCAGTCGGGGGCGGCCGTGCCCCAGGGGTAGGGGCGCAGATCGGCCGGGTCGCAGGCATCGGGTGCCCGGCCCAGCTCACAGCCCCCGCGCGCCGCCTTCTCCCACTGGGCCTCGGTCGGCAGGCTCTTGCCCAGGGCCGCGCAGTGGGCCGCCGCGGCGGCGTGGTCGAGACCGACCGCGGGCAGCGCGGCCTGGGCCCCCGTGGGCCCGGGACGGCCGGCGCTCGCCGCCACCGCCGCGGCGCTGGCCTCGGCGCGGTCGAGGCAGAAGGACGCGAGCTGGACGACGTGGACGGGCCCCTCGTCGGCGCCGGCCTCGCCCCCGACCGCCCCCATGAGGAAGGGGCCCCCGGGCACGAGGCGCTCGGTCTCGGGGGTCACGGCGGGGTCGTGGTCGTCGCAGTCCGCGGTCTCGGCCGGGCCGCAGCCAGCCGCGAGAAAACCGTCCCCATCAGCATCTTCACACAGCCCCGGCGGCACCGGGGCGGCGGCGGGCACGGGCACGGCGAGGGCCGACCGCCAGCCCTCCGCGGCCGAGGCGGGGGCGGGGGACGCCGCGGGCGCCGGAGCCCTGGCACCGCTGGCCACGGGGGCCGGGGCAGGCGCCGGGTCCTCTCCACAGCCCGCGAGCAGCGTCCCGAGCAGCAAGAGGCCACCAGCAGCGGACCACCGGCGGAGCACCGGGGCGGCGCCGGCAGAGCAGGGCACGCAGCGAGCGATCATGGCACCGGCTCCGGGACGGGGAGGGCCCCGGTTCTACCCCGGATCCGCCCCGGCGCGGTCGCCCGGGGGCCCCCTCCGTCACGGGGCTGTCGCCGAGAAAGCCGCCCGGGCCCCTCGTCCCCCGGGCCCCCGCGTCCGTTCTCTCGGGTGCGACCCTCCAGGCGCCGGGCGTCCCCCCGCGGGACCCACGCGGCACGGTGCCTGCCGGGCTCCCGTCCCCCCACCCCCACCCGGACGGCAGCCCGAGGGCCAGGAGCAGCCATGAATTCCCCGTCTGCCACCCGCAGCCCGGCGGCCCCCACCTCCCCTGCCCTCACCCGCTGGGTGCCCGAGGCCGTGGTGGTGGGATCCTGCCTCGCGGTGGTCGGCATGGCCGTGGGCGCCATCTCGGCGCTGCCCGCCGTGGCAATGGTGGCGCTCTTCGGAGCGGCGGCCCTCGCCTCGGGCGTCGGCCAGGAGCCCGCAGCCGAGCGCTGAGCTGCCGCGCGGCCGCCGTCTCTGCACCGCAGCGGTCAGGGCGCGGCCGCCAGCGAGAGCGCCAGCACGCTGCGGCAGCCCGCCGGCGTGCGGTCCGTGCAGTCCCCGTCCGGGCAGGCCGCCGCCACGAAGAGGCGGCCCGAGAGCGCCGTGGCGCTGGCCCGGTCGCCCGCGAGCTCGAGGGTGCGGACCGTGCCGCCCGGGAGGGTGTCGTCCGCCGGGCCCGCCGACCAGTGGGTCCCGTCCCAGGCGCAGCGCAGCGTGGCCGCCCCCTCCGGCAGGCCGAGGGCCAGATCCCAGCCCGTCGCGCTCACGGCGCTGACCGCGGCCTCGCTGGCACCGAGCTCGTCGACAACACCGCAGTCATCAACGTCGACGGCGACGACCTCGACCGTCCAGCGGCCGCCCTGCACGATGCCGGTGGCCCCGTCTTCCCCCGACCAGCCCGCGTCCCCGCTGTCGACCGCGGCGCCCCCCGCCCCGGCGCCACCGCCCGTGCCGCCGCCCCCGCTGTCGGGCCCGGGCTTGGTCGCGCCGCAGGCCGCCACGGCACCGAGGCCGAGGCCCACCCCCAACAGGCGCACGGGGCCCCACCGCGGCCCGGAGACCGAGGCACGGCGCAGCAGAGCGGGGCACGCAGGGGCACTCACGGCAGCTCCTCGCCACAGGGCTCCACATGCTTGCACCGCGCCGCGAGCTGGCGCCACCCCCGACCGGGCGGAGCGGGCGCGGCCGCCGCGTCGCCACAGACCGCCACCAGCCGCCGCCCCCAGCGCCGCGCGAAGACGGGGCTGCCCGCGACCTCGCCGCCGTCCTTGAGGGCCAGGCCCACCGGCCGCCCCGCGGCGACCCGCGCCCAGGCATCGTCCAGACAGCCGGCCGACCGGTCTCCCGGGGGGGCCTCCGGGGCGAGGGGGGCGGCCAGGACCGGGGCCCGCCAGGGACGACGCCCACCGGGAACCTCGTCCACGAGAGCATTCTCAACCCACCCTGCGAGCACCAGGGGCAGCAGCCAGCGGGCCCGGCCGGCCCGGGGGCGCAGGGTCGCGAGCAGGGCGAAGACCGCCAGCCAGGCCGCGGCATAGCCCAGGTGGAGCCGGGCCAGGCCCCCGAGCCCGACGGGCAGGGCGAGGCCCCCGAGGGCCACCACCCCCGCCGCCGCGAGCGCACCCGGGAGCAGCCGGCGATCGCCGAGAGCGACGACGCCGAGGTGGAGCCAGGCCGCCAGCACGGCCCCCGGCTGCCAGGCGCGGCCGTCGAGGTGGTGGGCGAGGCGGAGCACCATCCAGTCGCGCTGGTCCGGGGCCAGGGGCGCGAGGCCCCCGAGGCCGGCCCAGGGCAGCAGCACCACCCCGGCCACCGGCACCAGCGCCGCCGCGGCCCGGCCCAGATCGCGCAGCCCGGCCCCCCGGGCGGCCGCCAGGCTGCCGAGCACGGGCAGCGCCGCGAGCCCCGTCGTCGGGTGGACCCCGAGGGCGAGGCCCAGCAGCAGCCCGGCCCGCCCCGGCCGGCGGGCGAGCACCGCGGCGAGGGCGGCCAGCTGGAGCCCGAGGCCCAGGTTCCGGGCGAGGGGCGCGGGCTGGACGAGCCGGCTCTCGGCGAGGAGCGCCCGGGGCAGCACCACCAGCACGGCAGCGGCCACCATGCCGGCGCGCCCCCCCCCGAGGTGCCGGGCGGCGGCAGCCACGGCCCCGCCGATGAGCGCGAGCATGCCCGCGTGGAGGCCGAGCTCGACCAGGGCCGCCGCGTCGCCGCCGGGGGCCGGCAGCAGCGCCCAGAGATCGAAGAGCAGCGAGGGGTGGGCGAGGGCGTGATCGGCCACCAGATCGCCCGGGAGGGCGTGGGGCTGGCGGCGCACGAGCACGAGGGTGCGCTGGATGGCGAGATCGCTGTGGTGGCCGTCGTAGCCGCCGAGCCCGACGCCCGCGAGCACCGCCGCCAGGGCCCCGGCAGCGATCCAGCGCCCAGACGGCCCCGGGGGGCCCGGCGCGCGAGACGGGACGGGGGCGGCAGACATCGACAGGCTCCAGCCCCGGGGGCAGGCAGCGCCGGACCAGCACCGGCGGCAGGGGGGGCGCCGATCCTGCCCGACTCCGGACCGGCCGGGCCTCCCCCGACGCGATACCCGGCTCGCTGCGCCAAGGCATGCCACCGGAGGTCCGCCCATGTCCGACCAGGAACAGTCCGCCACCCCCGCCCCCGAGACCGCGGCCAAGGCCGGCCACCTCGGCGTGGCCCTCGCCACCTGGCTCTTCATCCTCGACGACGCCGGCCACCGCCCCGCCGACCCGGCGATCCAGGCCGCCTGTGACGCCCTGCGCGAGGGCACCAGCGGCGAGGTCGACGCCCTCGGCCAGGCCCTCGTGGCGGCGGTCGAGGCCTCGCTCGGCACCGACAGCTCCGTCGACGCGGTGAAGGCCTGGGTGGCCAGCCAGCTCGGCGAGGTCCACGTCGGCAGCATCGGCGGCACCAGCCGCGACGAGCGCACCCGCAGCATGCGCACCTACCAGTTCCACACGAGCCTGCCCTTCGTGGCCTGCATCTTCGACCGCTTCCCCGACGGCAGCGTCGGCCCCCACTGGGTCATGATCGAGCGGGTCTCCGAGACGGTCACCTGCATGGATCCCTACCCCTGGGACGACCTCGACGAAGAGTACGCCCAGCCGCTGACCGACTTCATGGTCAAGTGGGAGCTCGCCGACTGCGCCTCCCTCACCTTCATCGCCTGAGCCCCGTCCCCGGGGGCGTCCCTGGTCGTGGGGCCCGTCTTGACCCAGTCCGCGCCGGCCGCCGGGCGCAGCGCTCCCCCCGAAGAGGGGCGCTTCGCTGGCGGCCACCACATCGCCCTGCTCGCCAGCCTGGCCCGCCGTGAGGCCTCGGGCACCCTCGAGGTGCGCGCCGGCGCCCACCGCCTCTGGGCGGTCTTCATCGGCGGGAACATCGCCTGGGCCGACGCCGACGGCGCCGGGCCCTCGCTCGTCGCCATGCTCGCCAGCCGCGGCATCCTCGACAAGGCCGCCCTCCAGGGTCTCGCCACCGGCAGCCCCGACGACGACACGCTGATGCGCAAGGTGGCCGAGGCGACCTCCCGGCCCCGGGCGAGCCTCGAGCCGCTCCGCCACGACCTCGTCCGGGCCCGGCTCGCGGCCCCCGTGGGCTGGTCCCCGGGCACCTGGCGATTCTCGCCCTCGGCCACTGGCTCGATGAAGGGCATCGACCCCCGGCTGCTGCCGGACTTCGGCGTGGCCCGCGTCGGCTGGCTCGCCGTCCAGCGCCACGTCTCTCGGGATCGCATCCAGGCCGACGTCGAGGACCCCGTCGCCGGCAGCATGGCCGCCACCGATCCCGAGGAGCTCCGGGGCGTGCTCGCCCAGCTGCCCCTCGCGGCGCCCCTCGACAAGCTGCCGGCCCTGCTCGCCGGCCAGATCACCCTCGCCCGGCTCCGCGAGGCCCTCGGCGCCCCGGCCCCCGAGCTCGTGCCCGTGCTGTGGCTGCTCGAGCGGGGGGGCTGGCTCCAGCGCACCAACCGCGGCCGGGTGGGGCCGTCGCCGGATCCCGACCGCCCGAGCGGGGTCGGCGCCAGCGACGAGGCCCTCGCCGCCCAGCGCAGCCTCGCCCGCCACTGGGCCGATCGCCACGAAGAGACCCTCTACGACCTGCTCGGGGTGCGCCCCTACGCCTCGGGCTCGTCCATCGAGCGGGCCGCGCGCAGCCTCTCGGCCGAGTGGGGCCCCCTCGCCCGGGCCGCCGAGCGCGACGCGGACGCCCGCCGGGTCGCTGCCTCGCTGCTCGCCGCCGTCGAGCTGGCCCGGGCCACCCTCACCGACGAGGGCCGCCGCCAGGACTACGACCAGCAGTGCAGCAAGGCCCGCGCCACGGCGACGGTCGCGGCCAGCCTCGGCCGGCTGCCGGGCATCGGCGAGGCCCTCGCCCGCCCGGCCAGCGCCCCGGTCGGCGACGATCCCCTCGCCACGGCCCAGGAGCGCATGGCCGACGGCGACTTCGAGGGCGCCGTGGGGCCCGCCCGCCAGGCCTGGGTGCGCGACCCCGAAGACCCGGCGGCCCTCGCCGAGCTCGCCTGGGCCACCTGGAACACCCGCGACCGCCCCGAGACCGCCCGCATCATGCACGAGGCCGGCGACCCCGACACCCTCCTCGCCCGTGCCCTGGCCCGCGACCCCGGCCACCCCCGGGCCCGCGCCGTGCGCGACGACATCGCCCGCCAGCGCTCGGCCGGCGAGGGCACCCGCAACACGCTGATGGGCTGGCTGCGGGGGCGCCAATGACCGGCTCCGAGCTCGAAGACACCCCCATGCAGACCATTCTCGCCGCCGGCCTGCGCCGCGACACGGTCGGCCCGCTGCGCTCGGCCCTGTCGACCTGGGGCGAGATCGCGGTCGAGCCCGACCTCAAGCGCGCGCTGCTGCGCATCCGCACCCTCAAGCCCCGGCTGGTCGTGCTGCCCGCCGACCGGGCCCTCGGCCTCGCCACCTGCGACCGCCTGCGCACGGACGAGGGCTACGGCATGCCCCGGGTGTGGCTGCTCTCCGAGCAGGGCCTCACCGCCCGCCTCGCCGCCCACTGCCTGCTGCCCACCCGGGCCCACCTCGTCAGCGTGCTGCCACTGTCGCCGCGCTTCATCGAGCACGACGTGGCGCCCCTGCTGCCACCGCCGGCCCGCACCCGCGCGCCTGCCGCCGCGCCGCCCGCCGCGCCGCTCTTCGACGGGCCCGCCGCACCGGCCCCGCCGCCGGCCCCCGCGCCGCGTCCGGCGCCGGCGCCCCGGCCCGCGCCCACCAGCAGCGACCAGGTGCGCAACCTCCAAGACACCCTCCACAAGCTCGAAGAGGCCCTGCTCGGCTCCCGCTCCGAGTCGGCCCGGCTGCGCAAGGAGCTGGCCCAGGCGACCGCCCAGGCCGAGGCCCTGGCCCTGGCCCAGGCCGCCGCAGATGCCGAACACCAGCGCGCCGCCACGGCCCACGAGGCCGAGCGCGAGCGCCTGCGGGCCGAGGCCGCAGAGGCCGCCGCCCGGGCCCGCGAGCACCGCACCAGCGGCGAGGCCGCCCGCGCCTCGCTCCGGGCCGCCGAGGCCCGCCGCCAGGAGCTCGAGGCTGCCGGCGCCGACAGCAGCGCCGAGCTCCAGGCCCTCCAGGCGCGCCTTGCCGCGCACGACCAGCGCGTGGCCGAGCTCAAGAGCGCCCTCAAGGCCACCGCCGACGACCGCAGCGCGGCCCTCGCGGCCCAGGCCGAGGCCACGACCCAGGCCGAGGCCCTCCAGGCCCGCCTGGCAAAGCTCGAGAAGGCCCACGAAGACCTCACCACCGAGCGTGACGCCTTCCGCCGCGACCGGGACGAGCTCTCGGGCGAGCGGGCCCGCCTCCGCAGCCGCAACGACCGCCTCGAGGCCGACCTGCGCCAGGTCCAGGACCGCCTCGACACCCTCGCCCTCGCCCACACCCAGGCCCTCGAGACCGCGGCGGGCATCCAGGACGAGCGGGACCGCCTGCGGGCCGAGCGCAACCGGCTGGCCCAGGAGCACGTGCCCCTGATGGAGGCCCGCGCGGCCCTCGAGGACGAGCTGCGGGGCCTGCGCACCGAGCGCAAGCGCCTCGCCGACCAGCTCCGGCGCACCGAAGATCTGCTGGGCCGGCGCGGCCGCGAGCTCGACAGCGAGCGCTCGCGGGGGGTCGAGCTCGAGCTCGAGCTGGCCGAAGCCCGCAGCCTCCCGCCGCCGGCGATGCCGACCGAGGGGGCCGACACCAGCGCCCTCGAGGCCGCCCTGGACGAGGCCCGGGCGCGGATCGTCGGCCTCGAGCTCGAGCTGGCCGAGGCCCGCTCCGACGGCCCCGGCGCCCTGCCGGCGCCCGCCGACGCCGACACGGCGGCCCGGCTCGACGCCGTCGAGGCCGAGCTGGCGACACTGCGCAGCCGGGCCGACGCGGCCGAGGCCACCGCCCGGCTCCAGGCCGAGCGGGCGGCCCTGGCCGAAGAGGAACAGATGCGCGACCTGCAGTTCTTCCTCACCGAGCTCGCCCGCCTCCGCTCCGCAGGCCCGGCCGCTGGGGAAGAATGACGGGCCCCCTCCAGCTCGAGACCGGGCGGGTCGACCTGGATGCCCGCCAGCTCCACCGTCCCGACGGCAGCCACACCCGCCTCACCCCCACCGAGGCCGCCCTGCTGGGCTGGCTGGCGGCGCGCGCCGGCACGGCCGTGCCCCGGGGCGAGCTGCTGCGCGAGGTCTGGGGCTATGCCGAGGGGGTGCGCACCCGCACCATCGACACGACCATGCGCCGGCTGCGCCGCAAGGTCGAGCGGGTGCCCAGCGTGCCCCGCCACCTCGAGACGGTCGACGGCGTCGGCTACCGCTTCGTGCCCCTGGCCGAGCTCGCGCTCTCGGGCGCCGGCACGGCCGTGCTGGACGCGACGGTGGGCCGGGAAGACCAGCTCGCGCTGCTCGACCAGCTCGCCGACAGCGGCGCCCGGCTGCTCTCGCTGACCGGCCCGGGGGGCATCGGCAAGACCCGCCTCGCCCTGGCCTGGGTGCGCGAGCGGGCCGGGCTCGTGGTCGAGCTGAGCGACCTGACCGATCCCGAGGGCATCGTCGACGCCATTGCCAGCGCGGCCGACCTGCCCCCGGGCCCCCTGCCCGCCCTCGCCGGCCAGCTCGCGAGCCGCGGGGTCGTGTGGCTCGTGCTCGACAACCTCGAGCACCTGCTGCCCGGTGCCACCACCGCGGTCGCGGCCCTGGCCCGGTCGCCCCTGCGGCTGCTCTGCACCTCGCGGGTGCGGCTCGGGCTGCCCGGCGAGACCCGGGTCGAGGTGCCGCCGCTCTCGCCCGACGCCGGGGTGGCCCTGCTCCGGGCCCGGGCCCCCTCCGACCTGCGCCTCGCCGACGAGGCCGACCTGCGCGAGATCGTGGCCCGGGTGGACGGCATGCCGCTGGCCCTGGAGCTCGCCGCCGCCCACGCCCCCCTGCTCGGGGCGGCGGGCCTGCGCACCCGCCTCGCCAGCTCGCTGACCCTGCTCCACGGCGCCTCCGGCCCCGGCCACCCCGACAGCCTCGACGAGATCCTGGCCTGGTCCTGGAGCATGCTGACCGAGGCCGACCGGGCGGTGCTCGGCGCGCTGCTCGTCTTCCGCGGCGGCATCCCGGTCGCCGCGGCCGAGGCCGTCATCGACGACCCGGCCCCGCTCGCCTGCCTCCACCGCCTCCGCGACCAGTCCTGGCTCGTGCCCCGCCACGGGCCCGCGGGCAGCCCGCGCCTGGCGCTGCTCGTGCCCATCCGCAGCTTCCTCCGGGCCCGCCTCCAGCCGACCGCCGGCGCCGCCGACGCCCACGCCCGGTGGTTCGCCCAGGCGGGTGCGCTCGCCGCCCGCGAGGCGCTCGAGCTGGACGACGGCAGCGCCCGCCGCGCCCTCGCCGCCGACTGGCACAACCTGCTCCAGGCCGCCGATCATGCCCTTGCCCAGGGCCACGGCGACGTCGCCGCCGGGGCGCTGATGGCCGCCTGGGAGGCCGCCCGGCTGCGCCACCCGCCCGATGCCCTGCGCACCCGCATCCGCGCGGTGCTCGCCCTCCCCGACGACCAGCTCGCCCGCGACGGGCGCGCCCAGCTCAACATCGCCCTGGCCGACGTGCTCCGCGGCGCCCACAGCACCGCCGGGGCCGAGCTGGCCGCCACCGACGCCGCCATCGCCGCCGCCCCCACCCTCACCGTGCGCGCCCGGGCCCGGGCCATGCGCGCGGTCGTGCTCCAGGAACACGGCGAGCACGAGGCGGCCTGGGCGGCCCACGCCGAGGCCCTGGCCGAGGCCCAAGACGCCGGCGTCGAGCGGGTCATCGCCATCATCCACAGCACCCGGGGCAACCTCGCCCTGCGCATGGGACGGCTCGACGAGGCCCGCGAGAACCTCGAGACCGCCGCTACCCTGTTCGACACCATGGGCCTCGGCCGCTTCGCTGCGGTGGCCCGGTCGAACCTCGCCATCGTCTGGCACGAGCTCGGGCGCCTCGAGACCGCCGAAGACTGCTACCTGCGGGCGCTGCGGGCCCACCGCGCCCTGGGCAACCTGCGCTACATCGCCCTCATCGAGGGCAACCTGGGCTCGCTGGAGCTCGACCGGGGGGCCCTCGAGGACGCCGAGGATCGGCTCCAGCTCAGCGAGCGCCTCCACCTCCAGGTCGGGGGCCTGCGCTCGGCGGGCATCGTGCGCCTCAACCTCGCCGAGCTCGCCCGGCTGCGCGGCGACACGGCCCAGGCGACCGACTGGATCACAGCCAGCCGCGACCTGGCCGATCGCACCGGCTCCCGGCTGCTCGCCGCCGTGCTCGACGGGCTCCAGGCCGAGGTCGAGGCCCCCCGGCGCCCCGAGGCCGGCCGGGCCCGCATCGCCCGGGCCGTCGCCGCGCTCGACGGGCTGGGAGCGCGCATCGAGTGGGCCATCGCCCTCTGCCGCCAGGGGCGAATCGCCTGGGCCCAGGGAGACGCCGACACGGCCCGCCGCTGCCGGGCCCAGGCCGAGACCACCCGCCGCGAGAACGGCGTCCAGCAGCGCTCCGAGCTGGGCCGCCACCTCGCCGAGCTGGACCGGGCCCTGGGCTGAGAGCCCGGGCCACGGGGCGCTGGGCTCAGCGGAAGACCACCGCCCCCGCCCCCGTGGCCGAGACCGTCCGTGCGGCCGGGTCTCCGAAGACCAGCACGTCGCCGTCGCCGGCACTCTCGACCGTGACCGCGTCGAGGGCCGTGGCGGCGAGCGGGCCGCTGCCGGTGCTGGTGAGCCAGGCCACGTCGGCCGCGAGGGGCTGGGCATCGACCGCGCCCGCCCCCGACAGCGCCACGTCCAGGGTCTCGGCCTGGCCGCCCAGCCGGATCGCCCCCGGGCCGCGGGCATCCACCGTCACCACGCCCACCTCGGCCCCCTGGACCGAGAGCAGGCCGCTGCCCGTCGACCGCAGGTCCAGCGCCGGGGTCGCCGGGGACGGCCCGGTGGGCGGGTCGAGGGCCAGCACCAGGTCGCCCGTGCCCGAGAGCTCCAGCGCCTCGAGGGCGTGGAGCGGGCCGCTGGCCTGGAGGTCACCGGCGCCCGCCACGGCCAGAGACGAGAGCAGCAGCTGGCCCGAGCGCACCGAGCAGGCGGTGCGCGGCGCGAAGGCCCCGTCGCCATCGAGCTTCACCACGAGGGTGCGATCGACCACCACCGTCAGCACCCGGTCGAGCAGGTTGCGGTCACAGGCCACGGCGAGGGTCGCCGCAGAGGCATCCGGCGCCAGCACCACATCGACGGGGCCCTCGGCGCGCACGGCCAGAAAGTCGCCCACGGCACGGGTGTCGACCGCCCGCTCGCCGCTGCCCACCGCGCAGCCCGCGGCCGCCCCGAGGCCCAGGAGCGCTCCGCCCCACCGACCCGCCCGGGCCCCACGCTCGGCTCTGCCACCCATGCTGCCTCCTCCGCCCGTCCGTAGTCTGGCGCCCGACACCTGACGACCCGCCCGGGCCCCGCCCCCCCCATTCCCGTCCCGGGCGTTCCGGGTGGGACCGGCTTGGGCTACCCTGGGCCTGCGCCCCTCCGTGGCCCCCCTTCCCGGTCTCCGTCCCCGCCGCCCAGTGTGGAGCCCCCCCATGCGTCTCCGTCTCTCCCGCCCATGCCTCGTCCTCGCCAGTCTCCTCGCCGCGGGCTGCGCCGCCGCCACCGCCGAGGTCAAGGACAGCACCCCCGAAGAGGGCTCCTTCGCCCTCGAGACCGACGAGGCGGACGCCGACGCGGATGCCGACGCCGACAGCGACACGGACGCCGACGCGGACGCAGATGCCGACGCGGACGCCGACGCAGATGCCGACGCAGACGCAGACGCCGACGCCGACGCAGATGCCGACGCCGACGCGGATGCCGACGCAGACGCCGACACCGAGCCCGACCCCTACACCTGGAGCGGCCGCCGGGGCTTCTCCTTCGACGCCGGCTGTGACGACGAGGTCTACGAGTCGGGGGTCGAGGTCACCGACGACCCGGCCTTCTCCGACTTTGCCGACGCCTGCCGCTCCTGCGACCACCTCTTCTACATCGAGGTCGACCGGGACGAGATCTGCTCCCGCTACGGCGGCGCCGCCGTGGCCACCGAGCTGGTCCGCGGGGTCATCCTCGATGGCGAGACCGCCGTGGTGACCGGGTTCTACAGCGACGGTGGCCGCTGGAATTCCTACGAGCTGGCCGAGGGCAGCCTGCGCCGCCGCGAGATCGGCTGGGACATCGCCTACGGCTACCGCAGCAGCTACAGCGGCTACGACTACTCGGTCGACGGCACCATCGAGCTGCGCAACTGAGACCCCCACGAGAACGGCGCACTGACGGCCGTTCTCACGGAGCCCCAACCCCCGGTTCGAGCCAGTGCCGGGGATCGACGGGCACCCCGCCCACCGCGACCTCCCAGTGGAGGTGGGGGCCCGTGCTCTGGCCCGTCGAGCCCACCCGCCCGAGCTGCTGGCCGGCGGCTAGCGCGTCGCCCGGCTCGACCTCGACCGCCGAGAGGTGGGAGTAGCTGGACGACAGCCCCCAGCCGTGGTCGACGATGACCGTGCGGCCGTGGATGGGCAGGGTGTCGGCCAGGGTCACCTCGCCGGCGGCCATCGCCCGCACGGGGCTGCCCGTCGTGTTGGCGATGTAGAGGCCGAGGTGGTGTTGGCGGGCCCCGTCGCTGTAGGTGCGGAAGCGACCGAAGGGCGACGAGATCCAGCCCGTGGTGGGCTGATGGACGACGGTGGGCACGGGCCCCGGGCGGGTCGCGGCCATGGCGGCGGCCCGGGCGGCGTGCATCGCGCGCAGGGCCGCGTCGTCTTCTCGGGCGGCCCGCTGGGCGGCCGTGAGCCGGATGGCGCCGCCCCGGGGCCAGTCCTGGGCCACCACCGAGAGCTCGCGGCGCTGCTCGGCGGCGTTGCCCAGGTCATCGGTGGCCACCAGCGTCGCCGGGACGGGCCCGCCGGGGTGGTCGAGGGGCAGGGCCACCAGCGCCTGCCAGCGCCCCTCCCCGGCCGGCAGCATCGGCCAGTCGCGCCCGCCGAGGGAGAGGGTGGCCGCCGCCATGTCGGAGGGCCCCGCGGCCGGCGGCCGGGCGGTGGCGACGGCCCAGATCGGGGCGCCCGCGGCCGGCTCCGGGGGCACGAAGGCCAGGTCGGCGGCCGGACCCTCGGCATCGACCACCCGGGGCGCCGCCCTGGTGGTCGTGTGGGCGAGCCCGGCGGCGTCCCCCGCCACCCGCTCGCGCTGGTGGTCTCCGTGGGCGAGCGCGAGGGGCAGTGCGAAGCTGCCGTCCGCCTCGATGGCCACCGCCGTGGCCGCCCCGCCGT
>CAXQUZ010000140.1:0-4648 GCA_964226865.1 Myxococcota bacterium | reverse complement strand
CCCGGCCAACCACACCAAAACCAGGCTTGTTATACCGCCGGCCCATAGCACCTTCATATGCATTGCCTCACCCCTGGCGAATTCTGGTCTCACCTTCGCCGGTCTCGCCCTGATTGTCTCGCCAGCTCACTTTGACAATATCGTCAACTGATCCTCCTTCGAACTGCATCCCTAAAAAGGGGTTGGCCGATACTGCCGCACCCCAATGGGCCTCTAAAACAATATTCTCATTATGGGTCACGGTGACTGTCTCAATAAAGCGCGCGGGAATGGTTTCACCAAGCTGATCCTTGCGCAGACCCGTCTCCATCGGATGGCGCATCAACGCCTTGACCTCACATTCCCCGCCCTTCAATTGGGCTCGTATTCTAATTCTGCTCGCCATCTGCTCTTCCCCTACCCTCCGCAGCCACCAAGGGTGACCTTGGTTTCCTTACTGGTCATGAAAAACTGACTCCCCGCCTCGGCCACAGCATACAGCTCGCAGGTCTGTGCCACCTTCACCCGGGTTTCAATATAGGGTCGCGTCGTCTTGGGCACCCCAAACACAGCGGCCAGGGGATTGGGGTTTTTCTCAACCAAAACGTACAGCTTGCTGACATCAGGCAGAATCGAAGCGTCAATTTCGATTTTTACCGGCACGACCGCGCCGTTCTCGGCGATATCAGGAACCGAAAAAATAATACCTTCACTGCGCGTTGGCGTTGCACCCAGCTGGGAAAAAACCGCCTCAACCCCAGTCGCCTCAAAAACCGACGTTGGTCGGGTGGCCATAGCCCAAACCTGCGCGGGTAGTGCCGTGGCCAGGGCAAAAAGCGAACCCATCCCGGCGGCGTCCCGGGCACAGCTCACCAGCCAGCCCGCCACCACCTCGGCCTGGCCGGCCCCGAGCGCGGCGGGCACCGTGGCCTGGCCCTCGGTGTCGCGCCCCCAGCAGTGCACGCGCCCGTCGGCGTCGAGGCCGCAGCTGTGGGCCCCGCCGGCGTCCCCCGTCACCCGGGTGGGGGCGGGCAGGCCCGAGCCCTGGCCGTCGTCGTCGCGGCCCCAGCAGCGGGCCGGCCCGTCCGCCACCGCCGCGCAGCTGTGGGCGTGGCCGGCGGCGAGGGCCCGCACCGGGTCGGCCAGGCCCGGGGGCTCCGCCTGGCCGTCTTCGTCGAGGCCCCAGCACAGTAGGGTCTCGTCGGTGTCGACCCCACAGCTGTGGAGGCTGCCGGCGCTGGCGAGGCGGTAGCCCCGGGCGGCCGCGCCCGTGTCGGGATCCGCCCCGCTGTCGGCGCCCGCCGCGCTGTCGCCGCCCGGGTCGCAGGGGGTCTCGGCCAGCAGGACGCTGCAGCCCCCCGCCCCCGCGGCCACGAGGCAGAGGGCGAGGCCCGCCAACCGGGAGCCAGACCGGCCCAAGATGCTGTATGGGAGAGCATTCTCGACATGCTTCACAGCACCACCCCCAGCCCGAGTCCGAGGTCGGCCGTCGGGGTGCCGACCGCGCCCACCTGGGCCGCCCCGAGCAGCCGCAGCCGCCGGCCCAGGGGCAGCTCGGCCCGCAGCTTCGCCAGCCCGCCGACGTGCAGCCAGGTCTGGCTGCCGCCGCAGTCCGGGCGCCGCTCTTCCCAGAGCACGGCCGCGCTGCCGCCGACGGCCACGGGCCCGAGCATCAGCTCGACGCCCGCGTCCAGGGGCAGCTGGGCGGCACGGGGGCCCCCGCCCAGGGCGACGCCCGCCGTGGCGCGCACCGGCCCGCGCACCCGGGCGCTGGCCAGGAGTCGGCCGCCGGCCGTGCCCACCGCGGGCAGGGCCTGGCGCTCGGAGGCCACGGCCCCGGTCAGCCCGCCCAGCACGAGCCCGCCGATCAGCAGGCGGGGCGGCCCGGCCCCGTGCATCTGGCCGAGGGCGCGGCCCCGATCGACCGCTCCCCAGGACCCTGGCGCCCCCGGGGCGGCGTCGGCGGGCGCGACCAGGGTCTCGCCGGCCGCGAGGGCGCGGGCGCCGCCGGGGGTGCGCACCGTGACGACCCCCTCGTCCACCGAGACCCGCACCGGGCCGCCGTCCTCGGTCTCGCCCGCCACCAGGAAGCGGGTGCCCTCGACGGCCGTCTCGACCGTGCCGTACTGCACGGTGAAGGCCTCGCGCACCCGGTAGTAGACCTCGCCGAGGTGCTGCTGGACGGAGCGCGCGGCCCCGAGCTCGACCGCCGAGGCCGCCTCGATGTGGAGCAGCTCGTCGCTGTCGAGGCGCAGCACCACCCGGGCCCGGCGGGTGTCGATGCGGGCGCCCACGGGCAGCTCCACCCCGGGGCCGAGCGGCAGGGTCTCGCCGTCGGGCAGCCGGGCCGTGGCCTCGCCCGTGCGGGCCCCGGGACGCAGCGCGGTCATCGTGCCCCCGAAGCCCGGCACGGCCACGGCCTCGACCACCGCGGCCCAGGCCGGGGCCGGCAGCAGCAGCAACAGCAGCAAGACCACAGCGGGACGCATCGGCACTCCGGAGGACGGCGGGGCGGTCCGCCCTCCCTCGACAAAGGGCCGGCCCGGCCCGGCGTTACCGAGCGGCGCCGACGCCGGAGCCTACCGCAGCCCGGCCCTCCGCCGCAGCCCCCGGCGCCCCCCGCCGCCCGGCCAGCCAGAGGCCCACCGCCGCCCCGACCAGCAGCGGGGTGGGCGCCACCAGCCGCCCGGCGAGGCCCAGGGCCGCGACCAGCCCGGCGGCGGCGGCGAAGACCCCCGCAGCGGCCAGCGCCCGGGCCCCGGTCCGGGGGACGAGGGGGCGCAGCAGGGCCAGCACGAGCGCCAGCAGCCCCGCCGCCAGGGCGTCGAGCTCGGGCGCGACCCGGTGGGGCGCCGCCTGGGCGAGCAGGGTCTGGACCATGGCCGCCTCGAGGGCCGCGCCGGAGCGCACGCCCTGGGGGGTGCGGTGGAGGTCGACGGCCCCGCCCTCGACCCCGACGACGACCGCCCGGCCGGCCAGGGTCGCGAGGCCCGCCGCGTCCTGCCAGTCGACCGTGGGCACGGGCCCGGTGGGCGCCAGCCAGAGCTCACCCGCCCAGCTCGGGTTGCGCAGGGGGCCGACCACGAGGGTGTTGCCGTCGAGGCGGGGGGGCTGGCGGGCCCGGACGTGGCCGTGGGCGGTCCAGACCGCGAGGTGCCACAGCTCGCTGCCGTCTCCGGGGCGGCGGCTGAGGGGCACCCCGCGGATCTGGCCGAAGAGGGCATCCTGGCGGGCCTCGATGGTGCCGAGGGGCGCCGCGGCGGCGAGGGCCGGGGTCGCCGGGGGCACGGCGCGGCCGCCCTCGATGCGCACGGGCAGGGCCACCGCCATGCCCCCGGCCCGGACCTCGGCGATGGCCGCGGCGATGGCCGCATCGGCCGGATCCGGCGCGCTGAGGAGCACGTCCCAGAAGACGCTGGTCACCCCGGCCGCCGCGAGGCGCCGCAGCAGCTCGGGGTAGCGGGGCCGCAGCGACTTGAGGTCGCCCTGGGCGGGAATGCTCACCACGGCGACATCTTCGACGGGAACCACCCCCCGCAGGCCCGCCAGCAGCGGGGTCTGGAGCCAGAGGTCGAGGGGGCTGCCCGCGTCGGTGAGGGCGACGAGCAGGGGCAAGAGCAGGGCCGCCCAGCGCCAGGGCGGCCGCCGCCGGGGGGCGGGCGCCGGGAACAACACCCCGACCAGGGCGCCCAGCTCGCCGACCGGCACCACCGCCACCCCGGCCACCGGGGGCAGGCCCGGGGCGTCGGCCGCCGGCACCGCCACCGTGGCGCAGCCGGCCGCCGCCGCCGCCCGCAGCTTGGCCGGCACCCCCCGGACCGAGGCCACGCGGCCGTCCAGATCCAGCCCCCCCGTGAAGGCCCAGCCCAGGGGCACGGGCCGTCCGGCGAGGGCCGCCTGGAGCCCGACGGCCACGGCCAGCCCGAGCGAGGTGCCGTGGAGCTGGAAGCCGTGGCCCCGGGCCGCCCAGCGCACCCCCCAGGCCCCGGCGGCGGGCCCCAGCACCACGGCCGCGGCGAGCTGGGCCGCGACCTCGGCGTCGCGGTCGGCGCCCGCCGGGTTGTGCACCCCCGCGCCCCCGGGCCAGGCCTCGACCACCAGCGGCACGCAGTGGCCCCCGCCGCGGGCATCCACCACCAGCGCCACCACCTCGGCCCGGCGCAGCCCGGCCCCGGTCGCCCCGGTCGGGAGCGGGGCGACCGGGGCGGACGGGGGCACGGGCGCGCCGGTCGCTCCCTCCGAGCCCGAGGGCCCGGCCGAGGCGGGCACGGGGGTGGGCCCGGCCCCGTCCGGATCCCAGGTGGCGCCGTCGGCGTGGGCCGGCCCGGGCCCCGCTGGGGCGAGCCAGGGCTGGGCCCCGGGACCGTCCTGGTCGAGCAGGGCCCGCACGGCCGCACAGGAGGCCGGCCGCGCGTCGGGCTGGGGGGCGAGGCAGGCGTCGATGGTGGCGAGCAGGGCCGGCGGCAGGTCGGACCGGTGGTCGCGGGGGTCGCTGCGGTCGCCGGCCACCACCCGCTGGAGGGTGGCGAAGCGGTCGCCCGCCTGGAAGGGGGAGCGCCCGGTCGCGAGGGCGTGGAGCAGGGCTCCCAGGGCGAAGATGTCGGCCCGCTGGTCGACGTGGGCGGCGTCGCGGACCTGCTCGGGGGCCATGTAGGCCGGGGTGCCCAGC
>CAXQUZ010000139.1:0-4320 GCA_964226865.1 Myxococcota bacterium | reverse complement strand
GCAGCGGGTTGATCACGATCACCGTGCCGCCGCGCCGTCGCATCTCGACGAGCTTGACGATCAGCCGCGGGTGGTTCGACGCGGGGTTCGCTCCGGCGACGACGGCGATGTCGCAGTGATCGATCTTCAGGCCCGCGCCCCGGCACCCAGGGCACGGGCGCTCCGAGCACGGGCCGCTGCAGCACGTGCACGTCGACGGGCGCGGCGAGACCCTTGACCGCCACAGGCCCCAGGCCGTCGAAGGCGACCCCCGGGACGGCGGCCCGCACGGGATCGCTGACCATGACCTGGCCGGCGCCGGCCTTGCCGCAGAGCCGACTCGCCAGGTTCACGGCGTCCCCGATGGCCGTGTACTCGAGCCGCTTCGGGGAGCCGATGTTGCCCACGACCACCCGGCCGCTGGCGATGCCGATGCCCGTGGCGACCGGCGCGAGGCCCGCCGCGACCCGCTCGCGGTTCCAGGCGGCGGTGCGCTCCTGCATGGCCAGGGCGGCCGCGACGGCCCGCTCGGCGTGGTCGGGCATCGCCATCGGCGCGCCGAACCAGCAGAGCAGGGCGTCACCCATGAACTTGTCGATGACGCCGTCGTGCTCGATGACGACCTCGACGAGGATGGCGAAGTACTCGTTGAGCAGCGCCACGACCTCGGCCGCCCCGAGCTGCTCGGTGAGCGCCGTGTAGCCGCGGATGTCGGTGATCAGCACGCTCAGATCGCGCAGCTCGCCCTCGAGGCGCAGCTCGCCGCGGCCCATGAGCTCCTGGACGACCTGGACGGCCATGTACTTGCCGAACATGTCCTTGAGGCGCTCCCGCTCGCGGAGGCCCCGGCTCATGCGGTTGAGGCTGCGGGCCAGCTCGCCCACCTCGTCCTCGCGCCCCTCGGGCAGGTGCACGTCCAGCTCCCCTGCGCCGACGCGCCGGGCGGCCGCCGCCACCTCGGAGACTGGCCGGGCGATGTCGCGGGCCATGGCCCAGGCCGCCAGGAAGGCCGCCACCACGCCGAGCAGAGAGAACAAGGCCCGCTTGAGCATGCGGTTCTGGAGAGCCAAGATGAGGGCGCCGACCTCGTGATCGGCCTGGAGCACGGCGATCACGGCCCCGTCCTCGTCGCGGATCGGGGCCCAGGCGCTGATCCAGGTGCCGTGGGCGTCGGCGTAGGGGCCCTCGACCCGGGGGCTGGCGTCGGCGAAGGTGGCCGCCACCCCGGGGCGCAGCTCGTTGCTGTCGCCGACAAAGGGTTCCTCGTTGGTCATCACGACAAAGCGGGCGAGGCCGGCGTCCCGCCGCAGGGTGTAGACCGGCGTGGCCAGGCCGGCGGCCTCCTGGATCTGGCGCAGGCGCCGCTGGAGCACCGCAAAGGCCTCCGACCGCGCGTGGCCGTCTCGGGCGACCTGGGCGTGGAGCGCGGGGTCGATGGTGGGGGCGGCGACGGAGACCACCGTGCGCAGCTCGTCTCCGAGATGGTCGACCAGCTCGGCGCGGCCGTCGTGGTACTCGAGGGCGATGGTCACCGAGGCCGCCACCGTGACCGCGAGGCCCCCCGCGAGGCCGATGCGCATGGCGAGCGAGCGCCGCACGAGGCCCAGGGGCCCGCCGCCGCCGAGGCTGGCGCGCAGCCGTGACCAGGGCAGGGCGCCGCCCAGGCCCGCCGCCGCTGCGGCCAGCACCAACAGCAGCCAGGCCTGGCGCCGGGACTCGACCAGATCCGCCGCAGGGCGATCCACACAGACGATGCCGTCGACCCGGCCGTCTCCGTCGACGATGGGGGCGTAGCCGCTGACCCAGGCCCCGTGGTCGTCCTGGTAGAGCCCCGTGCGCCCGCGGCCCTCCCCGGCGAAGACCGGGCGCATCTCGTCCCGGAGCAGGTAGCTGTCGCCGACAAAGGGCGCCTCGTTGGTCATCACGACAAAGCGGGTGGCGTACCCGGCGGCCCGCAGGGTGTAGATGGGCGAGCGCACCGCGCGGGCGTCCCGCACCCGGCGGAGGTGCTGGCGCACGGCGTCGAAGGCCGGCGCGTCGACGTCCGCGGGGCCCTGCACGGCCCGGTGGCTGGCCACGTCCACGCCGGCCGCCGCCTCAGAGGCGATGGACTCCAGCGACATGGCGACGGCGTCGACCCGGGCCTCGCCCGGGCGCCAGAGGCCGAGGCCGCCGACGAGGAGCACGGCCCCGCCGAGGAGCAGGGCGCGGGTGGCGGGCGAGCGCGGGCGGGGGGCGGGCACGGGAGCAGCTCGGGCGCGGGGCCGGGGGACGGTAGCACCCGCGCCCGACCGGGCGCACAGACGAATCGGGACAGCAAGTGCGACAACGCCTTTCCAGACGTCGTTCTCAGCAGGAGCGGGGGTCCACTGGCGCCCCGGGGGACTCATGCTCGCGGGCCCGGCGTCCGCTCCCCCGGGTGCGTCCCCCCAACCCCCGCCCCCCTCGGAGGCACCGTGGCTCCCAGACTGTCGCCGCCCCGCACCGCCAGCCCGCCCGGGCCCTCCGCCACTGCCGCCCGCGTGGGCGCGGCCCTCGCTGCCCTCGGCCCCCGGGCCGGAGCGGCCGAGCTGACGGCGCTGCTGCAGGCGCAGCTCAGCGTGGACACGGTGCGCCTCGAGGGGCCCGACGGGCGGGCCCACGCCCACACGGGCGGGCCGGTGTCGATGGAGCACCGCCTCGCCCTCGCCGGGGGCCACGCCCTCGTCAGCAGCGCGCCGCTCGCCCTCGACGACGAGACCCGGGGCCTGGTCTCGGGCTGGTGGGCGGCATGGGCCCGGCTGCGGGATCACCAAGACCTCGTGGGCATCCTCGCCCACGCGGGCCACGAGTTCCGCAACCTCGACGCGGTCCAGCGCAACGGGCTCATCCTCGTCCGAGAAGACATCGAGGACGGCTGCCTGGACGAGGGCTTCGCGCTGGAGTGCATCGGCGATGCCCTCTCGGCCGGCCTGCGCAACCGCGACCTGCTCCAGCGGCTGGCCGGCATGGCCGCGACCCTGCGGGCGGCCCCCGTGGCGGTCGAGCTCGCCCCGCTGGAGGCCACCGTGGCCCGGAGGCTGGAGCAGGCCGAGCTCCGCACCGGGCTCCGCTGGGACCAGCCCGACGACCTGCCGCCCGTGCGGGCCGTCGAGCGGGAGCTGGCAGAGCTCGTGGTCGATCTCGTGCGCAACAGCGATCAGGCCGGGGCGGGCAGCGTCACGGTCAGCCTCGGGCTGGCCGGCGACCACGCCGTCCGCCTGGTTGTCGCCGACGACGGCGCCGGCATGCCCCCGGACGTCCAGGACCGCGCCACCGAGGCCTGGTTCACCACCGGCGGGGTGCGCGAGCGCTGGGGCATGGGCCTGGCCCACCTCCAGCTGCGGGTCGCGTGCTGGGGCGGCCACCTCGCCCTGGGCCCCCACGGCAGCCACGGCACGGCGGTCACGGTGACCCTGCCCGTCTGGCGGGCGTGAGGAAGCTGTGGCGCCCGTGGCCGGGGACCGGGGCCCGTTGTAGGAGGCTCGCCTTTCAGAGGAGCGAGCCATGGCCCCCCCGACCGTCCAGAGCATCGAGTCCCGCGCAGCCCACACCATCCGTGGCCTCGCCATGGACGCCGTCCAGGCGGCCAACTCCGGCCACCCGGGTGCGCCCATGGGCATGGCCGAGATGGCCGTCGCCCTCTGGGGCCACGTGCTCCAGCACGACCCCAGCGCGCCGGACTGGGCCGACCGCGACCGCTTCGTGCTGTCGAACGGCCATGCCTCGGCCCTGCTCTACAGCCTGCTCCACCTGACGGGCACCTCCATCACGATGGACGAGCTCCAGCGCTTCCGCCAGTGGCACAGCCCCACCGCGGGCCACCCGGAGTACGGCGAGGCCCCCGGCATCGAGACCACCACCGGCCCCCTGGGCCAGGGCCTCGCCACCGCCGTCGGCATGGCCCTCGCCGAGCGCAGCCTGCGGGCCGAGTTCGGCGCCGAGCTCTGCGACCACCGCACCTGGGTCTTCGCCGGTGACGGCTGCCTCATGGAGGGCGTGGCCTTCGAGGCCGCCTCCTTCGCGGGCCACCAGCAGCTCGACCGCCTCACCGTGCTGTGGGACGACAACCGCATCACCATCGACGGCAGCACCGACATCAGCTTCTCCGAGGACGTCGCCGCCCGCTTCGCCGCCGCCGGCTGGCGCACCCTCGAGGTGGACGGCCACGACATCGCTGCGCTGGTCGCCGCCCTCGAGCATGCCCGCACGGCCACGGGCCAGCCCACGCTGATCCGCTGCCGCACGACCATCGCCAAGCACGCCCCCACCCTCGCCGGCACCTCGAAGAGCCACGGCGCCCAGATCGGAAGAGCACACGTC
>CAXQUZ010000138.1:0-2345 GCA_964226865.1 Myxococcota bacterium | reverse complement strand
TGGAGTTCAGCCGTGTGCTCTTCCGATCGCCCCCAGGGGGTCGACGGCGACGGCGACACCCCCGGCCCGAACCACCGCGAAGACATCGGCCGCACCTGGGTCAGCGCCCAGCTCGCCGGCGGCGTGGCCCCCGTCTTCGTCGACATCCGCCCCCACCGCGAGGTCGCCGGCGGCGCGCTTCCGGGCGCCATCCTGCTGCCCGCCCCCCTCGTGCTCGCCCGCCCCGAGCTGCTGCCCGCAGACCGCGCGATCCGGGTCACGGTCTATGACCAGACCGGCGAGCTGGGCTCGGCCGAGGTCGCCGCGGCGCTGCGGGAGGCCGGCTGGCCCCTCGCCCGGCGCCTCCAGGGCGGCTACGCCGAGTGGATCGAGCACGACGAGCCGACCGAGGTGCCCGGTGCGGCCGACGGCGGCACCCTGCGACCCGGCGACCCGGCCCGCCTCGCCGACGGCCGCGAGGGCCACGTCTTCCGCACCTGGCGGGCGGACGGCGGCGTGCGGGTCGAGGTGTTCTTCGAAGACGGCACCACCTCTGGTGAGATCGATGCGTCCCAGCTCTCCCACTGAGCGGCCCCGCCGCGCCCTGCCCCTCCGCGCCCTGATCCTCGGTCTGGGCGTCGCCTCGGCCGTGTCGGTGGCCTGGGCTCAGGACGGGCCGACCGCGCCCGAGGCCCCAGCCCCCGAGACCCCGGCGCCCGAGGCCGCTGGCGCACCCGAGGCCGCCCCCCCCACGGGCGCCGACAACGCCCCAGACGACGCCCCAGCCGACGCCCCAGTCGACGCCGAGGACGGCGAGCTGGACGCAGACGCAGACGCAGACGCAGACGCAGACGGGGACGATCCCCTCCCCCTGGCCGTGGCCGCCCCCGCTGCCGCGCCGCCGCCGCCCCCCCGGCCCACCGTCCAGGTGCCCGGCACGGTGCTGCCCGAGGCCCCCTCCGTGGCCCCGGGCGCCGTGCCCAAGGCGCCCGCCGACCCCCTCGCCCTGGCCCGCGCCCGCTGGCTCGAGGGCGACGCGGTCGGGGTCGTCGCCGCGCTCAGCCCGTGGCTCGAGTCCCGACGGGGCCCCTGGGGTCGCACCCGCGTGTCGGGCCACCTGCTCCTCGGCCTCGCCCACGTCGAGCTCGAGAACTGGAACCTCGCCTCCACCCACTTCTACCGGGTGCGCCGGGCCGGGGGCCCCCTCGCTCCCTACGGCGCCTGGAACGAGGCCCGGGTCGACCACCTGCGCGGCCGCCACCACGTCGCCGTGCGCGAGTGCCGCCAGTACCGCGAGACCTGGCCCGAGGGCCCCCACGCCGACGAGTGCCTGCTGCTCATCGGCGACGCCTTCGCGGCCGCCGGCAACCGGGGCGCCAGCGTCACCTCCTACAAGGACTACCTCGAGAAGCACCCCGACACGCCCCGCGAGGAGGAGATCAAGCTCGGCATTGCCCTGGCCTACGCCCAGACCGCGCCCCGCTCCGCCGTGTCGATGCTGCACGAGCTGGCCCTGAGCCACAGCTTCCCGTCCACCGACCTCGCCGTCCAGGCCGCCCTCGAAGAGCTCGCGGCCCAGGGCCTCGACGTGGCCCTGCCCGACGACCCCACCACCCGCATGCGCCGGGCCGAGGCCCTCCGCCGCTCGGGCCGCTACGAAGAGGCCTGGGCGATGTTCCAGGAGCTCGCCCGGGCCGCCCAGCCCGCGCCCGACGCCGCCCCGGACGCGCCCCTGCCGCCCGACAAGGCCGCACTCGCCAACTGGGTCGACCAGCGCGAGGAGCGCTTCGCCTGGGGCACCCGCAACTACGACGTCTACGCCGAGGCCCTCGCCGCCCAGTACGAGGCGGCGCCCTCCGGCGACCTCGCCTGGCGCATCTTCCGCGCCTGGGCCCGGGAGGGCCGCTACGACAACGCCGTCGCCTGGGGGCTGAAGGCCGAAGAGGCCCACGCCGACCACCACCGCTGGCGCGCCGCCAAGGACGACATGGCCTGGGCCACCATGCACGCCGGCCGCTATGCCGACGCCGCGGAGCGCTGGCATGCCCTGAGCAAGCGCGGCGGCGAGTTCGGCCGCAAGGCCCGCTTCTACGCGGCCTTCACCGCGCTCCAGGCCGGCGACACCGAGACCGCCCTCACCCGCTTCGACGACCTGCTCCAGTACCCCCGCGAGTGGAAGGCCCCGGCCCTCTACTGGCGCGGCAAGACCCACCTCGCCATCGGCAACGCCGACCAGGCCGCGGCCGACCTCGACGCCGCCCGGGCCGCCGACCGCTCGGGCTGGTACACCCTCGTCCAGATGCCCCCCGCCGCGGCCGAGAGCGACCCGGACTGGCGCATCCGCGACGGCCGCTGGCACGGCCCCC
>CAXQUZ010000137.1:0-2205 GCA_964226865.1 Myxococcota bacterium | reverse complement strand
TCCGATCTCGTAGGCGGCGACGCTGAGGCTGGGCTCGGGCAGGGCCCCCGCCGGGCGCTCGGCGCGCAGGGCCGCCTGCCACCGGGCGTGGGCGGCGGCGAGGCGCGGGCTCTGGCCGAGGGCGAGGGCGCGGTAGTCGGCCACCCCGGCGGGGGCGGGCACCGGGGCCGCGCCGGCAGCGGGGGGGCGCGGGAGCGCGGACGGGTCGCCCGCGGGCGGGGCGGCCGCGGCGGCGGTGCCGAGGTGGAGCAGCAGGGAGAGGGAGGCGAGCAGCATCGCGGCCGGTGGCGAGAAGGAAGCGGGCAGCGGCGGGACGGGGCAGGCACGACCGGGGGCGCTGCGGGCCCAGCGTAGCCCGGTGGGCGCGCCCGGGCGGGCGGGGCCGGGATCCCCCGCGGAGGCCGGGGGGCGCCCGGGCAAGACGGGGCACCAAACTGGGGTACGGGGCTGGCCCAGATCAGGTCAGCAGCAAGAGGACGGCCGGTGCTGCAGACTGCGTGCGCACCCGCCCCCATCCCGTGTGCACACTGGGTGCAGGCGGGACTCGACGCGCCCCGCGTCCTGCGTGCCCGGGCCCGGCCTCCCGGCGCTGCCCGCCCCTCCCTCTGCCGCCGGACCCGCCCCCTGGACCGTGCGCTGCGAACCCTCGACGCCCTGCTGCCGTCCGCCCTCCGGGAGGCGGAGGGCCGGCGGGAGCTCTTCGCCGCCCGGGCGCTGGTCGTGGGCAGCCTCGCGACCGTGCTGGTGTCGCTGGTCACCTTGGCGGCCCGGCTGGCCCAGGGGGAGGCCCCCCCCGCCTTTCTGCTGACCAACGGCCTCGCGGTGGCGGTCGCCGTCGGCATCGTGGTGGCCCTCCGCCGCCGTGGCTCGGTCGCGCTGCCGGGGGCCCTCGGCCTCACCTGCCTCGGCTGCCTGCTGGTGTTCAGGGCCATCCAAGACGGCGGCCTCGACAGCATGGCCATCGCCTGGCTGCCGCTGCTCTCGATGCTCTCGATCCTCGTGCTGGGCCGGCGCGCGGGGCTGGTGGTGGGGCTCGCCTCGGTGCTCTCGGTGGTGCTCATCGTGCGGCCCGGGCTCGTCGGCCTCGAGGCCACCCTGCGCTCCGCCTCGCCGGCGAACCGCATCCTCAGCCTCGCCATCCTCATCCTGCTCCAGCTCGCCATCGTCTACCTCTGGGACCGCGAGCGCACCCACCAGGAGAACCGCCTCGCGGCCTCCAACGCCTCGCTGCGCGAGACCGTGGCCCAGCTCGAGCGCCGCAGCGCCGACGCCGAGGCCCTGGCCGAGGCCCGCTCGCGGCTGGTCGCCGTCGTCTCCCATGAGCTCTACACCCCGCTCAACGGCATCGTGGGCCTGAGCGAGAGCCTGCTCGACCGCGGCGCCGCCGCCGAGGATGCCCCCGAGGTCCTCGCCAACCTCCACCAGTCGGCCCTGCTCATGGAGGGCCTCATCGGCGACATGCTCGAGCTCTCGCGGCTGGAGCGCGAGCCCATCGCGCCCGTGCTCCGTCCGGTCGGCCTCGACGACCTCGCCCACGAGCTCGTCGCGCTCTTTGGCCCCCTCGCCGCCCAGCGGGGCCTCGGCATGCACCTCCGCTGTCCGGCCGGGCTGGCGCCGGTGCTCTCCGACCGCGACCGCCTCGCCCAGCTGCTCCGCAACCTGCTGCTCAACGCCATCAAGGTCACCGAGCGGGGGGCGGTCACCCTCGCTGTCGACCTGGCCCCCGCCGGGCCCGGCCGGGCCACGCTCTCCCTCGCCGTCTCCGACACGGGCCGGGGCATCGCGGCCGCGGACCACGCACGGGTCTTCGCCCGCTTCGAGCAGGGCGACGCCGACATCCGCCGGCGCCACGGGGGCACGGGGCTCGGCCTCGCGGTGGTGCGGGAGGTGGTCACGGCCCTCGGCGGCCAGGTGGCCCTCGACGCCGCACCGGGCGCCGGCGCGACCTTCACGGTCACCCTCCCGGTGGCGCTGGCCGCGGCGCCGGCCCCCGCGGCCCCCCGCTCCGGTGCCCGCCTGCTCGTGGTCGACGACAACCCCATCAACCTCCGGGTCGCCGCCCTGCTGCTCGAGGACATGGGCCACCAGGTCGTCGCCGTGACCGGCGGCCACGAGGCCCTGGCCATCGTCGACGATCTGCGCCCCGACATGATCCTCATGGACTGCATGATGCCGGGCCTGACCGGCGGCGAGATGGCCATCGCC
>CAXQUZ010000136.1:0-14629 GCA_964226865.1 Myxococcota bacterium | reverse complement strand
GACCAGGGCCCCGCGGGCGGGCCACGGGGAGCGGGGGGACGGGGGCACGGGCGGCTCCGGTCGGAGGGCGGACCTGGCGCCGGCGCCACGGGGGGGCTCG
The DNA here is from genome assembly GCA_964226865.1 of Myxococcota bacterium. Lineage (GTDB taxonomy): Bacteria > Myxococcota_A > UBA796 > UBA796 > UBA2385 > CAXQUZ01. The sequence goes on along the minus strand of CAXQUZ010000136.1, from coordinate 14,529 downwards.
GCCGGGCCGGTTCCTGGACTATCATCGGGGCTGTCCGCTGCCCTCTGCCCCGGAGCCCCCGTGACCGCTGCGCCCGCCCCGTCCGCACCCGCCCGGTGGCGTGTGGTGCTGGTGCGGGTGGCGCCCGGCAGCCTCCGGGCGCTCGAGGCCGTCACCCCGGGCGACCGGCGCATCCGTCCCGCAGACCTGCCGCTGGTGGTGCGGGTCACCGATGAGTGTGAGCGGGCCGAGGAGACGGCCGCCCGGCTGCGGGCCGCCGGCGCCACCGTGCTCGTGATGGCCGAGCCCGCCGTGGGCGAGAGCGCCTTCTGCGACACCCACCCGGGCCGCATCGCCGCCCGCCGCTGCCAGAGCTGCGCGGCCCCCATCTGCACCTCCTGCCGCAGCGCCGCCCTGGGCGACGAGGTCTGCCACCGGTGCTGGGTGGCGGGCAAGGGCCAGCACCGGCGGCGGCGGCTGCGCCAGCTCTTCGCCGTGTTCCTCTTCGCCGTGTTCCTCCACCAGGTCGCGGGCTGGCTGGAGCGGGACCGGGCGGCGGTCCAGGACGGCCCCGTGCGGGTCGCCGTCTTCCAGTTCGTCGACCCCGCCGAGGTCGGCGAGCCCCTCGTGCGCCGGCTCAACGCCCTGCCCGATCCCGCGCGACCGGGCACCACCCTCCACGAGATCGGCGGCTGGTACGACCGCGAGCTCGAGCGCTACACGGGGCGCAAGAATGCTCTCGAGGTCGATGTTCTCGGGCCATGGGGGCGCACGGTGGAGCCCCCCTCCCTGGCCGCCGAGAGCTGGTGGGAGGCCGCCTGGCAGGCCTGGTCCTATGCCCGCTACTTCCACGACCTGGCCCGCGACCAGGGCGTCGAGCCCGACGACTACACCCTGCGGGTCTACGTGGTCTACACCCGCGGCCGGCAAGACCTCGCCGCCCACAGCCTCGGCTCGGAGCGCGGCCACATCGCCATCGCCTACATCGACCTCGACGAACAGAACCCGGGCTACGCCATCCTCACCGTCGCCCACGAGCTCGGCCACACCCTCGGGGCCGACGACCTCTACGACCCCCGCAGCTTCCTCTCGCGCTTCCCCGAGGGCTATGTCGAGCCCTACCGCGACCCGCTCTACCCCCAGCGCTGGGCCGAGATCATGGCCGTCGACCGGCCGACCTCGCCCCGGGAGGAGCAAGAGCTGCGCACCCTCGAAGACGCGCGCATCGGCTACCACACGGCCGCCGCCATGGGCTGGATTCCCCCCGAGCAGGCCCGCGTCTTCTACCGGCCGCCCGCCGAGAGCCCGGCCGAGCGGCTGGACGAGCCGGACGCGGCGGCGGTCGAGGCGGAGCCCGCAGCCCCGGCCCCCCCCGGGGTGGGCGACCGGGCGGAGGCGGGCGGGCCGGTGGCACCGTGACGCTCTGAGCCGGGGGCCCCCTTGGCGGCGGCCGCGCCGGTGCCAAGGATGGGCGCATGATGTTCGACCCTCTCTACATGGCAGTGATGCTGGCGGGACTCGTGCTGAGCGGTCTCGCCTCCTTCTGGACGAAGAGCGCCTTCAAGCGCTGGAGCCGCGTGCCCATCGGCCGGGGCCTCACCGGCGCCGAGGTGGCCGCGGCCATCCTCCGGTCTGAGGGCATCTCCGACGTGCGCATCGAGCAGGTCGGCGGCATGCTCTCCGACCACTACGACCCCCGCAGCCGCACCCTCCGCCTCAGCCCCGACGTCTACCACGGCCACTCCGTCTCGGCGGCGGGCGTCGCGGCCCACGAGGTCGGCCACGCCCTCCAGCATGCCCAGGGCTACGCGCCCATGCGCATGCGCCAGGCCATGGTGCCCGTCGCGGGCATCGGCACCAACCTCGGCGTCTGGCTGGTCATCATCGGCATGATGGTGGGCTTCAGCGGCCTCGCCTACCTCGGGGTGGCGCTCTTCGGCGCCTTCGTGCTCTTCACCCTCGTCACCCTGCCCGTCGAGTTCGACGCGAGCATCCGGGCGCGGCGGGTGCTCGAGCAGCGGGGCCTGCTCCACGGCGAGGAGCTCCGGGGGGTGAGCGCCGTGCTCACGGCCGCCGCCGCCACCTATCTGGCGAGCGCGGTCTCGGCGGTGCTCCAGCTCGGCTACTGGCTGCTGCGCACGGGCCTCATCGGCGGCCGGGACGACTGAAGCCCGGGCCGCGGGCGGTGGCGGGCCGGCCGGGCCACCCCCGGGGCGGCCCGTCCTGCGTCGGGGCCCCGGGGAAGGCGGCGGGGGCCCGCGGCCGGGGGTGCGACGGGCGGCCCCCGGTGGCATCGTGGCCCCGGAGCGGCCCCGGAGCGGCGCCGCCCGGGAGGTGGGCATGGCCATGCGCCCGAGTGTCGAGGCCGTCGGGGTCGTCGTGTTGTTGGCCGCCGTGCTGGGGGTGGCCCTCGGCGACGCCACGGGCTGGCTGCGCTGCGAGCAGCACTACGCGGCCGTGGGGGTCGAGATGCGCGCCGCCGAGGCCAAGGTGGCGGCACTCCACGGTGAGCTGGGGCGGCTGCCCACCCGGGCCGAGCTCCAGGCCCGCTACGGCGAGCGGGGGTTGCCCCGGGACTTCTGGGGCCGGGACTTCGCGCTCGTGGCCACGCCGGAGGCGGCCCTGCCCTTTGCGCTCCACAGCCTCGGCCGGGACGGGGCGCCCGGCGGGGTGGGGGAGGACGCCGACATCTCGAGCCGCGACTTCGACGCGGGGCCCTACGCCCTGCCGCTGCCCCCGGCGCTGGTGGCCGTGGCGCCCGGGGCGGGCGGCGGTGCCCGGGCCGGTCGGGGGGCGCCATGAGGCGCGGGGCCGTGGGGGGGGCGCTCGGGCTGGGGCTCGGCCTGGCGGGCTGTGGGGCCAGCGACTGGGACCGGCCGCTGCTGCGGGTCCACCTGCTGGCGGCGCCGGCCGGCCACCCCCTCGACGGGGCGGGTCGCATCGACCGGACCGAGCTCGACGCCCGTCTCGCCGCCGCCAACGAGATCTTCGCCCCGGCGGGGGTGGAGTGGACCGTGGAGTCGGTGGTCGAGACCCCGGCACGCCGGGTGGCGGCGACCACCGCGGCCCTCGACGGGGGCACGGCCGCGGCCCGGACCCTCATGGCCGCGATCCCGGCCGGGGCGCTGCTCTCGCCCGAGGGCTGGGACCTTGTGGTGGTCGACCAGACCGACGGCTTCGGCTTCGGGGGCATCTTCACCTGCGGGGTCGGCGGCAAGGGCGGTCCGGCGGCGGCGGTGGTGCCCGTGCGGGCCGGCAGCGGCCGCGATCAAGACCTGCGCAAGTGGGCCCACGAGCTGGGCCACGCGGCGGGGCTGGGCCACACGCCCTGCACCGAGCGGTGGGCCGACAACCTGATGATGAGCGGCCGCTGCGACCGTGCGGATCCGGAGCGCACGGGGCTCAGCGACGGCCAGCTCGACGAGCTGGAGCAGCGGCTGCGGCGGGGACGGCCGATGCGCTGCCGCTGAGGGCCCGTCAGGCGGGCGCGCCCTGGCGGCGGCGGCGCAGCCCGATGGCGCCCGCGAGGGCGACCCAGAGGCCGGTGCTGCCGGCGCCGGCAGCCGCGCCGCCGCAGCCCGTCGACGCCGCGTCGGTCTCGGCCCCGGCGGCCTCGGCCATGGCGGCGGCGGCCCCGGCCTCCGCGGCGGCGGGCGGCGCGGGCGGCCGGTCGATCATGGCGAGGTTGGCCTGGTCGAGGGCGCTCAGGCGCTTGGGGCTGTAGCCGCGGTCGGGCTGGTACCAGGCGAACTTGCGGAACACCTTGTCGTTCATCGGGATGGGGCTCTGGCGCCCCCGGCGGGCGTGGATGCCGTCGCGCAGGAAGCGCCGATCGGCCCCCGCCAGCGCCCGGGACTCCTCGGCCGTGATCTCGCGGTCGAGGCGCTGGAGCAGGTGGATGGCCAGCGCCCGGGTCAGCATGGGCTCGGCCTCGCCCCCGGCGGCCGCGCGGCTGTCGACCTGGTCGACGAGGAAGGCGCCGGCCTCGTCGCGCTCGGCGAGGCAGAGGTAGGCCGCCTCGCGGTGGTGGGTGAGGACCTCGTCGAGCAGCGCGTCGAGCGGCGCCCCACAGTCGGTGGCCTGCGCCGGGGCGACGAGGCGGAGGGCGAGCAGCAGGGAGGGCAGAGGCATGGACGGGCCCGAGGGGGAGGCGGGGGGCCGCGAGCATCCCCCGGGGGCCCCCGTGCCTGGTCCGCCGTGGCACCATCGGGCCCTCTCTGGAGCGTGCCCATGGCCTGGCTGCCCCCCACCTGGGGCCCTGCGCGGGTGCTGGTGCTCAGCGTGGGCCTCGCCGGTCCCGCCCGCGCGTCGGCCCCGTCCCCCGCGCCGGTCCCGTCCTCGGCGGTGCCCCCCGCTGCGTCCCCCGCGGTCCCCGACCTGCGCCGCAGCCCGCCCCCGGGCTTCGTCCGCCTCTCCGAGGCCCTGCCCGGCGTGGTCCTCGCGCCCCGCTACGGCACGGCCGACAACTTCACGGGCGCCCCCCTGCCCGGCTACGGCGCGCCCCAGCTCTGGGCCCGCAGCGAGGCGGCCGCGGCCCTGGCCCAGGTGCGCGAGCTGTTGGCCCAAGATGGCCTCGACATCATCATCTACGATGCCTACCGCCCCCGCCGCGCCTCGGCGGCCATGGTCGCCTGGACCCGCCGCACGGGCCAGACCGCGCTGCTCGACCAGGGCTACATCGCCGCCCGCTCGGGCCACAACCACGGCCACACGGTCGACCTCTCCCTCGTGCGCCGCGACACGGGCGCGCCGGTCGACATGGGCGGCGCGTGGGACGCCTTCGCGCCCGTGAGCCACGCCGATGCCGACGTGGATCCGGTCGCCCGGGGCCACCGCGCCACCCTGCGCCAGGCCATGCGCGCCGCGGGCTTCCAGCCCTACAGCAAGGAGTGGTGGCACTTCAGGCTGCCCATGGCGCCGGGGCCGGCCCTCGACCTGCCCTATGGCTGCCACGAGCCGGCCACCTTCGTGGCGCCAGAGGGCTGGGCGGAGCCGGACTGGACGCCCCCGGCGGCCCCGGCGCCCACGGGCTGTCGCTGAGGGAGGGGGCTGCGCCCGCGCAGGGCGCCGCCACGGCTGCGTGACGGGATGGTGAGTCCCCCCCGCCCGGTGCGCCGACGGCATAGGACCGCGGCCCCCGTGCCTGCGCACGCCAGCTCTCTCCCAAGACGCCCTCTGGATGGACCATGTCTCTCGATGCTGCCGCCCTCGATGCCGCCCTCCGCGCCCGCGCCGGCGGCGCCTGTGAGCTCTGCGCCGCCACCGACGCCCCCCTCGCCGCCTTCGCCCTCGCGCACGCCCCCACGGCCGATGCCGACGGCGCCGTGCTGCTCTGCCCGACCTGTGCGGACGGGGCCGGCGACACGGGCCCCCTGGGCGGCCAGCACTGGTTCGCCCTCCAAGAGACGGCCTGGAGCGAGCGGCTGCCCGTCCAGGTGCTGAGCTGGCGGCTGCTCCACCGGCTGCCGGACGCCTGGGCGACCGACCTGCGCGAGCAGATCTGGCTCGACGACGCCGTGCGGGCCTGGGCCGAGCTCGGGCTGGGCGCCGAGGACGCGGGCCCGGCGGTGGTCGACAGCAACGGCACCCCCCTCGCCGAGGGCGACAGCGTGACCCTCATCAAGGACCTCGTCGTCAAGGGCGCGGGCTTCACGGCCAAGCGCGGCACGATGGTGCGCAACATCCACCTCATCGACGACCCGACCCACATCGAGGGCAAGGTGAACGGCACGGCCATCTACCTCAAGACGGCCTTCCTCAAGAAGCAGTGAGCGCCGGCCCCGCTTGCCGCCCCGGGCCCCGGGCGCCACACTCGGGCGCCGGGCGGGCAGGGCCGCGCCGGCTGCGCGGAGTGCAATCATGCCGACCGATCCGGCGAGCGGGACCCCCCTGGGCGAGCTGCTCTACCTCCTGGCCAACGCGAGCGCCGGGCTCTGCTGGCTGCCGCTGATCGTCGCGCCGGCCAGCCGCCTGACCCAGCGCCTCACGGCCACGCCGCTGGTGCCCGCCGTCTTTGCCGTGTTCTACGCGGTTCTCGTGGTGTTCATGCTCGCGGGCGACGGGGACGGCGGCATGGAGAGCCTCGCGGCGCTGCGCCGGGGCTTTGCGAGCGACACGGTGCTGCTGCTCGCCTGGGTGCACTACCTCTGCTTCGACATGGTGGTGGGCCACGGGGTGCTGCGCGACAGCCAGCGGCTCGGGCTGCCGGCGCTGGCCGTGGCCCCCTGCCTCGTGCTCACCTTCCTGCTCGGCCCCATCGGGCTGCTCGCCTACCTGGGGCTGCGCTGGTCGAGGGTCGGCAGCCTGCGCCACGACGCCGGGCGCTGAGCGCAGCGGCCCCCCGCACGGTCAGCCGAGCAGCCGCTGGGCCGAGGCGCGCGAGATGTTGGAGGCCTGGGCCGCGCGGGCCGGGGCCGGGTCCTTCCGCAGCCGGCTGGCCAGCGACTTCGCCGCGCTGATCATCTCGGCGGCCACGGGCGGCTTGCGGGCGGCGACCTGGATCTGGCTGCCCGGTCCGAAGGCGTTGTTGTGGTCGGCGATGCTCCGGATGCGACCCGTGAGCGCGACCCGGTCCACCTCGGGCTCGAAGGTCTGCTGCTGGACCCGGTGGCCGCCCCGGTAGCTCAGGAAGCCCGAGCTGAGGCGGGCGTTGATCGCCTGGATGCCGTCCTTCGAGACCGCGCTGGGGTTGGCCTGGCGCTGGACCTGGTGGCCGCCGCCGATGGTGCGGGTGGCCTGCTGGCCGGCCTCGCGGACGCGCCGGCTCACGTCGGTGGGGACGGTCGTGGCCTGGCTGATGCGAATCATGTTTCCCCTCCGGTGTGGGTGGGCGGGGTCCGGGGGGGACCCTGTCGGGAGCAACGGATCGCACGGGGGGGGCCAAGAGCCGGGGGATGCACGGATCCCCCGAGACGGGGCGGGCCGGTCGGACCGGGGCCTCAGCGCCGGCGGTGGGCGGTGAAGACCGCGACCGGGTCAGCGCCCTCGGGGACGTGCACGATGGCCTGGCCGTTGACGCAGTGGCGCATGCCCGTGGGGGTCTGGGGCGCGTCGCGGAAGATGTGGCCCAGGTGGCCATCGCAGCGGGCACAGCGCATCTCGGTGCGCACCATGAAGTGGCTGGTGTCGCGGTAGACCGCCAGGGCGCCGGGCTCGACCTCCTGGAAGAAGCTGGGCCAGCCACAGCCCGAGTGGAACTTGTGGCCGGCGCCGTAGAGCCGCTGGCCGCAGCCCGCGCAGTGGAAGGCGCCGGGGCCGGGATCGTCGAGGTAGCGCCCGGTGCCGGCCCGCTCGGTGCCGGATCGGCGCAGGATGTGGTACTCGGAGTCGTCGAGAATGGCGCGCCAGTCTGCATCAGAGAGCGTCTTGGGGTCGAGCTGGGGGTCGAGGGCCGGGTCGCGCATCGGAGGGCTCCTGGGCAGGGGACAGCGGCGGAGGGCAGGGGAGCGGGAGGGCGGCGATCGCCCCGGTGTGGCCGGGCAGGGGCGCCCACGGCGGGGACCTATCGCAGCGGCCCGCGGGGGCACCGGGGACCAGAACCCCCTGGGGGTATGTCGTGGATGGAGACGACTGCCCTTGCCTTCTCGTGCTGCAGCGCTAAGATACCCCCACAGGGTATATGGGCCGCCCGGGCCCGTCGCCCGTCGCCCGTCCCCGGTCCCGGAGCCCCCCGTGCACCTCCCCCCCGATGAGAAACGCCGGCTGCTCAGCCGGCTGCGCCGCGCCGAAGGCCAGGTCGCCGCCGTGCGGCGCATGGTCGAAGAAGACGCCTACTGCGTCGACGTGCTCACCCAGGTGGCCGCCGCCCGGGGCGCCCTCGCGCGGGTCGGCGACGTCGTGCTGCGCAACCACGTCGAGACCTGTGTGAGCGCCGCCCTGCGCTCCGAGGACGAAGAGGCCCGGGTCGACAAGCTCGATGAGCTGATGGACGTTCTCGTCCGCTACCGGAGGGCCTGATGGACGCCATGCTGACCTACCTGGGCGCCGTGTGGGACGTGCTGACCGAGCTCGCGCCCTGGCTGCTGCTCGGCGCCGGTGTGGCCGGGCTGCTCCACGGGCTGCTGCCGCCGGGCTTCGTCCAGCGCCAGCTCAGCGGACGCTCGGGCGTCGCCAAGGCCGTGCTGCTCGGTGTGCCCCTGCCGCTCTGCTCCTGTGGCGTCATCCCCACGGGCATCGGCCTCAAGGAAGACGGCGCCAGCGACGGCGCCGCCGTGGGCTTCCTCACGGCCACCCCCCAGACCGGCGTCGACAGCATCCTCGTCAGCGCCAGCTTCCTGGGCTGGCCCTTCGCCCTGGCCAAGGTGGGCGCGGCGCTGGTGACCGGGCTCGCCGGCGGGCTGCTCACCGATGCCTTCGGGGATGCCCGTGCCGCCGCCGACGGTGCCTCTGCCGCACCGGCCGCCGACGGCGCGGCCTGTGCGGTGCCCCGTCCGGGCTGGCGCGGCATGCTCGACCACGGCCTCGAGCTCATCCAGATGATCTGGGGCTGGCTGCTCTTCGGCGTCTTCGTGAGCGCGGCCCTGACCACCTGGCTGCCCGCCGACGCCTTCGCGACCCTCGGCGCCGGTGCCGGCGGGGTGGTCGCCTTCCTCGTGGTGCTGGTGGCCAGCGTGCCCCTCTACGTCTGCGCCACGGCCTCGGTGCCCATCGCCGCGGCCCTCGTCGCCACGGGCATGCCCACGGGCGCCGCCATGGTCTTCCTCATGGCCGGTCCCGCCACCAATGTCGCCACCCTCGGCGCCATCTGGCGGGCCTTCGGCCCCCGCACCACGGCCATCTACCTGGCCAACATCATCGCCGGCAGCGTCACCTTCGGCCTGGGCTACGAGGCCGTCTTCGGCGCCCTCGACACCTCGGCCGTCCACGCCCACGTCCACGGCGCCGCCTGGTGGGCCCAGGCCTCGGCGGTCGTGCTGGTGGGGATGATCGGCTGGTTCGCCTTCCAAGACGCAGAGAGCTGGCTCGACCGGCGAAGGAGCGCACGCATGTCTGAGACCTCTTCCACCCCCCGCATCGAGCTCGGTGTCGAGGGCATGACCTGCGGCGGCTGCTCGTCGCGGCTCGAGCGGCTGCTCAACAAGGCCGAGGGCGTCGAGGGCGCCACGGTCGACCTCGAGGCCAAGCGCGCCACCGTGCTCGGCAGCATCACCGAGCAGCAGGTGCGAGAGATTGTCGAGAACGCTGGATTCGAGGCGGTCTCGGCGAGCTGAGGCCCCGGTCGGTCCGCCCGCTCCCCGCGCCGGGAGGCGGGCGGACGGGCCGCACTACTCGGGGCGGCTCAGGGCGCCCTCGCCCCGGCGCACGGCCCAGTTGCGGGGCCAGCAGTCGCCGAAGCCGTCGTCGTCGATGCCGCAGACCACACAGCCCTCGGCCGTGAGCGCCCGGGCGGTCGGCGGCGGCGGCTCGTGCATGGGGCAGGCGAGCTCCGGGTCGGAGAGGTCTTCGTTGTTGGCGCAGCGCAGCTCGCCCTCGGCGGTGGCCGCGCAGACGACGCCGCGGCCGACCACCAGCTCGACGAAGTCGCCGTGGGAGAGCAGCTCGTCGCCGCCCGTCCAGGTCGAGATGTCGGGACCGCCGTGGCACTCGACGCTGCCGTCGGCGGCCGTCAGGGCGCAGCGCAGGTCGACCCCGGGGGCCACGTTGGCCGCGATGGCCTGGTAGCTGCCGGCGAAGGGCGAGGTGGCCGGGATGCCGTTGGCGTCGAAGCAGGAGACGGCGCCGGTCGCGTCGATGCCGCAGAGGCTGTCGTCTTCGGCCACGGCGAGGTCGGTGAAGGTCTGGGGGAGCAGGAAGAGCGGCGGGCCGCCCGAGGTCGAGAAGCAGGCCGTGCCCGTCGGGAGCACGCCCTCGAGCAGGGGCTCGTCCGCGACGCTGGCGCAGATGCGGTCGTCGCTGAGGGTGAGCTCGCCGAGGAAGCCGCTGAGCACCGTGAGGGGGGCATCGGGCACCCAGCAGCTCGTGCGGCCGTCGCCCTTGCGCCCGCAGGCGAGGAAGCGGGGCGGCGGGGTCGTGGCGCCGGGCATGCCGGCGCTGCTGTTGCGGATCTCGAACTGGACGTAGCCGCCCTCGTCGAAGGTGGTGCCGGGGATGTCTTCCCAGGGGATGAACTCGTGGGCCGGGAAGCGCTGGGGGTGGGGCGGGGTGCCGCCGGTGGGCTCGCCGAGCACGTCCCAGCACTCGAGGCGCCCGTCCTCGGCCATCACGGCACAGCCGTAGGTCTCGCCCGTCGAGATGGAGGCGGCCCGCAGGTCGCAGGCGGCCCCGAAGTCGCCCTCGGCGTGGGGGGCCTGGTCGGCGTTGGCGATGAAGCGGCAGTTGTCGTCGGCGTTGAGCACGCCGTCGCCGTCGGTGTCGAGGGCCTGGTGGACGTCGGGGGTCGGGTAGTCGTAGCCGTAGTCCTCGAAGTGGGCCGTGAAGCCGAGCACGGCGAGGTCCGGGTCCATCGTGCGCTCGGCCTGGACGAGGGTGGCGTGGACCTCGGGGCTGAAGGCGCCCTCGGCGGCGAAGCCCTCCCGGAGGTTCTCGAGGAAGGCCGCGATGACGGCCTGCTCGCGCTCCTCGTCGTCCTCGGGGGCCAGCTCGTGCTCCTCGAGCTCGGCGCCCTGGGAGATGACGCCGCTGACGGCGAGCAGCCAGGCGGCCTCGTAGCCGCCGTCGTAGGGGTCGATGCCGTCGGTGGACTCGGGCTCGGGGCGGTCGGACCAGCCGAGGGCCGCGTGGAAGTCCTCTTCGGCCTGCTCGTAGGCCGTGCCCAGGTCCATGCCGGCCCGGAGGTCGTTCTTGATGCGCACGGAGAGGGCGTCGGTGACCACGTTGAGGTTGAGGATGCTGTCGGTGCCCAGCTCGCCCCAGGCCTGGAGGTGGACCGTCTCTTCGGGCACGTCGCCCGAGACCTCGCTGTGGGCGAGGCCCTCGGCCTCGATGAGCACGAAGCCGACGTGGTCGAGGGTGATGGCGTAGCTGCCGTCGTCGCCGTCGACGGTGAAGACCTGGGGCGCGCCGGCGACCTCGAGCGCGTCGTCGTAGGGCGTGATGGTGATGGTCGAGCCCGCCAGCATCGGGCCCTTGAAGATGATGCCGCTGGCGCTGCTGTCGCTCGAGGCGGCGTCGCCCCCCGAGCCCGAGCCCGAGGTCGCGCCGGACTGGCCGGAGTCGGCGCTGCCGCCGCAGGCGACGAGGCCGAAGAGAGCGAGCGCGGAGAGGAGTCGGGTCTGGGGACGCAGGGTCATGGGCTCGCCTTCTTTCGCATGCTTCTGATGCCACGGACTACAGACGGAGTGGCCCGCGGGCTACCGTGGCCGCGTGCTACCTGGGGGCGCCAGTGTAGCTGACCTGTGCGAGCCACGATGTCCCAGACCGCAACCGTCACCCTGCTGCTGACCGATCTGGTCGACAGCACCCGCCTCGTGAGCGAGCTGGGGGACGCGGCCGCGGCTGCCTTGATGGCGCGCCACGACCGGGTGGCCCGGGATCTTCTCCCACGCCATTCGGGCCGAGAGATCGACAAGTCGGATGGATTTCTCCACATCTTCGACGAGGCGGTCGATGCGGTGGCCTATGCCCACGCCTACCACCGGGCGCTGGCCGACCTGAGCCGCGACGAGGGCCTCGTGCTGGCGGCCCGGGCCGGGCTCCACACAGGCTCGGTGCGCCTCACCTGGAACAGCGCCGAGGACGTGGCCCTGGGCGCGAAGCCCTGCGAGGTCGAGGGCATCGCCAAGGCGACGGCGGCGCGCATCATGACCCTGGCCAGGGGCGGCCAGACCCTCGTGAGCGCCGACACCCGGGCCGTCGTGGCGCCGGTGCTCGACGACCGGCGCGACGTGCGCATCGTCAGCCACGGCCACTACCGGCTCAAGGGGGTCGAGGCGCCCCTCGAGATCTTCGAGGTGGCCGCCGTCCAGGAGGGGGTGCTGCGGCCGCCCCCCGACACGGCCAAGGTCCACCGGGTGGTGCGCACCGAGGGCGGCTGGCGGCCGGCCCGCGAGGTGCCCAACAACCTGCCCCCCGACCGGGTGGCCTTCTTCGGCCGCAAGGACGAGCTGCGGGCCATCGCCGACCAGTTCGGTGCCGGCGCCCGGCTGGTGACCCTCGCCGGGCCGGGCGGCACGGGCAAGACCCACCTCTCGACCCACTATGCCCGGGCCTGGCTCGGCGACTGGCCCGGGGGCGCCTGGTTCTGCGACCTCTCCGAGGCCCACTCCGAGCTCGACATCGCCCGGGCCCTGGGCGCGGCCCTCCAGGTGCCCCTCGACCAGGGCGAGCCCACCGCCACCCTCGGCGCCGCCCTGGCCCAGCGGGAGCGCACCCTCATCCTGCTCGACAACTTCGAGCAGATCGTCGACTTCGCCGACGCCACCGTGGCGACCTGGCTCGACCAGGCCCCGGCGGTCTGCTGGCTCGTGACCAGCCGCCAGCGCCTCGACCTGCGCGGCGAGAAGCTGGTCTTCGTCGAGCCCCTGCCCCTCCCCTCGCCGGACGACGAGCTGGCCCTGCTGCGCGACAACGCGGCCGTCCAGCTCTTCGTGGCCCGGGCCCAGGCCGTCCAGCCCCGCTTCCGCCTCGACGCCGAGGTGGCGGCCGACGTGGCCCGGCTGGTGCGGCTCATCGACGGGCTGCCCCTGGCCCTCGAGCTGGCGGCGGCCCGGGTGCGGGTGCTGCCGCCGAAGCGCATCCTCGACCGCATGGGGCGGCGCTTCGACCTGCTGCGGGGCCAGCGCGGCCGCCGCAACCGCCGCTCGACCCTCAAGGGCACCATCGACTGGTCCTGGGATCTGCTCGCGCCCCACGAGCGGTGGGCCCTGGCCCAGTGTGCCGTGTTCGAGGGCACCTTCGACCTCGACGCCGCCGAGGCGGTGCTCGACCTGTCGGCCTGGCCCGACGCCCCCTGGCCCATGGACACGGTCGAGTCTCTGGTCGACCAGAGCCTCGTGCGGGCGGTGGTCCAGCCCGACGGCGAGACCCGCTTCGGCCTCTTCCGCTCGATCCGCGACTACGCCAGCGAGAAGCTGGGCGACCCGGGGGCCGTGCGCGACGACGAGGGCACGGCGGTCTCGGGGCCGGCAGGCCGGGACGAGGCCGCCCTGCGCCACGCCGAGCACTACGCCCGCTGGGGCGATCCCGTCGAGCTCGACGGCCTGCACGGGCCCGACGGCGCCGCCCTCCGCGCCCGCCTCGCGGCCGATCTCGACAACCTCGTCGCCGCCGTGCGCGCGGCCGCCCGGGCCGGTGCGGGCGACGCCGCCGCCGGTGCGGCCCTCGGGGCCCTGGCCCTGCTGCGCACGACCGGGCCCTTCCCCCTGGCCGAGCAGCTCACCGCCGAGGCCCTGGCCCACGACCCCCACGACGACGCCAAGGCCCGGCTGCTCGTGGCCCAGGGCATCGCCCGCAACCGGGCCGGCCGGGCCGAGGAGGCCGTGTCCGTGCTCGAGCAGGCCCGGGCCCTCGCCCAGGGCCTCGGCGACCGGGCCCTCGAGGGGCGGGCGGTGGCCGCCCTCGGCTACTCCCAGCTCCACCGGGGTGCCCTCGAGGCGGCCGAGACCACCCTGCGCGCGGCGCTCCAGCTGCTGCGGCGGGCGGGCGACCGGGTCCAGGAGGCCGAGGCCCTCACCGAGCTGGCCCACGTGGTGGGCATCCGGGGCGGCCGCTTCGAGGAGGGCCGGGCCGCCCTCGAACAGGCCATCGAGATCCAGCAACACCAGGGCGATCTGGGCGGCGAGGCCGTCTCGCATGGCTACCTCGGCGCCGTGCATGCCATCCAGGGCGACTTCGGCCCGGGCCTCGAGCACTACGTGCGCTCGCGCGACCTCGCCCGGGAGGTGGGCGACCGGCGGGCCGAGGGGCTGGCCGAGGGCATGATCGCCGGCATCCACTTCCTGCAGCAGCGCCACGACGAGGCCCGGCCGGCCTTCCAGCGGGCCCTGCGCATCCAGTCCTCCATCGGCGACAAGGTCCACGAGGCCATGACGGTCGCCAACTACTGCTCGCTGCTGCAAGACACCGGCGAGCTGGACGAGGCGGCCCGGATGATGCAGCGGGCCATCGCCATCGCGCGCGAGACCGGCGACCCGACCACCGAGGGCATGTCGCTCGGCAGCCTGGGCGAGATCCGCGCCCTCGACGGGCGGCTGGGCGAGGCCCTCGTGACCCTCCAGGAGGGCGAGGCCCGCCTGCGCACCGCGGGCGACCCGACCGAGCTGGCCAAGCTGCTCTGCAAGATGGGCATGGTCCAGCTCCAGCTCGACGACCACGAGGGCGCCGACGAGAGCCGGGCCGAGGCCGCGGCGCTGGCGGCCGAGCTGGGGGTGGGCGACGACTCCGAGCTGGCCCAGCGGCTCGGGGCCCTGCGGGCGGCCCTCGGGGGCTGAGGGCTCAGGGGGCGAGGGGGGTGCGGGTGACGGGGCGCCCGCCGACGATCACGGCCCGGATCTCGGCGAGTGCACTGGGACCGGAAGATGCGCAGGGTCGACTCCCGATCGCCAAACTTCTGACCCGCGGCCAGACCGTTCTTGTGCAGCCCACTCGTCCGGGGATGGACGGGAAACAGGGCAG
>CAXQUZ010000135.1:0-13175 GCA_964226865.1 Myxococcota bacterium | reverse complement strand
GCCCGGTCCTGGCGCCGGGGTGGGGCGGCGGGCCCGGGGCGGTCACCGGGGCCGGGCCGGCGGGGCGCGAGAGTCGAGGGGGAGGCTCGGGCCCGGGCGAGGCCGGCCGGCGTGCGGCGGCCGCGGGCCTGGCGCTAGCCGCCGGTCACCAGGGCCTTCGCGAGGCGCGCGTAGCTCGGCAGCGAGAAGTAGAAGTTGGTCGAGACGTTGGTCTCGTGGGTGCAGGTGCAGCGGTTGGCGAGGATCTCGTCGCGGAAGCTCTGGAGCGCGGGGCCGTCCCAGATGCGGCCGAAGTCGAGGCCCACGTCCCGCAGGTTGCCCAGGGGCCGGTCGATGAGCTCGCAGGCGTGCACATCGCCCTGTTCCTGGAGCACGACATTGAGCAGGCCGGCCTTGCAGGGCACGTAGGGCGCCGCCCCGGTCTCGCCGGCGACCCCGTGGATGCGGCCCATGGTGACCCGCTTGCGGGCGGCGAAGAGCCGGCCGAAGACCGCGTGCTGCCAGTCGCGCTGGCCCTTGCCGCCGCCGAAGAACTCGGCCACGGTCGCCACGGCCTCGGCGTGCTGGGCCGGGGTCACCTCGAGGGTCTCGGGCTCGTGGGGGCTGCCGCGCACCATGTTCATGTGGAGGTTCTTCGTGCCCAGCTCTTCGTCGAGGAAGCGGCAGACATCGCGCACGACGGGCACGGTGTACTTGGTCAGGGTGAAGTTGAAGATGATGTCGATGTTCGGGTGGCGCGCCTGGGCCCGCCGCAGCTTCTCCCAGGTCTCGACCAGCTTCTTGAAGTTGCCGGGCGTCTTGCGCACCCGGTCGTGGTCCTCGCCCACCCCGTCGATGCTGATCTGGACCTGGACGAAGGCCCGGGGCGCCCGGGAGGCCAGCCACGACATGCCGTCGGCGATGCGGTCCGGGAAGGTGGCGTTGGTGGGGATGGTGAACTGGCCCACCCCGCACTCCTGGTAGAAGGCGTCGAGGATCTCGGGCAGGTCGCGCCGGATGAAGGGCTCGCCCCCGCTCACGAGCAGCTTGGTGAAGGGGGGCATGCTGCGGGCGACGGCGCGGTACTCGTCGAGGGTCAGCTCGCCCTTGCCCTTCCGGTCGAGCATGGTGTCGAGGTAGAAGCAGTGGCCACAGCGCGAGTTGCAGCGGCTGGTCACGAACATGGTGACGAAGATGGGGCCGCCTCGGGTCTGGCGGCGGCGCCAGCCCTGGCCGAGGAACCGGGCCATCAGCTCGGCGTTCGACATGGGCAGGCCCTGCGGCAGCAGGGAGGAGGGCCAGGGGCGCGCGGTCATGCTGGCTCCGGGATGCGGCGGCGCAGCCGGGCGGCGAGGCGGCGCGGTGCCTGCTCCGCTAGCCCGGCGGCGGTGCCTGTGGCACTGGCGATGCCCTCGGCCAGCAGCAAGGGGAGGCTGGCGGCGGCGGCCCGGCGGCCCTCGGCGGCGGCGACCGTGCGCAGGAAGTCGCCGTTCCAGGCGGCGGCAACCCCGAGGGTGAGGGCGATGCCGGCGGCGGCCGGGCCCCGGGGGCCGAGGGCCAGGGCGCCGAGCTGGGGGACGAGAACAATCCCCAGCAGGGCATTTCCGATGGACCGGGAGGACTGGCGGGGCTTGTCGGGCAGCAGGTCGCGGTGGCGGGGCAGGGCCCGGGCGAACTCGCGGCCGTGGACGAAGTGGAAGCGCAGCACCCCGGCCACCGAGGTCTCCTTGTGGTGGTCGACCTCGAGGCTGTGGAGGAAGGCCAGGCGGTGGCCCTGGGCCCGGATGCGGCAGCCCAGCACGAGGTCGTCGGCGGCGGCCCGGCGCTGGGCCGTGTCGAAGCCCCCGGCGGCGGCGAAGGTCTCGCGCCAGACCATGAAGAAGGCCGTCCAGGCGGTGTCGGCGAGGGCCGGCTGGGCCAGCTGGAAGGCCCGCTGCTTGTGGTTCAGGTAGCGGCTGGCGAAGCCCCGGGTCGGGGGATCGGCGCTGTAGACGGCGCTCAGGGCCCGCACCCCGTCGCGCGCGGCCGCGTCGCTCTCGAGGAAGGCGGCGGCACGGGCGAGGGCGTCGGGGGGCACGCAGACGTCGGCATCGAGCAGCACGAGCAGGGCGCCCGTGGCCGCGGCGGCGCCCCGGTTGCGGGCGGCGGCCGGGCCGAGGTTGCGCGGCTGGCGCAGCACGGTGGCGCCCGCGGCGGCGGCGATGGCGGCCGTGTCGTCGGTGCTCGCGTCGTCGACCACGATGAGCTCGTCGGGGGGCGGCACACAGGCGCGCACGGCGGCCAGGCAGGCGCCGAGGGTGGCGGCGGCCTGGTGGGCGGGGACGACGACCGAGACGGTGGGGGCCATGGCCTGTTGTAGATCGCCGCGGGCGCCACCGGAAGGACGGCGGGCCCGGGGGGCGCGCTCAGGGCGCCAGGGCCAGCGCCGCGCCGTCGACCGCCAGGGCGTGGCCGGCGCCGAGAAGCACGAGGGCCCGGTGGCCCCCGGGGCCGAGCACGAGGCGGCGCACCGGGGGCGGGCCGCAGAGGGGGAGGGGGTCGAGGCGGCCGAGGGGCCCGGGGGCGGCGGCGGCCGGCGGGACCGCGGGCGGGGCGCCGGAGGACGGGGGGGCGGCGAGCGACCAGCGGTGGAGGGCGCCGTCGACCACCGCGGCGGCCACCGGGGCTGGCCCGGGCGAGATCGCCGCCCACCGGGCACCGGGCAGCCGCCAGGCCGGGCCGCCCGCCACGGGCCAGACCAGCACCCCGCCCGTGGCTGTCGCCAGCGCCCAGTCGCCGCCGGGGGAGAGGCCGAGCAGGGCGTGGAGCCGCAGCCGCTCGGGGCCCGTCGTCCGGGCGAGGGGACGGGGGGGCCCGGCGGGGGACCACCACTGGGGGCCCGCGCCCGGCGTGTCGACGAGCACCGCGCCCCCGTCGGTCAGCCCGAGCACGGCCGTGCCGGGGTCGAGGGGGCGGCTGTGGTGGTGGACGACGGGCGGGCCCGGGGCGCCGAGGCGGGCCAGCTGGACCGTGCGGCCGGCCTCGGCGACGAGCAGCTGGCCGCCCGGGCTGTGCCAGAGCCCCCAGGCGCCGCCGGGCCGCCGGTGCACGGCCCCGGTCGCCAGCTCGACCCGCCACAGGGCGCGGTGGTCGGCGAGGGCGAGGTGGTGGCCGCCGGGGCCGGTCCAGACCGAGAGGGCCTCGGGGCGCAGGGGCAGGGTGGCCACCGGGCGCCCGCCCATGGCCAGGACCACCGGATCGGCGCCGGTGGCCGTGCCCCGGGCGCCGCCGGGGCCGAGCCAGCTGTGCACGGGGGGCGCGCCGGGGGGCGGGCCCCAGCCTGGGCCGGGGGGCGCGGGAATGCTGAGCTCTGGGCCGTTGTCGTCCGGCTCGGGCGCGCTTCCGGGGCGCCAGCGGGCCCGGGGCCAGGCCGGCGTCCGCAGCCACCACCCGCCCCGGTCCCAGGCGACGGCGACGGGCCCCGGCCCGGGCTGGGCGGCGCAGTGGCGGGCCCGGTCGTGGCCGTCCTCGAGGTGGACCAGCACCAGGCCCTCCCGGGGGTGGTGGCCGACCACGACCGCCGCGCGGCCCGGGGCATCGAGGGCCACCGCCGCGGCCGCGCCCGGGGGCAGGGCCGCTGGCAGGGCCCGGGCGCCGCGGGGCCCCCACCAGCCCACCCGCCCCCGCTGGTCGACCGCCACGGTGGTCGTGCCGGTGGTGGCCAGGGCCACGATGGGCGCGCTGGCCAGCCGGTGGCGCGCGCGGGGCCCGCCGGCGTCGCCCACCACGACGCTGCCGTCGCGGGCCCCCACGGCGGTGGCGCCCCCGGGGCCCGCGGTCTGCGCCGTCGCCCGCGCGAGGGCCCAGGGCGCGCTCACGGGGCCTCCACCGTCCAGGTGCGCATCGTGCCCTTGCCCTTGACCTCGACGTTCTCGCGGGGCTGCAGCGCATAGCGGCCCGCGGGCAGGGCGGCCCGGGTCTGGTCGGTGAGCTGGACCATGCCGGGCTGGCCCGTCGACTCCATGCGCGAGGCCACGTTCACGGCGTCGCCCCAGAGGTCGTAGATGAACTTGCTGCGGCCGATGACCCCGGCCACCACCGGGCCCGTGTTGATGCCCACCCGCACGGCGAGCTGGTGGCCCTCGATGGTGGGCCAGTCCGCCACCCGGTCGCGCAGCCACAGGGCGAAGTCGACGATGGCGGCGGCGTGGTCGGCCCGGTGCTCGGGCAGGCCGGCGGCCACCATGTAGCAGTCGCCGATGGTCTTGATCTTCTCGAGGCCCCGGCGCTCGGCCTCCTCGTCGAAGGCCGTGAACAGCCCGTTGAGCTCGCGCACGAGGCGCTCGGCGGGCAGCTGCTGGGCGAGGGGGGTGAAGCCCACGAGGTCGGCAAAGAGGATGGTCACCTCGCCGAAGCCGTTGGCAATGGGCTGGGAGGTCTCCTTGAGCTGCTCGGCAATGCTGTCGGGCAGGATGTTCTGGAGCAGTCGGTCCGAGCGCTGGCGGGCCTCGTCCAGGGCCGTCTGCTGGCGGGCGTCGCGCTGGCGCCCGCTGTCGGACTGGAGGGCCATCCAGGTGGCGCTGACGCCGCCGGCCACCAGCGCCAGCACCTCGAGGGCCAGCTCGCGGGGGGCCCCGTCCACCCGGCCGAACCAGGTGGCCGTGACGTGCACGGCGACGATGGTGCCCGCCAGCACCCCCACCTCGAGGCCCGTGGCGGGCAGCATGAGCGAGGCCAGCGGCGCCATGAGGAGCAGGAAGGGGAAGGAGCCGCCCACGTCGCCGAGCACGAGGATCATGCCCTCGACGTGGAGCGCCCCGGCGGCGAGCACGCCGAGGGCCGCGAAGGCGTGGACCCGGGGCGAGAGCTGGCGCACCCGGCCGAGCACCAGGCCGAGCAGGGCCATGGCCACCAGCAGGTAGCGGGTCGGGAGGTGGAGGGTCTGGTGGCTGGCCTCGGTGGCGACGTCGATGGCGGTCGCGCCGAGGATCATGGCGAGGGCCATGCCGGCGATCATGCGCAGCCGTGGCAGCATCAGAGCGTCGCGGGCCGCGGTGTAGCGGGCGTGCCAGGCGGGGGTGGAGGGCATGGCCCCCCGGTAGCCTGTCGGGGCCCGTGGGCGGGCTGCGTCCCGGTGGCAGGCGGCGGGGGGGCGGGCGAGCCGGCCCGGGCCTGTGCCACGACAGCCCCCGGGGGGCGCCGAAGCGCTACGCTGGAGGTGGCGGCCGCTCCGGGGGGCCGGTCCCTTCGACCGGGCGCCCCGTCTCCGCCCCGGGAGCCCCCGATGTCCACCCTCCGCCTCGCCTGGCGCAACGTCTGGCGCAACAGCCGCCGCTCGGTGGTCACCATGGCGGCGATGACGCTGGCCCTGTGGGTGATGGTGCTCTACTCGGGCATCATCGAGGGCTACCTCCACAGCATGGAGGCGACCGTGCTCGAGCAGGAGATGGGAGATCTGCAGATCTTCCACCCCGACTACGAGGACGAGCCCTCCATCTACAACCGGATCGACGACGCCGAGGGCATCCTCGCGGCCGCCGACGCGGCGGGACTCTCCGCCTCGGCCCGGCTGCTGGGCGGGGGCCTGGCCGCCGTGGGCGAGCAGTCGGCGGGGGTGAGCCTGCGGGGGGTGGACGTGGAGCGGGACCGGGCGGTCTCGACCGTGCACGCCGCCGTGGCCGAGGGCGCGTGGCTCGATCCGGCCGTGCCCGAGGGGGTCGTCATCGGGCGGCGGCTGGCCCACACCCTCGGCGCCCGCCCCGGAGACGAGCTCATCGTGCTGAGCCAGGGCGCCGACGGCAGCATCGCCAACGGCCTCTACCGGGTGCGCGGGGTGCTCAAGCCGGTCACCGACGCCACCGACCGGGGCGCGGTCTTCCTCACCGCCGAGGCCTTCCGCACCCTGCTCGCCTTCGACCAGGGCGCCCACCAGATCATCGTGCGCCGCCCCGAGACGGTCTCGCTCGACAGCGCGGTCGCCACCATGCGGTCCGCGGCGCCGGCGCTCGACGTGCGCTCGTGGCGGGAGCGGGTGCCCGTGCTGGCCCAGATGCTCGACCAAGCCCGCCAGATGGTGAGCATCATCTTCTTCGTGGTCTACCTCGCGGTGGGCATCCTCGTGCTGAACGCCACCCTGATGGCCGTCTTCGAGCGCATCCGCGAGCTCGGCGTGATGAAGGCCCTCGGGGCCGGGCCGGGCCGGGTGCTCGGGCTCATCCTGCTCGAGAGCGCCATCATGGTGGGCCTCTCGACCGGGGCGGGGCTGCTGCTCGCGGCGCCCTTCGCCTGGTACCTGACGAGCGCGGGCCTCGACATGGGCTTCCTGGCGGGCAGCTCGGCCCTCGGGGTCGCCATTCCCGCCCGGTGGATGGGCATCTACTCGGCCGCCTCGGTGACGGGCCCGGTCGCCATCCTCGGGGGCATGGTGATGGCCGCTGCGCTCATTCCCGCCCTGCGGGCCGCCGCCATCGACCCCGTCGCCGCCATGCGCCACCGCTGACGAAGAGGGCCTCCAGATGACCATTCTCCGTATCGCAGCCCTGGCCTGGCGCAACCTCTGGCGCAACCGGCGCCGGACGGCCCTCACCCTGGCCAGCATCTGCTTCGGCTTCTTCCTCGCCGTGCTCTTCACGGCCATGCAAGACCGCTCCTTCTCCGACACCATCGACGTGGCGGCCCGCATGGGCAGCGGCCACCTCGCCCTCCAGCACCCCGACTACCTCGACCGTCCCACCCTCACCCGCACCGTGGCCGACACCCCCGGCCTCGTGGCGCTGGCGACGGCCGATCCCCGGGTCGAGGCCGCCGTGCCGCGCATCACGGGGCCGGCCATGCTGAACACGGCCCACGGCTCCTTCGGGGCCATGGTCATGGGCGTCGACCCGGCCGCCGAGACCCCCCGCAGCTTCACCCTCGACGCGGCCATCGTCGACGGGAAGATGTTCGAGACGGCCGACGAGCGCGGCATTGTGGTCGGCGAGCGCCTGGCCAGGAACCTCGGCCTGGAGCAGGGCGACAAGGTGGTCTACACGGTGATGGGCCGCGACGGCGAGATCGTCGCCGGGGTCGAGCGGCTGAGCGGGGTGCTGCGCACGGGCACCAGCGGGCTCGACGGCGGCCTCGCCCTGCTGCCCCTCGACCGGCTGCGGGCCACGCTCGGCTATGACCCGGGCGAGAGCACCCTCGTCGCCGTGTTCCTGGACGACTCCCGCGACAGTGCGGCCGTCGCCGCGGCCCTCGGTCCCCCGGTCGGCGCCGCCGGGGCTGCTGCTGTGACCTGGGACGTCGTGATGGCCGACCTCTCCGCCTTCATCGCCATGAAGGTGGGCGGCTCGCGCTTCATGGAGCTGGTCATCATGCTGCTCGTGGCCGCCAGCATCTTCAACACCCTCTTCATGAGCGTGATGGAGCGCCGCTCCGAGCTCGGCATCCTGCTGGCCCTCGGCATGCAGCGCCGCTGGGTCTTCGCCCTGGTCATGCTCGAGAGCCTCTGGCTCGCCCTCGTCGGCGTCGTGGCCGGCGCCCTGCTGACCTGGGGCCCCTACCACTACCTCTCGAGCACGGGCATCGACCTGAGCGCCCAGTTCGGCGAGACCATGGACGTCGCCGGGGTCGGCATGTCGAGCGTGCTCCAGGTGGGCATCTTCCCCGAGAACCTCGCGGTCATCGTGGTGGCCGTCGTGGGCGCGACCCTGCTCAGCGGCGTCTACCCGGCCTGGCAGGCCATGCGCATCGCGCCGGTGGACGCCATCAAGCTGGTCTGAGTCGCCTCAGCCCCGGAGGGCCAGGGCCAGGATCGCGATGGCCAGCGACACGGCGGCCATCACCCAGGGCAGCCAGTCGGTCTTGCGGCGCACGGCCGGCAGCTCGCGGGTGAGGAGGTGCTGGGTGCCGAAGAGCAGCTCGGCCACGTCCTCGCTCACCTCGACCGCGCCGTCGCGCAGCCCGAGGTGGACGTCGAGCTCGGGGCGGGCCAGGGCCAGCTTGCAGGCCTGGATGGCCTTGCGCAGCTCGCCCACGTCCTTGAAGCGGTCGTCGGGCCGCTTCTCGAGGCAGCGCATGACCGTCCACTCGACCACCGGGGGCAGCTGGTCGGCGAGCTCGGGACGCACGGCGGCGAAGCGGGGGGCGGGCTTGCTGATGTGGGCGACGAGCACGCCGGCGCCGCGCAGGTCGCCGTAGGGGGTGCGGCCCAGCAGCATGCGGTAGAGCAGCACACCGAGGGCGTAGATGTCGGTGCGGCCGTCGACCGGCTCGCCCATGCACTGCTCGGGGGCCATGTACCAGGGGGTGCCGAGCACGACGTCGACGCCGGTCACGTCGGTGGTGTCGTCGACGTCCTTGGCGATGCCAAAGTCGACCAGCCGCACGGTGGTGTCGGCCGGGTCGTGGCCGCGCACGAAGATGTTGGCGGGCTTGAGGTCGCGGTGGACGATGTTCTGGTCGTGGGCCTCGGCGAGGGCCTGGCAGAGCTGGTCGATCACCTCGAGCGACAGGGCGGGCGAGGGGTCGTGGGCCTTGAAGTACTGGCGGAGGTTGAAGCCCTCGATGAACTCCATCACCAGGTAGAGCATGCCCCGGACCGTGCCGTGGTCGTAGACCCGCACGGTGTTGGGGTGGGAGAGGCGGGCGAGGGCGGCGGCCTCGCGCAGGAAGCGCAGCTTGTGCTGGGGGAAGTCGGGCAGGTCTTCCCGGGGGATCAGCAGCTTGACGGCGACCTGGCGACCGAGCTTGGGGTGGTCGGCCCGGTAGACCCGGCTGATGCCGCTCTTGGCGATGCGCTCGCGCAGGATGTAGCGGTCGTCGATGACGAGGCCCAGCAGGGGATCCCGGGGCCGCCGTGGGGGCCGCGGGGCCGCGGGCGCGTCGACCCGGTGCCGGGGCAGATCGGCAGCGGAGGGGTCGATGGGCAGGTTCGCCATGGGGCGCTCCGGCAGGGGACGAGGGGGCCGCGGGGCAGGCCGGACGCGGGGGCCGCAGGGCGCGGGGACGGTCTGGCGATGCCTGCCCTCCAGTGTCTTCCGGAATCCGGGCAGGGTCAAGAGCAAGGGGAGGCCCCGCATGTGGGGGACGGGGCCGGCGGCCGGCGCGCTGGGGGGGGCGGGGGCGGCGATCCCCGCCCGTGGCCCAGGGGGGGGGCGTCAAGTTTCGGCCAGCGCAGGCCGTTGTGGGGGCACGAAGGCGGACGGCGCACAGGACGACCGGCGCCGTTGGAGCTGCGCCATGCGCCACACCCCTGCCCCAGATCGTGACGCCCCAGCCGGGGCACCCGCCCTGCCACCGCGCCGGATCGACCGCATCGAGCGCCGCCAGATCCTCGGCCGGGGGGCGGGCAGCGAGGTCTCGCGGGTGCGGGTGGACGGCGTCGACTATGCCCTCAAGGAGGCCATTGTCAGCGGAAACGGGGCCGATGCGCGGGCCCAGGCCCGCCGCTACCGACGCGAGGCGGCCCTGCACGCCGGGCTGAGCCCGGGCTTCTTTCCGGCGGTCCACGAGGTCGGCATCCACGACGGCCGGCCCTACCTGATTGCCGAGCTCATCGACGGTCCGACCCTCGAGAGCCGCCTGGCCTCCGGCCCGCTGCCGGTGGCCGAGACGCTGGCTCTGGGCTGCAGCCTGGCGCTGGCCCTGGCCGAGGTGCACGACCGGGGGCTGGTCCACCGGGACGTCAAGCCGGGCAACATCCTGCTGCCCGCGCGGGGCGGCGCCGTGCTCATCGACTTCGGCCTCGCCGTGCGGGTGGGCGGCGACGAGAGCCAGGCGGGCACCCTGCGCTACGCCGCCCCCGAGCAGCTCGGCCTGTTGCCGCTGCCCGTGGACGGGCGGGCCGATCTCTAAGGGCTGGGCTGCGTGCTCTTCGAGTGTCTCAGCGGCCGGCCTCCCTTCGACGAGGAGGATCCGGCGGCCCTGCTGCACGCCCACGTGGCCCGTCCGGCGCCGGCGCTGGCCACCCTCTGTCCGGGGGTGCCGCCGGCCCTGGCGGCGGTGGTGGAGCGCATGCTCCAGAAGGACCCGGCCTCGCGGCCCCCGGGCGCGGCCCAGCTGGCCCGGCGCCTCGCGGTCGTCGCCGACGAGCTGGGGCTGGGGGACGGCCTGCCCGCCCCGCCGGCCCTGCACCGGGCGCCGCCGGCCGGCCGAGACGCGGCGCTGGCCCTGCTCGACGCGCGGGTGGCCGCAGCCCGGTCCGGCGCGGGCTGCGTGGTGGCCGTCCAGGGGGCCGAGGGCCTCGGCAAGCGGCGCCTGCTGCGCCACCTCTGCCAGCACCGGCTGCCGCCGGGGGCGACCGTGCTCTGGGGCAGCTGTGGCGACACGGGCCGGCCGCTGGCGCCCCTGCGCGAGGCCTTCCGCGACTGGGCCGAAGACCAGCTCGCCCGGCCTGCCGCCGACCGTGCCGCCCTCCAGGCCCGGGCCCGCGAGCTCGCCGGTCCGGCGGCCCCGCTGCTGGCCCGCCTCGATCCGGCCTTTGCGACCCTGCTCGGCCACCCGGCAGACCCGGGGGGGCGCGGCGCTCCGGGGGCCCCCGCTCCCACGGCCACCGACGGGGCCGATCTGGTGGCCCGGGCGGTGGTGCGTCTGCTCGGGCGCCTCGCCGAGCACAGCGGCATGCTGGTCCTGGTCATCGACCAGCTCACCACCCTCGACCCCGCCACGGCGCGGGTGCTCCGGCTGCTGCACGCCCGCGTCGCCGCGCTGCCGGTGCTGCTCGTCTACGCCGGGGGTGTCGGGCCCGAGACCACCCAGGCCCTCCACGCCGCCTGGGCCGAGGTGCCCGAGGACCGCTGGTGGGCGGTCGCACTGGACCGGGTCTCCGACGCCGACATCGCCCGCATCATCGACGCTGCCGTGGGCGAGCCCGGCTCGGCCGTCGGGCGCCAGCTCGCCGGCCGCGCCCGGGGCAACCCGATGGTCGCCGTGGCCTATGTCGAGCGCCTCCAGGAAGCGGGCCTGCTCGAGCCCCGGTGGGGCCACTGGCTGCTGGCGCCCGGCGCCCTCGAGCGGGTCGCCCTGCCGGCGCGCCTCGAGGAGCTCATGGGCGCGCGGCTGGACGGGCTGTCGGCCGCGACCCGGCGGGTGCTCGCCCACGCGGCCCTGTTCGGGCGCCGCTTCACCCCGGAGGCCGTCGTCGCCACGGCGGCGCTGCCCGCGGCCGCGGTCGGTGCCGCCCTCGGGGCCGCCCGCGAGGCACGGGTCATCGAGGCGGACGCCCGGGGCGGCTTCGGCTTCGTCCACCCGCGGCTCCGGGAGGCCTGCCGGGCCACCCTGGGCGACGGGGCCCGGGCCGCCCACGCCCGGGCCGCCGACCACCTCGACCAGCTCCCCGCGCCGCGCCCCGCCGAGCGCATCGCCAGCGCGGGCCACCACCTCGCGGCGGGCCCGCTGTCGGACGTGGCGGCCGTGCGCGCCTGTGTGGTGGCGGGGCGGGCGGCCCTGGCCGACTTCGCCGACGGGCTGGCCCACCGCTTCCTCGAGGCGGCCGCCGCCCAGCCCGTCCTGCTCGCCCGGGCGCTGGATCCGGCGGCCCGCGCCCGCTTCCACCGCGACCGGGCCCTGGCCTGCTTCCGCACCCAGGACATGGCGGCGGCCCACCGGGCCTACGCGGCGGCCCTCGACGCGGCCACCACCCCCCTCGGCCGGGCCGCCGCCCGCCAGGGCATCGCCCGGGCCCACATGTTCAGCTTCGACACCCCGGCGGCCGCCGCCGAGCTGGTGCGGGCCCTCGGCGAGCTGGGGGTGGCCCTGCCGGCCCCGCCTGCGGCCGATCCCGCCGCCCGCCAGGCGGCGCTGGTCGCCGAGCTCGCGGCCCAGCTTCCGGCGCTGCTCGGGGAGGTGCAGGACGAGGCGCCCGCGCCCGGCGGTTCCGGTGGCGCTGCGGTGCCGCGCGATCGGGCCTTGCTCGCGCTGGCGGGCCAGGTCGTCCTGCTCGGCTACTACGACCGGAATCCCTTCTTTGCGTTTCAGGGCGGCATTCTCGCGGCGAGAACGATCCGGGGCCTCGGGGCCTCGGCCGACACCGCCCCGGGCCTCGCGAAGGTGGCGACGCTCTTCGCCTTGGCTGGGCGTGTCGCTGCCGTGCGCCAGCTCACCGATGCCGCGCTCCGCCGGTCGCTGCTCCAGCAAGACCCCCGGGCCCGGGCCACCACCCGCAGCACGGTCGCCTTCGCCCTGCACATGGTGGGGGACGCGGACGGGGCGCTGCGGCTCCAGCGCGAGGTCTTCGAGGAGCACGGCGACTGGCTCGGTCCGATCGAGTTCCAGAACTGCTGCATCGACCTCGCCTGGAACCTCTCGCTGCGGGGCCACGCCCGGGAGGCCCTCGCCATCTCCGAGGCGGCCCTCGCGCGGCTCGGGGCCAGCGGCGACCGCTCCCTCGCCGCCTACGCCTGCCGGGCGACGGCGGCCTGCATGGTCGAGCGGGCCCGGCTCGGCGACATGGCTGCGGCGGCCGAGGAGCGGGAGCGGCTGCGGTCCTTCCGGCGCCTCATGCCCTGGGACCGGCCGACCCCCTGGGTCAGCGTCGAGGGCTTCCTCGTCGGCTACTACCGCGAGCAGGAGGACGACGGCCCGGCCTGCGCTTCGACCATCGCGCGCCACGCGGCCTTCGGCATCCCGCCGGCCCGGTCGGCCCTCCAGTCCCAGCACGCCTACATGAACCGGGCCCTGATGGCCCAGGATCATCTGGTCAAGGCCCTCTCCGGTCGGCCCGGCGCCCCGGATCGGGCGGCGGCCTGCGCCGCGCTGGCGGCGGCCACTGCGGCGCTGGAGGCCGCTGCCCGCACCCCCGTGCAGCGGGCCCACATCGCCGTCTTCGAGGGGCTCCTGGCCCTCGTCGACGAGCGCCTGGACGACGCCTGGGCGGCGGTCTCCACGGCCGCCCGCCTCGCCACCCGCCACGACGTGCCCTGGGCCCGGGCCCGGGCGGCTCTGCTGCGGGCGCGGCTGCTCCGGCACGAGGGCCGCACGGCGGGGGCCGAAGACGAGCTCGCGCTCGCCCGGCGCCTCGCCCGGCGCCACGGCTGGGTGCCCATGCTGCGGCGCATCGAGCGGGCCCACCCGGGGGTCGCCAGCGGGCCGCTCCCCGCGGGCGAGCGCCGGCACGGTCCGGGCCCCGCCGCCGACGCGGCGGGCGGGGCCCCCGCCGAGGTGGCCCCCCTCCGCGTCCAGCTCGCCGGGCTGCTGGCCCTCGGGCGGGCCACGGCCCTCGTGCTCGATCCCGAGGA
>CAXQUZ010000134.1:0-6161 GCA_964226865.1 Myxococcota bacterium | reverse complement strand
CCGACCTGGTGGTCGCCCATGTCGCCGGCGAGCTCGGCCCGGGGCACGAGGGCGGCGACGCTGTCGAGCACGACGAGGTGGACGCCGCCGGACTGGACGAGGCCGTCGACCACGTCGAGGGCCTGCTCGCCGTCGTCGGGCTGGGCGACCAGCAGCCGGTCGAGGTCGACCCCGAGGGCCCGGGCATAGATGGGGTCGAGGGCGTGCTCGGCGTCGACGAAGGCCGCGATGCCGCCCTGGCGCTGGCAGTCGGCGATGGCCTGGAGGGCCAGGGTGGTCTTGCCGCTGGCCTCGGGGCCGTAGATCTCGACCACCCGGCCCCGGGGCAGCCCGCCGATGCCGAGGGCGCGGTCGAGCAGCAGCGAGCCGGTCGAGACCACCTCGACGGGGGCGCAGGCGGACTCATCGAGGCGCATGACCGTGCCGATGCCGTACTGCTTGTCGAGGCGGGTGATGGCGTCTCGCACGGCCTGCTCGGCGGCGTCGGGGCTGGCGGCGAGGGGGGACTTGCTGGACATGGGAAGCTCCGGAGGAGGGCGCCCCTGGCAGGGGCGGGGGAAGGGCCGAGGCCCGGGAGGGACCGCGCAGGACGCGCAGCCGAAGGGGGTCGCCCTCGCGGGTGCCCGGAGGCAGCAGGGCGACAGGGACGTCGAGAAAGAGGGGCGGGGCCGCCGCGCGCGGGGTCGCGGGGGCGAGCTCGACCACGGCCACGCCGCCCTCGATGCGGTCGACCACGGCGGCCCGCCCGCCCCCGAGCGCGAGCGCCAAGGCCGCGGCCACGAGGGCGCGGGCGGGGGGCCTCATCGGCGCGCTCCCGCCAGCGGCAGCCGCCAGCCCGATGCTTCGAGAACATGCTCAGGAAGGACATCTTCGCAGGCGTCCAGATCTGCGATGGTGCGGCCCAGCTTGAGCAGGCGGGTGCCCGCCCGGGCCGAGAGCTGGCGGCGGTCGAGCAGCTCCTGGAGCAAGGCCAGGGCCGGGGCCGTGGGCCGGGTGTGGTGGCGCACGGCGTCGCCGCTGAGCTCGGCATTGCAGCGGGCCGGCTGGCCCACGAGGCGGTCCCGCTGGCGCGCCCGGGCCGCCACCACCCGGGCCCGGACGGTCGCCGAGTCCTCCCCCGGCGGACCGCTCACCAGGGCGGCGCTGTCGACGGGCTGGACCCACACATGCAGGTCGATGCGGTCGAGCAGGGGCCCGCTCAGGCGGCCGAGGTAGCGCTCGCGCAGCCCCGGCGGACAGGTGCAGACCCGCCCCCGGGCCCCGTGCATGCCGCAGGGGCAGGGGTTCGCCGCGGCCACCACCGAGACGCTGGCCGGGAAGCAGACCGTGCCCGAGGCGCGGGTGATGCGCACCGCGCGGTCCTCGAGCGGCCCCCGCAGCAGCTCGAGCACGGACCGGGAGAACTCCGGCAGCTCGTCGAGGAACAGCACCCCGTTGTGGGCGAGGGAGACCTCTCCGGGCAGGAGGGCGGCGCTGCCGATCATGCCGGCGGCCGTGATGCTGTGGTGGGGGGCCCGGAAGGGGCGGCGGGTGACGAGGCCCGCCCCCGGCGGAAGCAGCCCGGCGACGCTGTGGACGCGGGTGATGTCGATGGCCTCCTCGAAGCCGAGATCGGGCAGGATGGTCGGGAGGCGGGCGGCGAGCATGGTCTTGCCGCAGCCCGGACTCCCCACCATCAGCAGGTTGTGGCCCCCGGCCGCCGCCACCTCCAGGGCCCGCCGGGCCCGGTGCTGGCCCCGCACCTCCGAGAGGTCGACGCCGCTGGCCACCGGGGCGGCCGGCGGCAGATCGGGGGTGGCGAGGCGGCCCTCGCCCTGGAGCCAGGCCGCCACCGCCGCCAGCGAGGGGGCGGCGCAGACCTCGATGCCCGGCACCACCGCCGCCTCCGCGGCACAGGCCGCCGGCAGCACCACCCGCCGGGCGCCCTGGGCCCGGGCCATCAGCGCCACCGACAGCGCCCCCCGCACCCCCCGCAGGGCCCCGGCGAGGCTCAGCTCGCCGTAGAAGACCGTGTCGGCGAGCAGCCCCGGCGGCAGCTGGCCGCTCGCGACGAGGATGCCCACGGCGATGGGCAGGTCGAAGCCCGTGCCCGTCTTGCGGAGGTCGGCGGGGGCCAGGTTCACGACCACCCGCAGCCGGGGGAAGTCGAAGCCCGACTGCTGGAAGGCCGAGCGCACCCGGTCGGCGCTCTCTCGGACCGCGCCGCCTGGCAGGCCGACGATGGTGACCGCGGGCAGCCGCCGCTGGAGGTCGACCTCGACCCGCACCGGCGCCGCCTCGACGCCGATGAGGGTCCCGGAGTGCACTGCACAGCTCATGGTGGCTCCCGGTCGGGCCCCCCGGGGCGCCGACGCGGGCCCCCTGTGCAGCCGCCGTGCCAGCTCCAAGTGTCTGATCCACCGTGCCGCCGGTGACCGATCGGTCGGTCACTGCCTGACGACCGTCGTCACCCTGTCCCGTGGGCCCGGGGCGCACGTCTCGAGCTGTCACAGCCCGCCGGTGCCCCTGCCGGGCCGACCGGCTACCTGCGGGCCATGGGCCTCACCGTGCTGGTCACGGGCGCCTCCGGCTTCGTCGGCCGCGCCCTGCTCCCCGTCCTCGCCGCCGATCCCGCGGTCGGGCGCGTCGTGGGCTGGTGCCGCCGCCCCCGGGCGGGCCTCGTGGCCGTGCCCCTCACCGACCGCGCCGCCAGCGCCCGGGCCCTCGCGGCCCTCGCCCCCGACGTGGTGGTCCACCTGGCTGCCCGCGCCGGCGAGCACGGCACCGACGGCGCCGCCCTCGACGCCGTCAACGTCCACGGCATCGACGGCCTCTGCGACGCCCTCGGCACCGGCCGGCTCGTGGCCGCCTCGACCGGCTACGTCTACGGCCCCACCTCCCGGCCGGCCCGCGAGGACGACCCGCTGGCCCCGGTCGGCGCCTACGCCGGCTCGAAGGCCCGGATGGAGGCGCGCCTGCACAGGCGGGTGGCCCCGGACCAGCTGCGCATCCTGCGCCCCTTCAACCACAGCGGCCCCGGCCAGGGCCCCCGCTACGCCCTGCCCGCCTTCGCCCGCCGCCTCGTCGCCCTGCGTGCCGGGCGCACCGCGGCGGTGCCCACCGGCGACCTCGGCGCCGTGCGCGACGTGGGCGACGTGCGCGACCTGGCCCGGGCCATCGCCGCCGCCGCCACGGCCCCGTCCTGGCCCGCCGTCTGCAACGTCTGCACCGGCGAGGGCCACCGCATGGGCGCGCTGCTCCAGCGCATGGCCGCCCGGGCCGGCCTCCCGGCCCCCGTGCCGACCGCCCCGTCCGGGCCCCCCTCGGCCCTGCCCGCGAGCGTCGGCGACCCGCACCGGCTCTGGGCCACGGGCCACCGCCCCCGCCACGACCTCGACGCCCTGCTGGACGCCCTGGTGGCCGAGGCAGAGACCGCCCTCGCCTGAGGCCCGGCTCGCGGCAGCCCGGCGCTCAGCCCAGCGACAGCCCCCGGGCGGCCGGCGACCAGTCGGGCGCCTCGACCGCCGGCCCCTCGGCCTTCCAGCTGTTGACCGCCGTGTTGGCGGGCTGGAGACGCAGGGCACCGAGCGGCGCGGGCCGCATCAGCCCCGTGAGCACCGCGGGCGGCGCCGCGGGATCCAGCCACGCGTCGAGCGCGTCGGGGGCCAGCAGCACGGGCATGCGGTCGTGCACCGGCGCGACCTCGGCGCTTGCGGAGGTCGTGAGAATGGCGCAACAGTCGACATCCTCACCGTCCGGACCGGCAAAGCGGCCCCAGACACCGGCGAAGTGGAGCAGGGGCCCCTCGCCCGGCGAGAGCCGGACGGGCAGCCGCTCGCGCCCGTCGCGCAGCCACTCGTAGAAGCCCGTGGCGGGCACCACACAGCGCCGCTCCCGCAGGGCCGCCCGCCAGGTGGCCTTGGCGGGCGCCTCTTCGGCCCGGGCGTTCACGAGCGGGCGCGACCAGGGCGAGCGGCCCTGGCGGGCGAGCCAGGTGGCGGGGAAGCCCCAGCGGCAGGGCACCAGCACACGCCCGGCCGGCCCCCGGCGCAGCACCGGCACCGTCTGGGTCGGGGCGATGTTGTGGCGCGGCGCCCAGTCGCCCAGGGGCAGGGCCGGTCCCTCGGGCGCCGGCAGGGGCAGGATCCGGTAGAGCTGGGCCAGGCGGTCCCACGACATCTTGAGCTGGTAGCGACCACACATGGGGGAGACCTCGGCACAGGGGACACCGGCAGCCGGCGCGCCAGTCTACCGGCCCGCGTCGACCGGGGGCCGGGCGAGGGGCGCCGGCAGGGCCTCGCGGAACATGACGCTGATGCGACCGCCGCCGCCGCGCACCTTGGGCACGCCGTGGAGCCAGCGCTCCTGGCAGTCGCCGCCCATGACGAGCACGTCGCCCCAGCCGAGCAGGAAGCGCCGGGGCCGGCCGCCGGCCTTGGGCCGGAGCACGAAGGGCCGGGGCTCGCCCAGCGACAGGATGGCCACCACCGTGTCGGAGACGAGGGGCCCCATGCGGTCGCCGTGGGGGGCCACGCTGTCGGCCCCGTCCCGGTACCAGTTGGCCGAGATGCGGCGCAGGCAGCGGCCGAAGTGGCGCGACAGGGCATCGCGCAGGGAGAAGAGCAGGGGATGGCCCGGCCCGTCGTCGGGGAAGCGGGCCATCAGCCGGGGCACCTCGACCTCGCGCTCGTACATGATGCGCCGGTCAGAGCGCCAGGCCGTCGAGCCCTGAATGGCGTGGTAGAGGGCATCGTGGCCCGAGACCAGCCCCGGGGCCCAGGCCACCCAGGCCCCCTCGTCCAGGTCTTCCCAGCGCATGCCGGCGAGATCGGGCGCGAAGCCGGGCACGCCCCCGCCCGGGGCCGCAGAGAACAAGGAGAGCTGCTGGGTCATGGTCACCTCACCCCGGAGCTAACCTGAACACCCGTACAGCCTCAACCGCTTTCTCTACACACCCGTTCAGGGCTTGTCGATCCACCGCGCGAGGTCGGGGATCTCGGCCGTCTTGAGCCGGGCGATCAGGCGGGCCGGGTCGGTGTCGGCGTGGATCAGATCCTTGTGGAGGGGGCGCACGAACTGCTCCTTGGCGGCGTGGGCGATCCAGGCCAGCAGGAAGTCGTAGTAGCCCTCAACGTTGAGCACCCCGACGGGCTTCTTCTGGTAGTTGAGCTGGGTCCAGGTGGTGACCTCGAAGAGCTCCTCCATCGTGCCGTAGCCGCCGGGCATGGCGATGAAGGCGTCGCTGAGCTGGGCCATCATCATCTTGCGGGCGTGCATGGAGTCGACCACGAAGAGCTCGGTGCAGCCCTCGTGGCCGAGCTCGAGCGACTGGAGCTTGTGGGGGATCACGCCGTAGACCTCGCCGCCGCCCGCGAGCACGGCGTCGGCGATGGTGCCCATCAGCCCGACCCGGCCACCGCCGAAGACGAGGCCGATGCCCTGGTCGACGAGGGCCTGGCCCAGGGCGCGGGCGGCCTCGTGGTAGTGGGGGGCGACGGCGTTCGAGGATGCGGCGTACACACAGACGCGGCGGAGCACACGGGGCGAGCTGGACACGGGACCTCCGGAGGCGGCGCCCCTAACCCTCGCCGGCCGGGACCACCCGCCAGCGACCGAGCACCCGTCCGAGCGCCCCCCAGCGCTCCGGCGCCAGCAGGGGGCCCCGGGTGACCCGGGCGAGGTCGGTGTAGAAGCGACGCAGACCCTCGTCCTCGAGGGCATTCTCACCGGTCTCGAGGGTGGCGCGGTAGCCCGCCGGCAGCGCCCGCCGCCAGTGGCCCGGGCGGGCGCGCTGCTCGCTGCTCGGCAGCCGCGAGAGCAAGGGGTCACCGAGGCCATAGGTGTCGACGAGGTGGACGGCGGGGCCCGCCATGTAGCCGTCCAGCCCCACCGCCTCGCCCACCACCACGGCCCGCGCGCCCCCCCGGCCCGGCGCTGGGGCCGCCCGGCCGGCCGCCACCCGGGGCCAGAGGCCGAGGTGGGCGAAGTACCAGCCCCGCTCGTCGGCGATGCCCGCGTCGTCCCAAGCGGTCTGGGAGAAGTCGACCCCCGTGCGCCAGGGCCCCACCGGGTTGAGCAGCGCCGCCGCGAGGGCCAGGGCGCCCCAGAGGCCCGGACGGGCCGCGCTTCCGACCAGATCGGCAGAGCACACGTCTGAACTCCAGTCACCGCATGCTATCGCG
>CAXQUZ010000133.1:0-5159 GCA_964226865.1 Myxococcota bacterium | reverse complement strand
GGCGCAGGGAAAACAACAACCTTTTATTCGATAGTAGGTCTTATTAAGCCTGATTCAGGATTGGTTTATATAGGTAAGGAAAACATTACTAAATTACCTATGTATCAGAGAGCAAGAAAAGGGATTGGTTATTTGGCACAAGAAGCTTCTGTTTTTCGAAACCTTTCAGTCAGAGATAATATTTTAGCTGTTCTAGAAGGTACGGATCTAAGTAAAGAAGAACAAATAGCAAAGACTGAGAAGCTTTTGTCAGAGTTCAGCCTGGAAGATGTACAAGACAGTATGGGAATGGTTCTTTCGGGAGGTGAGAGAAGAAGGACGGAAATTGCTAGAGCTCTAGCTACAGAACCAAAATTTATTTTATTAGATGAACCTTTTGCTGGAGTTGATCCAATTGCTGTTGAAGAAATACAGTCTATTGTTTATTCCCTTAAAAAGAAAAATATCGGAATACTAATTACCGATCATAACGTAGACGAAACTCTTTCTATTACCGATAGATCATATTTGATGTTTGAAGGAAAACTTTTAAAGTCCGGTACGTCCGAGGAGTTAGCTTCAGACGAGCAAGTAAGAAAATTATATCTAGGTCAGAGATTTGAGCTTAAAAGAAAGATATAAAAATGAGCATATTAACTTTTTTTGCTCGTTTTTTCTTAAAAAATATCGGCTGCCGGGGGGAATGTGGCCCGCGACGATCTCGCCGCGGAGCTGCTCGGCGAGCAGGGTGGCGCCGGTGGGGCGGGCAGCGGGCGCGAGGGCCGGGACGGGGCGCGGCAGGGGCGGGGCATCGGGACGAGAGGCAGACATGCCCCCAGCCTCACACCGGGGGCCCGGCGTCGCAAGACTGCTGTTTTCTTCTTGCGAGAATGTCGACATTTGGTAGCTTTGGATCCCAACCGGAGCCTCTGCCATGCGCCTCGCCTCGCTGCTGGTAGACGACCAGCCCGTCCTCGCCGTCGTCCAGGACGGCGTGATGCTCAACA
Source organism: Myxococcota bacterium (assembly GCA_964226865.1). Taxonomy (GTDB): domain Bacteria; phylum Myxococcota_A; class UBA796; order UBA796; family UBA2385; genus CAXQUZ01. Next base: position 4,173 of record CAXQUZ010000133.1, on the reverse strand, counting down.
TCTCCGCCGTCGACCCCTCCCTGGGCAGCGACGTGGGGGCCCTCGTCCGCTCGGGTGCCGACTGGCAGGCCCGGGCCGCTGCCGCCGCCGCAGCGGCCGCCCCGGTCGCGGGCACGGTCGTCCACCGCCCCCTCGTCCCGTCGCCGGGCAAGGTGCTCTGCCTGGGCCTCAACGACGTCGACCACGCCAAGGAGGCCGGGCTGGCCATCCCCGAGCACCCCGTGGTCTTCGCCCGGGTCGCCTCCTCGCTCATCGGCCACGGCGCCCCCATGCTGCGGCCCCCCGAGAGCGAGATGCTCGACTACGAGGTCGAGCTGGCCGTCGTCATCGGCAAGGGCGGGCGCCGCATCCCCGTCGATGCCGCCCTCGACCATGTCGCCGGCTACACCGTCTTCAACGACGGCTCGGTGCGCGACTGGCAGGTGCGCACGGCCCAGTGGACCCTGGGCAAGAACTTCCACGGCACGGGCGCCCTCGGCCCCGACCTGGTGACCCCGGACGCGCTGCCGGCCGGGGCGGCGGGCCTCCGCATGACCACCGAGGTGGGCGGCGAGGTGCTCCAGGACGGCAACACGGGCGCCATGATCTTCGACGTGGCCTCGACCATCGCCCACCTCTCCATCGCCGTCGCCCTCGAGCCGGGGGACGTCATCGCGATGGGCACCCCGTCGGGCATCGGCCATGCCCGCCGTCCGCCCCGCTACCTGCGCCCTGGCGAGACCTGCACGGTCTCGATCGCCGGCGTGGGCACCCTGTCCAACCCCATCATCGACGACCGCCCGGAGTGACCATGCAGGAGTCTGCCGCGACCCAGGCCCGCCGCGAGAAGATCGCGGTGAAGCGCTTTCACCACCATGCCTTCCGCACCGCCGACATGGAGGCCACCCGCGCCTTCTGGGAGGATGTGCTGGGCTGCCCGCTCATCGGCACCTTCGTCGAGACCACCGACCCGGTCACCGAGCAGCCCTCGAACTACATCCACTGCTTCTTCGAGATGGCCGACGGCTCGGCCATGGCCTTCTTCCAGTTCCAGGAAGACAAGTACAAGCCCTCGGCCATCCAGGGCAAGCAGGACCCCTTCGACCACCACCTCGCCCTCGAGGTCGACTCGAAGGAGGAGGTCTTCGCCTACCGCGACAAGCTCGTGGCGGCGGGCCACGACCACATGCTCATCGACCACGGCTACTGCTACTCGATCTACATGCACGACCCGAACGGCATGCAGGTCGAGCTGACGACCAAGGTGCCCGAGACGGTCGAGATCATGGAGCGCCACGCCAAGACGGCCCACGACGACCTCAAGAAGTGGCTCGAGGGCGTCACCATCGCCAACAACGCCTTCCGGCGCAAGCGCGACGGCACCTCGGTCAACTGAGCCACCACTGCGGGAGGGGCCGTGGCCCGTGTCCACCTGAGCTTCGACAACGGCCCCCACCCCGAGGGCACCCCCGCCGTGCTGCGGGTGCTGGCCGCCCACGGTGCGACGGCCAGCTTCTTCGTGCTCGGCCAGCACCTCGCCGAGCCCTGGGGGGCGGCCCTGGCCCGCGAGCTCGTGGCGGCGGGCCACCGGCTGGGCCACCACTCCTGGTCCCACACGGTGCCACTCGGCGAAGATCCGCGCCCCGAGGCCATCTCGCGCGAGCTCCAGGCCACCCATGAGCGGCTGCGGGGGCTCTGGTCGGGCCCCCGGTGGTTCCGGCCCTTCGGCGGCGGCGGCCACATTGGCCCCCACCTGCTGAGCCCGGCCGCGGTGGAGTGGCTCGAAGATCACGACTACACGGTCGTTCTCTGGAACTCCGTGCCCCGCGACTGGGAAGACCCCGCGGGCTGGGTCGACCGCGCCCTGGCCGAGGCCGCGGCCCTCGACGCCGCCGCCCGCGCCCGGGGGGAGGCGGAGGCCGAGGTGGTCGTCGTGCTCCACGACATCGTGCCCGCGGCCATGGCCGGCCTCGACGGCTTCCTCCACCGCCTCGCCGCGGGGGGCCACCGCCTCACCGACGCGCTGCCGGCGGCGGTCGTGCCCCTCTCGCCGGCCGGACGCCAGCCCGCGCTGGCGGGCATGGTTCAGGAGCCCGGGGGCTGAGCCACGGGCGGAGCGGAGCGGGCGGCGGCCCGGACGACAGCGGCGGTCTGGTGGTGGCCGTCTTCGCGCCAGCCCGGGGGCCCGAAGACCACGCCGAGGGCGCCCCGGAGGCTGCGGACCTGGCGCAGGTCGCGGCCCAGGGCGGCGTACTCGAAGGCGAAGATGCGCAGGGGGTTGTCGCTCTCGACCGGCACGGTCACACCGTAGTCGACCGGGGCGCGCTCGGGCTCGAAGGTGCCGAAGAGGCGGTCCCAGACGATGAAGATGCCCCCGTAGTTGCGGTCGAGGTACTCCGGGTTGCGGCCGTGGTGGACCCGGTGGAAGGCCGGGGTGTTGAAGACCCAGCCGAAGCGGCCCATGTCGCCGATGAGCTCGGTGTGGAGCCAGTACTGGTAGAGCAGGTTGAGCGCCATCTGGACGACGATCATCTCGACCGGGAAGCCGAGGAGCGGCAGGATCGCCCAGAACACCGGGGTGACGAGCTGTTCGGTCCAGGACTGCCGCAGGGCCGTGCTCAGGTTGTAGTGGGTCGAGGAGTGGTGGTGGTGGTGGGCGCACCAGAGCAGCCGCACCTCGTGGGCCGTGCGGTGGGACCAGTACATGCAGAGGTCTTCGACCACGAGCAGGGCCAGCCAGGCCAGGGGCCCGGGGTGGATGTCGAAGAGGCGGAACTGGTAGAGCCAGGCGAAGACGCCCAGCACGACGATCTTCCAGCCGGCGTTGAGCGCGAGGTAGCCGAGGCCCATCGCCAGGCTGCCGGCGCTGTCGCGCAGGGTGTAGCCGCGCAGCTCGGGGCGCCGGCGCAGCAGCAGGGCCTCGATCCCCATCGTCAGCACGAAGGCGGGGATCGCGGCGAAGATGACGGGGTTGACGGCGTCCATGGCGGCGCTCCGGGCGGGCTCAGGGGCGGGGGAGCTGGGGCCGGCCCAGCTGGTCGGCGACGAGGCGGCGGAGCACGGCGAGCTCGTGGGCGCCGGGCTCGCCCGGGGTCCCATGGGAGGCCACGGCCGCGCCCTGGAGCATGCTCAAGAGGCTGACGACCACGGCGTCGAAGTCGGGCAGCCGGGCGGCGGCCTCGGGGAAGAGGGCCCGGGCCAGGTCGCGCTCTCGCTCGCTGTGGGCGGCGAGCACGGGCCCGAGGGCGGCCCCCAGGGCGGGGTCGGTGCGCGCGGCGAGGAACAGCTCGAAGACACCGGCCAGCCGCGGATCCTGGTAGACCGTCCAGAGCGCCTGGAGGCCGCCCCCGAGCAGGTCGCCGCCGGCGAGGGCCCCGGGCAGGGCCGCGAGAAAGTCGGCGGCCAGGGCATCGAGCACGGCCTCGGTGGCCGCCGTGAGCAGGTCGGTCTTCGTGGGGAAGTGGCGGAAGAGCGCCCCCTGGGAGACGCCGGCCGCCCGGGCCACCGCTGCGGTCGAGCAGCCCGCGAGGCCCTGGCGCGCGAGCAGCGCGGTGGTGGCCGCGACGAGGGCGGCGCGGGTGCGCAGGGCGCGGTCTTGCTTGGGGGCCGGGGGGGCGGACGGCGACGACATCGGGACCTGGGGGGCGGGGCAGAGAAAAAAGTGAGCGCTCACATTTTTTCTGGTGGTCTCGGTCTACACCCGCCGGGGCCGCCTGTCCAGCGCGCGCGGCCGTGAGAGAGCGGAGAGATGGCAGCGGCGCCCCTTCAGGCGAAACCGGTGGGGAGCCCCGAACCCGGAGACGACGATGACCCTGCGTGCCCTGCTGCTGCCCACCCTCCTCCTCACCCTCACGGCCTGCGGCGACGAGAAGTCGGACGGAGGGGACGACAGCGCGGCGTCCACCGACGGCGGGGGCGACGGCACCGACGGCACGGACGGCGGCGACGACGGCGATGATGGCGGCGACGACGGCGATGATGGCGGCGACGACGGCGGGGACGCGGGCGGCGACGACGGCGTGGAAGAGCCCGTGGATGCTGATGAGGACGGCTTTCTCAGCGATGTGGACTGCGACGATGCTGACCCGGCGGTCCACCCCGAGGCCACCGAGTGGGTCGACGGTCACGCTGCCCGTGGCGTCCACGGGGCCGGCGCTGCCCCACCAGGTGGCCATGCCGTCCTCGGTGGTCGCC
>CAXQUZ010000132.1:0-36992 GCA_964226865.1 Myxococcota bacterium | reverse complement strand
ACGGCCGCATCATGCGCCGAAAGCAGTTCCCCCACGGTCTGGTCGGGGTTCTTCATGATCCGCGACGGGTGTCAGCCCCAGGCCCCCGCTCTACAAGACCGCCGGTTCCCCCCACGACCCGGAGGTCTTCCATGCTTCGCGCCGCCCTCGCCACCCTGTCCCTGCTCGCCCTCGACCTGGGCACGACGGCCCTGTGCCCCGCCCTGTCGCTCACGGGGGAGGCCGCCGCCCAGAGCACGAAGTACACCGGCCGGATCAAGCGCATCCGCATCAAGAGGACCCGCGCGGGCAGCAGCTTCAAGGTCAGCGCCAGCACCGACAGCAGCAGCGGGGCCAAGGTGGCCGGGGGCACGGCGACCCTGACCGATCCGGCCACCGGGGCCGTCGTCGAGACCATCGCCCTGGGCACCCCCTTCCACGGCACGGTCGTGGCCGAGACCACCACCACGGCGGCCGAGCTGGGCGACAGCTTCACGGTGCACGTGGCGGGCGGCGCCGTGCTGGGCAGCCCCGACATCGCCGTCTCGATGGCCAAGGGCAAGGGCGAGGGCGCCCACCCCGACGGCCTCAAGGTCCGCGCCACCCTCAGCCCGGCGGGCACGCTGCGCCTCGTGCTCGTCCACGAGGACCGCAGCTGGGACGACGCGGTGATCTCGGGCCTGTCGATCACCACCGCCGCCGGCGCCACCCTGCCCCTCAGCCTCAGCGGCGGCGGCAACAGCCTCGACGGCGTCTTCGCGACCGACCTCGACGTCCACGCCAGCCTCACGGCGACCGTCTCGGTGGTCGACGCTGCGGGCACCCCCCTCGACAGCGCCAGCGAGAGCTTCACCTTCGCCGGCACGGGCACCGAGCCCACGGCCACCCTCGTCCGCACCGCCGTGACCACCGGCGCCGACAAGCGCGCCCAGGTCACCACCTGGTCCGAGAACGACGGCAAGCTGGCCTCTCTCGAGGTGTCGCTCGTCGACCGGGAGACCGCCAAGGAGGTGGTCGCCACCACCGACGACACCCCCGTGCTCACCCGCCAGGCCTTCGCCGGCACCGCGGTCGACTTCGGCGACGACCCGGCCAAGGCCGTGGGGATGCCCTACCTCGTGCTGGTCGACTGGGCCGACGCCGAGGGCACGCTCACGGGCACCCAGCAGGAGGTGACCCTGGTCGTGCCCGCCTACGATGCCGAGACCGGCACCCCGGGCTCCCACACCGCCACCTTCGCCGACGGCAGCGGCGCCGTGGCCCTGCTCCACGACGAGCTGGGCGTCACGGCCATCGCCTGGACCGACGACTCGATCGATGTGTCTGCGGCCCACATCATCTTCGAGGAGCCCTTCGAGGGCCCGCCGCCTCTGGAGACCGAGATCGACCTCCGCCACCACTCCACCCTCGATAAGTGGACCCAGAGCGGCATCGGCGCCGTGCCTGCGGTCTGGGAGCTCACGGTCGAGCTGGTCGACGAGAAGGGCAACCCCCTGGACGGGGCCACCACCACCGGCGCCGGGGACAGCGTGGCGCCCGCCACCCACGGCCGCCGGGACGGCCAGGAAGAGAAGTACATGGAGATCGTCTGCACCGACGGCTGAGCGCCGGCGCTCGGGGGCGCGCCGCCCCGGGGCCGGTGGGGTAGGCTGGGGCCATGCTGCCCCTCCTCCTGCTCGCCTGTGCGCCCGCGCTGCCCGACTCCGCTGGGGGTGGGAACGGCAGCAGCGGCGGTGCCAGCGGCAGCCTCGTCCAGCTCGACCCGGCCGACACGGGGCCCGTCGCCGACGGCGGCCTGCGCGGCTGGCTCACGCTGGCGGTGGGCTTCCGGGAGGCGGCGCCGGGCGACCGGGACTGCACCCTCGCCTGGACGGTCGACACGGCCGTGCCGATGGGCCGCTGCCCCGCCTGTGCGGCGGCCTTCGACCTCGTCTGGGCGCTCGACGCGGCGGCCAGCGCCCCCGGCGAGCACTGCGCGCCGGTCGAGGGCCCCCTCGAGATGGCCCTCGGGCTCGCCCCCGGCAGCGCCACCCCCCTCTGGACGGGGCCCCGGGGCGGCACCCTGCGCCCGTGGGAGCCCGCCGCGGCCCTCGTCGAAGAGGACGGCGGCTGGCGCATCGAGGTGGGCACGGCCGATGTCGAGCGGCCCGACGGGGGCCACGACACGGCGCTCTGGACGGGCTGGGTCGCCCTCGACTGAGCCGCCCGCCCCGGCTCAGGGCGCCCCGAGCAGACCGAGCAGGAAGCCCGAGAGGCTGCCCGTCCGGCCCTCGCTGCGGCGGGGGGTGCGCAGGCTGCAGTCGCCCCCGGCGGCCACACAGTCGGCGTAGAGGGCCTCTTGGCCGACGGGGGTGTGGAGCAGGGTGCTGCTGTCGGTGACGGTCTCGGGGTAGGGCTGGTCGGTCTCGGTCCACAGCGGCGGGTCGTCCGGGCCCCACCAGGTCGCCGCGTCCACCACCGTGTTGAGGGGACCGGGCGCCCAGGTGGCGGCCTCGGTCTGCTGGCTGAGGCCCGCCGGCAGCTCGCCGAGCAGGGCCGAGAGCTCGGGCTGGGGGATGCCGAGCAGGGCCTCCCAGCGAGAGAAGTCGAGGGTCGCCTGGCTCGTGCTGTGGACCATGCCCTGGACCCGGGACGAGGCCCGCAGCACCGGGTCGGCGTGGCCGGGCTGGGCGAGCTCGCCGACCACCCCGACCCACACGGCGCAGTCGCCGCCGGCCGAGCTGCCCATGGTCACCGTGGGCAGGGCGGCGAGGCCCAGGTCGTCGCGGTGGCGCAGGTACTGGACCGAGCGGGCGCAGTCGCGGAGGATCATGTCGACCCGGGCGCCGGCGCGGCAGGGACCAGAACTTTGTTGAACATGTTCAATGAACGTGTTCAGTTATGGGCCCCGTCCCGCTGGAGTCTGCCCATGTCGCCGCCGCCCGGCCGCCGCGAGGCCCGCAAGGCCCGCACCCGCGCCGCCATCCTCGCCGCCGCCCGCGACCGCTTCGTGCGCCAGGGCTTCGACGGCACCACCATCCGCGACGTGGCCGATGCCGCGGGCGTCGGGGTGGGCACGGTCCACGCCCACTTCTCCGACAAGCGCGGGCTGCTGCGGGCCTGCTTCGCCGCCCAGGTGGGCGAGGCGGTGGCCCTGGGCCTCGACACCCTCGACGCGGGGGCCCCCCTGCTCGACCAGCTCACCCACCTCGCCCGGGTGCTCTTCGCCGCCTACGCCCGCCACCCGGCGCTGTCCCAGGTGATGTTCGTCGACAGCCTCTTCCCGGATGACCCCCAGCCCGATGCCTTGCTGGTGGGCTTTCTCGACGAGCTGGCCCGGCTCTTCCGGGCGGCCCTCGCGCGGGGAGAGCTCTGCCGGCTGCCCGAGGGGGGCGCCCTCGCCGCCCACAGCTGGTTTGCCGCCTACATGCTCACCCTCGTCGGCGGCCTCGCCGGCACCTTCGGCGACCCCGCGGCCCCCGGTGCGGCCGAGCGCTGGGCCGCCGCCTTCCGCCGCCAGCTCGCCCTGGTGCTCGTGGGGCTGGGCGCGCCGCCGTCGCTGCTCGCCCCCCCGTCCCCTCCGTCCCCGACCGCTCCCCCCGTGGCCCAGGAGGCCCCGTGACCCCCACCGTGTCGCCGTCCGTGTCGCCGTCCCCCGTCCTCGTCGTCGGCGGGGGCATCGGTGGCCTCGCCGCCGGCATCGCCCTCGCCCTCCAGGGCCGCCCCGTGCGGGTCGTCGAGCAGGCCCCGGCCCTCGCGGTGGTGGGGGCGGGCATCGGCATCCAGCCGAACGCCACGGCCGTGCTCGGGGCGCTGGGGGTCGACCTGCTGGCGGCGGGCGGGGTGGTGATGGGGCCCTTCCAGATGGTCTCGGCCTCGGGGCGGGTGCTGATGGGCACCGACCCGGCCACGGTCGCGCGCCTCGCGGGTGCGGCCGGGGCGCCGCCGGCCGTCAACATCCACCGGGCCGCCCTCCAGGCCGCGCTGCTGGCCCGCTTCGAGGCCCTGGGCGGCCGCCTCGAGCTCGGACGGCGGCTCGTTGCTCTCGAGCCCGAAGATGCCGTCTGTACGGCCATCTTCGAGGACGGCGAGCGCATCCGGAGCCCGCTTGTGGTCGGCGCCGACGGGCTCCACTCGGCCGGGCGCCGGGCCCTGCGGGGCGCCAGCGATCCGCCCCTGCGCCCGGCCGGCCAGACCTGCTGGCGCTTCGCCGAGCGGGTGCCCTTCGCGCTGCCGGCGCGCAGCGTCGAGCGCTGGCTGCCCGGGCGGCGGGTGGGGCTGCTGCCCCTCGGCGGGGGCATGGTCTACAGCTACCTCGTGGCCTCGGCGCCCCCGGGCAGCCCCGGCCCGGGCACGGCCACGGCGGCGGCGATCCACGCCCGCTTCCACGGCGACCACCCGGCCCTCGACCCCGTGCTCGACCACCTCCTCGCCCGCGAGCAGGCCGGCGACCCTCCGGCCATCCACCACGGCGACCTGCTCGACCAGCCCGCCGTCGACTTCGGCGCGGGGCCCGTGGTGCTCCTCGGCGACGCCGCCCACGCCGTGACCCCGAACATGGGCCAGGGGGCGGGGCTGGCCATCGAAGACGCCGCCGCCCTGGCGCTCTGTGTGGCCGCGGCGGCGCCCGGTGCCCCCGTCGGGCCGGCCCTCGACCGCATGCGCCGGGCGCGGGTGGTGCGGGTCCAGCGCGACTCGTGGCAGCTCGGCGCCGTCTCCCACTGGGCCCACCCCTGGGCCACCGCCGTGCGCGACCGGCTGCTGTCGTGGGTGCCGGCGGGGGTGATGGCGGCCCAGCTTCCTCGGATGTGGGCCCCGGGCCTCGCGCTGGCGGGGGCCTACGCCGCCCTGCCGGCCCGGGCCTGAGGGCGGGGGTTCATCGGGGAACGTCGGTGTTCGGTGTTGGGACGCATCAGCCGGGCTCGGCCTGCGCGTCCCGTGGCCGGGTTCTTCCAAGATTCCCGACACCAGGGTGTTGTCATCGCATTGGCCATGTCTGGCACGGGGCCTGCAATGCACCCCAGCGTCCCCACGACGGGACGCCCACCCCCCCGCCCGAGACCCTGGAGCCCCGATGACCCGCACCGCCCTCACCGTCGCCGCCCTCGCCCTCACCGCCGCCGCCGCCGGCGCCCGCCCAGCCCAGGCCGGCGTCGTGGCCACCGAGCACTTCGGCGGCCACAGCTACACCTTCATGGACCACACGGCGACGGTGGACGACGCCCAGGACGACTGCGATGCCCTCGGCATGGACCTCGTGAGCATCAACAGCTTCGCCGAGCAGGACTGGCTCATCGAGCGCACCTTCGTCTCGACCCCCGCCACCCCCCACAGCGGCCACCTGAACTCCTGGATCTGGATCGGCGCCGTGAACGACAGCGTCGACGGCCACACCTCGGTGGTCGCGGCGATGGCCTCGGGCGACTGGGAGTGGCTCTCGGGCGACCACTTCACCCTCAGCGACTTCGACGGCTCGATGGACGTCGACACCTGGAACTACGACAACTTCGGCGCTGCCGTCACCATCACCGGCCCCTACACCACGGGCCCCTACGGCAGCGGCCACGAGTGGCGCATCAGCCCCGCCAGCTACCACCGCATGTTCGTCTGCGAGAGCCGCTGAGCCGGGCGCGCCGCCCACGCCCGGCCCCGTCCCGCGCCGCTCAGGCCCCCGGCTGGGGCGCCGTCCGCGGGGAGGCAGCGGCCGCCGGGCCCGTGCCGAAGACCTCGGCCCAGCGCACCCGTCCGGTGAGCTGCATCACCAGGAACAGCGTGAGAATGCTCAAGATGGTCACGGTGAGCCCCGTGTGGCCGTCCCAGAAGTGGGCCAGCGAGAAGCCCACCAGGTAGACGAGCTGGGCCAGCCCCGCCTCGACCAGGGCGAAGCGCGCGCTGACGACGAGCCGCAGGTAGCTGGTCACCAGCACGATGCTGACGACGCTGGCGAGGGCGAAGGCCTGCTCGACCGGCAGCCGGTCGGCGCTGTAGGCGAAGAGCAGGTGGAAGGCGAAGAAGGCGCCGGCGACCATGAGGTAGTTCATGGGGTGGATCTCGATGCCCCGCAGCACGCTCAGCACGAAGATGACGACGAAGAAGAAGAGCAGGCTGACGGGCGCCGACATGCTCAGCTCGGTGGCGAGCTCGCCGGGCTGGATGGGGTGGGGCACGACCATGCCCATGCCGTGGCCCGTGACGACCCGGTCGAAGCGCCAGTCGAGGGTCCAGCCCGCGCCGGTCGGGCGCTTCGCGGAGGGCGAGAGGGTCTGGGCGGGGAAGTCGATGTCGGCGAAGTCGGTGGTGAGGGTGAGGGCGAAGTCCTCGAGGCTCGCGACGCCGTCGGCCGGCCGGTAGCTCCAGCTCTCCATGCCCCGGCTCTGGTAGCCGGCGGCCAGGGCGACCTCCTGGCCCGGCGAGACGGGCATGCGGAAGGTCACGGTGCCGCTCTGGGGGGTGAGCTCGGCGGCCCGGTCGACGCCGTCGACGACGAGGGTGAAGCCGTCGTAGAAGCCCTGCTGGTCGGGGAAGTCGAAGTGGATGCTCAGCCAGCCCGCCTCGTCCCGGTCGTGCACATAGGTCCAGGCGCCGGCGAAGTCGACGTCGTAGAGCGGGTACCAGACGAGGCCCTTGCGCCGCAGGTCTTCGGAGAGGGCGGCCGTCACCCGGGTCGAGGCGGGGCTGCGCCAGTCGTCGTGGGTGACGGTCACGAGCTTGCGGGTGGTGTGGCTCTTGCCGTCGCGCTCGACAGTCTCCTCGCGCTCTTCGCGGGTCTGCCACTGGAACTGCAGCCGGGGGGCGGCCTGGACGTGGGGCCGGCCCCAGAGACTGCCGACCTCGCCCCGGAGGGCGGCGGTGGTGTCGCTGGTGCGGGAGTGGGTCAGGCCGCCGAGGCCGAGCCAGGCGAGGGTGGCCAGGACGAAGACGGCGGCGATGCCGAAGAGGCGCAGGAAGGGACGCATGGGCGGGCTCCTCTGGTGGGGAGCCCGGTGTAGGCGGCCGCTGTGGCCGGCCGGGGGCGGCGCCGTGGGCGGGCCGTGCCAGGGGCGTGCAGATCTGGTGCAGGCCCCCCGGGGGCCGGCGGCGGGGGCGCCTCAGCCACACTCGGCCGACATCTGCTCGACGGCGGCGCCGTAGCCCTCCTCGGTGCTGCAGTCGGCGGCCGCGAGCACCCCGGCGTAGCAGGCGTGGGCGGTCTCGAGGGCGTTGCCCGGGGGGTAGTCGGCGCAGTTGTTGCCCGTGATGCCGTAGGCAGCGGGATCTCCGCCGAACTCGTCCACACAGGCCGCAAAGGCCGAGAAGTAGTCGGTGCAGGAGGCGGCGCCGCCCCCGGCGCCCGAGTCGCCGTCCTTGTCGCCGCAGCCGGGCAGGGCGAGGGCCAGGCCGAGCAGGGCGGCGGCGCGGGCGAGGGAGCGGACGGGCAGGGCGGTGGCGCGGGGCTTGGGACGGACCAGGGGCCGCGGGGAGGGGCGCCCCGGGGGCTCCAGGGCGGGGGCCAGCCTACCCAGGCGGGGCGGCGGCGGCGACGGCGGGGGGGCTGCCCATGCCGGGCAGGCCGAGCACGGCGCCCCAGCAAGCCGCGAGGCGGTCGCTGCAGGCGAGGCCCCCCGGGGCCCAGCGGGCGGTCGGGATGCCCTCGACCCAGACGGGCAGGGCGAGGCGCTGGCCCCCGTCGGCCGTGGCCATGGTGGCGAGCGCCCAGAGGGCGAAGGCGAGGAAGTGGCGGCGCCGGTGGGCCGGGGCCAGGGGCGCCACCAGGCGGGGCAGCGCGCGCTCGACCCGCAGGGCCAGGGTGTCGAGGGCGGGCGCGAGCAGGTTGAGCAGGGGAATGGGCGCGATCTTCGAGAGGTCGTCGCCGAGGCCAGCGCGGACGAAGAGCTGGGAGAAGACGACCAGCAGCACGCCGTAGAGCACCCCCGTCAGCAGCCGGGCCAGGGGCCGCGCCGGCAGGCTGCGGGGCTCGGTGATGAGCAGGCAGAGCGCGATGACCGTCGAGGGCAGCATGAGCCCGGGCGCCGTGAGGTTGTGGAGGAGGCTCCGGCCGATCACGGCCCCCAGCGACACCAGGGCGAGGGGGAAGCGGGTGAGGGGCACCGCTGCGAAGAGGATGATGAACAGGCTCAAGAAGGGCACGGGCTCGGCGTGGTGGACCAGGCTCTCGAAGGGAAAGCGCCCGGGCCAGAGCGCATAGAGCACGGCGTAGACGGCGAGGCCGAAGGCCGAGGGGTTGAAGACGGGGCGGGGGGCCCCGCCGCCGGGGTCGCGCCGCTGGAAGACGAACTTGCTGAGCAGGGCCAGCCCGATGACCAGGACGGCCTGGGGCGGCTCGACGAACCAGGCGAAGAAGTGGAGGCTGAGCACGATGGGCACGGGGGCCACGCCGGCCCGCCAGCGCCCGTGAATGGTCAGCCCGAGGGCAATGTCGAGGGCGAAGCCGAAGAGCAGCTGGAGCAGGATGCTCGGCGCCTGGCTGCGCAGGTGGACGCAGCCCAGCGCCCAGATGAGCAGCAGCGAGCCCTGGATGGCGCCCGGCAGGAAGTGGTTGATCCGCAGCCGGCTCTCGACCAGCGGGCCCCGGCCCTGGCGCCACCGCAGCAGCCCCGCGAGGAGGATCCACAGCCCGAGCAGGTCGGCGACGGGCCGCCAGCCGCCGAGGTTGAGGCCGGGCGACGAGACGGGGGCCGGCGGGCGCCGGGCGGCCATGGTCTGGACGGCGGTGAGCATCTGGGCGCCCAGCTCGTCGTTGCCCAGGGCCTGGGGCCAGACGAGGAAGGTGTCGACCTGGGGGGGGCCGACCATGCTCGTGGCGCAGCGGGCGTCGATGAACTGGAGGTGGCCCTGCTGGGGGCGGCCCGCGCGGTCGCGGTGGGGGCTGGTGAGGACGAGGGCGTCGGGTCCGTCGGCCTCGACCGCGAGCGCCGGGTCGATGGACTGGAGCATCCGGGTCCACACGCCGAGGTTCGGGTGGGCGCAGTCGGCGGGGCGGGTGGTGCCGGAGCCCGCCAGGATCCCGAGCAGCACGGCCGGCAGCAGCAGCAAGAGCAGGGTGCGGCCCCGGGCCCGGCGGGGGGCGGGGGACGGGGCGGACCGCTGGGGCGGGGTCGGCGTGGGCGCACCGGTGGCCGCGGCCCCGGGCGGGGGCGGGGGGACGGGGACGTCGGCCATGGCGGCAGGGTCGCACAGGACGCGCCGCCGTGCCCAGCCGGGCGGTGGCCGGGGCGGCGGCCTGGGATAGCGCCGGGGCCGGAGGGGGCGCCGGCCCGGGCCCCCGTGTCAGGAGGACCCACCATGCCCGAGGGGCCCGAAGTCCGCCGCATGGCCCTGCGCCTCGCCCGGGTGCTCGTGGGCCCGCCCCGGGAGGCCCTCGCGCTCGTCCACCCGCGGCTGGCCCCCTTCCAGGCCACCCTCGACCCCCTGCCCATCACGGGTGTCGAGAGCCGGGGCAAGGCCTTCCTGCTCCACTTCGGCACCACCCACAGCCTCTACGTCCACCTCCAGCTCTACGGCCGCTGGGCCATCCACCGGGCGGCGACCGAGCCCCGCAGCACCCGCGCCCTGCGCCTGGCCGTGCGCACCCCGACCCACCAGGCCCGGCTCTACAGCGCGACCTCCCTCGAGGTGCTCCCCCGGGACGCCCTCGACCGCCACCCCTTCCTCGGGCGCCTCGGCCCCGACGTCTTCGACCCCGAGACGACGGCCCCCCGCATCGCCGCCCGGCTCCAGGCGCCCGCCCACCGGCGCCGCCAGCTCGCGGGGCTGCTGCTCGACCAGGGGGTGCTCGCGGGCATCGGCAACTACCTGCGGGCCGAGATCTGCTTCGACGCGGGCCTCGACCCCCGGCGCAGCCCGGCGGGCCTCTCGGCGGCCGAGGCCGCGGCCCTGGGCGAGAGCGTGCTGCGCATCTGCCACCGGGCCCTCGACCAGGGCGGCACCACCACCGACGCCGAGCTCCAGGCCCTCGGGCGCCGCCAGGGCTGGCCCCGCCGGCGGATGCGCCACTTCGTCTTCGGCCGCGACGGCCAGCGCTGCTTCGTCTGCGCGAGCCCCGTGGCCCGGGCCGACCTCGGCGGCCGGCGCATGTACTGGTGCCCGACCTGCCAGACCTGAGCCCCGTCCCTCCTCCTCCCCGGATCTCCCATGCACGTCATCGTCGATCTCTGCCTCGTCCCCATCGGGGTGGGCACCAGCGTCTCCCGCCACGTCGCCGCCTGCCAGGAGGTGCTCGAGGCGGCGGGGCTTTCCCACCGCATGCACGCCTACGGCACCAACATCGAGGGCGAGTGGGACGCGGTCTTCGCCGCCGTGAAGCGCTGCCACGAGGTGGTGCACGGCATGGGCGCCCCGCGCATCACGAGCAGCCTGCGGCTGGGCACCCGCACGGACCGGTCCCAGTCGATGGACGACAAGCTCGCGAGCGTGGCTGCCCGGCGGGCCGCCGCGGGGGACGGGCAGGGGTGAGCCTGCGCGACCGGCTGCTCGACGCCACCGTGGTGGCCAGCTTCGACGCCAGCGGCTTCCGGCGCCACGCCCGGCGCTTCGACCCGGACGACCTGCGGGTCGACCTCTCGGGGCGCCGGGTGCTGGTCACGGGGGCGACCGGGGGCCTCGGCCTCGCCACGGCCCAGGCCCTCGCCGACCGGGGGGCCTCCGTGCTCGTGGGCAGCCGCCAGGCCGACCGGGCCGCGGCGGCCTGCGGGCGGCTGCGTGCGGCGGCGCCCGGTCCGGTCGACGTCGCGCCGGCGGTCTTCGACGTGGGCCTGGTGGCCGACTGCAACCGGTGGGCCCGTGCCCAAGATGGTCTGAAAATCGATGTTGTCATCCACAACGCCGGGGTGTTGCCCGCCGCCCGCAGCGCCACGACCGAGGGCCACGAGCAGGCCCTGGCGGCGAACCTGCTCGGGCCCTTCGCCCTGACCTGGGCCCTGCGCGGGGCCCTGGCCCGGTCGGCCGATCCGCGCATCGTCTGGGTCAGCTCGGGCGGCATGCTCACCCAGCGCCTCGACGTCGCGGCCACCTTCGACCCGCCCGCGCCCTACGACGGGGTGGTCGCCTACGCCCGCACCAAGCGGGCCGAGGTGGTGCTCGCCGGGCTGCTCCAGGCGCGCTTCGGGCCGCGGGTGGCCGTCGCGAGCATGCACCCGGGCTGGGCCGCGACCCCGGGGGTGGCCCGCTCGCTGCCCCGCTTCTCGCGGCTGCTGGGCGCCCGGCTGCGCAGCCCGGCCGAGGGGGCCGACACCACCGTCTGGCTCGCGGCGCGCCAGCCCCGTCCGGCGCCCCTCGGGGCCTTCTGGTTCGACCGGGCCGTGGCCCCGACCCACCCCCTCCCGGGCACCCGTCCGCCCCCGGGCGCCCCAGATCGCCTCTGGGACCGGCTCTGTGGGGCGGCCGGCATCGACCCGGGGGCCGACTGGGCCCTCCCGCCGGCCTGAGCCCCCCGCCCGGTGACGCTTCGCCGACGCGGTGCCGATCCTTGCTGACAGTGTCGCGTTGGTCGGCTACTTTATTGATATGTTGAATGATCAAGAAGACATCCGCCGCCGCGCCCGTGCCCACAAGTCTGCGGCCTATGGGGCCTTTGCCGAGGTGAGCCGTGCCCTCTCGGGGGCCCGGCGGCTCGAGCTGGTGGACCTGCTGGCCCAGGGGCCGCGCACGGTCGAGGCGCTGGCCCGGGGCATCGGCGCCTCGATGAGCTCCACCTCCCAGCACCTCCAGGTGCTGCGCCGGGCGCGGCTCGTCGAGACCCGCCGAGAGGGCTCCTCGGTCGAGTACCGGCTGGCCCCGGGGGTCGACGCGGCCTTCGTCGCCCTGCGGCGGCTCGCCCTCGACCGCAGCCCCGTGCTGAACGCCGCCCAGCACGACTACTTCGTGGGCCTCGGGGCCCCCGAGACCGTCGACCGCGACCAGCTCGCCGCCCTGGTCGAGGCGGGCGAGGGGGTGCTGCTCGACCTGCGGCCGGCCGCCGAGTACGCCGCGGGCCACATCGCCGGCGCCCGCAGCCTGCCGCTCGCCGCCCTCGAGGCCGCGGGCGACGATCCGATGGCCCTGCCGGCGCTGGCGGGGGTCGCGCCGGGCGCCCTGCTGGTCTGTGCCTGCCGCGGGCCTTTCTGCACCCTCGCCGCCCTCTCCGTGCGCCGGCTGCGGGCGGCCGGGCTGCCCGCCGTGCGCTTCGAGGACGGGCCGGCCGAGTGGCGGGCGAGCGGCGGGGCGCTCGAGGGCGGCGCCGGCGGGCCGGGGGGGGCCGGGTGAGCCCGCCCGGGCCCCGGCTGGGCATTCGTGAGAATGCTCTACAGTTCGGTATTCTGGTGTTGGTTAACGCCTTTGTGGGCGCGATGGTGGGCCTCGAGCGCAGCATCCTGCCCCTGCTCGCCGACGCCCACCTGCCCGCGGCGGCGACCGCGGCGGTGCTGTCCTTCATCGCCGCCTTCGGGCTGGCCAAGGCGGGCGCGAACCTCGCCACCGGGCCCCTGGTCGATCGCCACGGCCGCAAGGCGGTGCTCGTCGCCGGCTGGGTGGTGGCGCTGCCCGTGCCGGGGCTGCTGCTGGCGGCCGAGGGCCTCGGGCTGCTGCTGGCGGCCAATGTGCTGCTCGGGCTGAGCCAGGGCCTCGCCTGGTCGACGACGGTTGTGATGAAGGTCGACCTCGCCGGGCCCCGCCAGCGGGGGCTGGCCATGGGCCTCAACGAGTTCGCCGGCTACGTGGCGGTGGCGCTGATGGCCTTGGTGACGGGCATGCTGGCCGATCGCCACGGCCTGGGTCCGGCGCCCTTTGCCCTGGGCCTCGGCGTGGCCGTGGTCGGGCTGGCGCTGTCGCTCTTCGCCGTGCGCGACACCCGTGCCCACGTCGCCGCCGAGGTCGCGGCCACAGCGGCGCGCGCGCCGGCGCCTCCCTCGGTCTTCCGCCACACCTCCTTCGCCCACCCGAGCCTCTCGTCGGCCTGCCAGGCGGGCTTCGTCAACAACCTCATCGACGGGCTGGCCTGGGGGCTGCTGCCGCTGCTGGCGGTCGCCGCGGGGCGCAGCCTCGACGAGGTGGGGGTGCTCGCGGCGCTCGTGCCCGGGGTCTGGGGGGTGGGCCAGCTCGCGACCGGGGCCGCCTCGGATCGGCTCGGCCGCAAGCCCTTCATCGTCGGCGGCATGCTGGTCCAGGGCCTCGCCCTCGCGGGGCTGGCCAGCGCGGCGGGCTTCGGGGGCTTCGCGGCCGCCGCCGCCTTGCTCGGCCTGGGCACGGCCATGGTCTACCCGACCCTGCTCGCGTCCCTCGGCGACCATGCTGGCGTGGCCTGGCGGGCCCGGGCCGTGGGGGTCTACCGGCTCTGGCGCGACCTCGGCTACGTCGCGGGCGCCCTCGGGGCGGGGCTGCTCGCCGACGCCCTCGGCATCCGCGCGGCCTTCTGGGCCGCGGCGGGGCTCTCGGTGCTCTCGGGCCTCGCCGTCCAGCTCCGCATGCGGCGGCGCCCCGTCCCCGCCGGGGGCCCGGTGGCATAGACTCGGGGGGCCCCCGGGAGGCCCATGGGCCCCGAGATCTCCGACCTCATCCTCTCCGTCGACGCCGGCCTCCAGCGCCAGCCCGTGCGCAAGGACGCCGTGCTGGCCCGCTTTGCGGCGCTCGGCAACCACCGGGCCGTGGCCATCGTCGCGGCGATGCCGGCCCCGGGCGGGGTGCTGGATCCCGCCGCGGTCGACCGCAGCCTCGTGGTCGCCCACGCCGAGCTCCAGCGGCTCCACGAGGAGTTCCAGCACGGCCGGCGGGTCGCCCGGCTGCTGCGGCCGCTGCTCGCCGCCCTCCGGGCCACGGGCCACCCGGGCCCCCTGCGGGTGGTCGACATCGGCTGTGGGCTCGGCTTTGTGCTGCGGTGGCTGGCGGCCCACGGGGGGCTCGGCCCGGAGGTCGAGCTGGTGGGCTGCGATCTGAACGGGGCGCTGGTGGCCGGGGCCCGGCGCCTCGCCCAGGACGAGGGGCTCGCCGTGCGCTTCGTCCAGGCCGACGCCTTCGCCCTGGCCACCCCCGCGACGGTCTTCCTCTCGACCGGAGTGGTCCACCACTTCAGGGGCCCCGACCTGCTGCGCTTCTTTGCGGCCCAGGCCGCCCCCACCACCGCCGCCTTCGCCCACTGGGACATCACCCCCACCTGGGCGGCGCCCCTCGGCGCCTGGCTCTTCCACGAGGCGCGCATGCGGCTGCCCCTGGCCCGCCACGACGGCATCCTCAGCGCCCGCCGGGCCCACCCCGACGCCCGGCTGCTCGCCGCCGTCCAGGTGGCCGCCCCGGGCTTTGCCGCCCGGCTCTTCGCCCGGCCCCACCCCCTGCTGCCGATGCTGCGGGTGCTGCGGCCGGTCGTGGGGCTGCGGCCCGCCCTCGAGGCGCCGCTGCGGGCCGCCCTCGGCCGCGACGCGCGGCTGCTGGTCGACAGCCCGGCCCGGGGGGCCCGGTGAGCCCCTCCCTGCTCGCGGCCCTCGCCGGGCTCTACCTGCTGGCCTGCCTCGACGGCAGCTTCGCGGGCTTCAGGGCAGCCGCGGGCCGCTGCGCCCGCATCCACAAGGCCGCCTTCCACCGCCGCGCGCTGGCCCGCGGGCTCGCCGCCAGCCAGGGCGCGGCGCTCGGGGTGGTGGCGGTGGCGCTGGTGGTGGGGCCTGCGCAAGATGCCTTGCTGGACGGCGTCTTGGCGGCGCTCTGGATCTATGGGGCCTACGCGGGCGCGGCCTTGGCGGCCCTGGTGGTCTACCTCGCGCCCCAGCCCGACCTCAGCAGCCTCGCGACGGTGCTCGTGCTCGGGCCCCTGACCCTGCTGCGGGTGCCGACCATCCTCGCCGGGGCCGGGGCCGCGGCCCTCGCCGGCGGGGGCCGGGTCGGGCTGGTGGCGGCGGCGGCGGCCGGCGCGATGGTGGCCGTCGAGCCGCTGCTCGGGCGGCGCTTCGCCGGGCGTGACCCCCTGTCGCTCGGGGGCCCGCCCGGTGGCGGCGCTCAGCGGGTGAGGTCGAGGTAGCCCGTGTAGTAGGCGTCGGGCACGTAGTAGCCGTAGTAGGCGTAGTAGGTCTTGCCCCGCGCGCTGTAGCCGTAGGCGTAGAGGTAGTCGCTCGAGGCGCCCGGGTAGAGGGCGAAGTCGAAGGTGCCCAGCTCGGTCGGGCCGTAGCTCGCGTAGCCGTAGTAGGCGTAGACGTCGAAGTAGAAGGACAGCTCGTAGGCGTCCATGTCGAGGCCGATGTAGCTGTCGAAGCCCGCGATGCAGGAGCCCGAGGCGAGGGTGGCCACGCCCTCGAAGAACATGTCGCAGTCGGTGCAGTGGGTGCCCGAGGCGACCGCCGTGGTCGTGAGGTCGAAGGTGCAGGGGAAGCCGTCGGCCCAGAGCTGGCCGTCGGCCGCCGCATAGGCATCGCACACGCCCGCGCCGACGGCCGCGTCGCCGTCGTCACAGTCGCCGTCGCAGGTGGTGGTGCCGTCGCCGTCGGCGTCGTCGAGCTCGAGGGCCGGGTCGCTGTCGTCGCAGTCGCCCGTGGTGGCCACGGCGCCGGAGGGGGCGTCGCAGGCGGTCGCGGCCAGGGCGTCGCCCCAGCCGTCGCCGTCGGCGTCGGTGTACCAGTCGGTGGCGCCCGTGGCGCCGCGGTCGGCGTCGTCGGCCACCCCGTTGCAGTCCTCGTCCACGTCGGCCGCATCACAGACCTCGGTGGCGCCGGGGTTCACGGCGGCGTCGGTGTCGTCGCAGTCGGTGCCGCCGCTGGCGACGCTGTCGTAGCCGTCGCCGTCCGCGTCCACCCCCGTGCTGCCGTCGCCGCCGTCGGTGCCGTCGCCGCCGTCCGTCCCGTCGGTGCCGTCCGTCCCGTCGGTGCCGTCGGTGCCGTCGGTGCCGTCGGTGCCGTCCGTCCCGTCGGTGCCGTCCGTGCCGTCCGTGCCGTCCGTGCCGTCCGTTCCATCTGTGCCGTCCGTCCCGTCGGTGCCGTCCGTTCCATCGGTGCCGTCCGTCCCGTCGGTCCCGTCGGTGCCGTCCGTCCCGTCGGTGCCGTCCGTCCCGTCGGTCCCATCGGTGCCATCGGTGCCGTCGGTCCCATCGGTCCCATCGGTGCCGTCCTCGCTGGTGGTGCCGCCGGTGTCGCTCTCGCCTCCGGTCTTGGCGTCGTCACAGGCGGCGAGGCCGAGGGCGAGCACGGTGGTCAGGAAGACGGTCTCGAGGCGCATGGGGGCTCCCGGTGGGGTGGTGGGGCCCAGTATGGCCCGGGGGCCGGGCCGAGACCATGACAGGCGATGACCGACCCCTGCGGTGGCGGGACGCAGCCAGCGCCGGGCTCACTGGGCCCGCAGCAGCCGCCCGAAGGCCTTCTCTTCGCCCAGCCCCGGGGCCGGCTGGTCGTCGGCCCAGGCGGTGCGGCCCCCGACGACCACCCGGCGCACCAGGCCGGGGCTGCGGCGCACGAGGCGCTGGAGGCCGGGGAAGCCGGGGGTGGGGGTCTCGTGGACGTCCTCGACCCGGCGGTCGAGCTGGGCGGGATCGAGCAGCACGAGGTCGGCCCGGCGCCCGGCGGCCAGGGTGCCCGCGTCGATGCCCAGCCAGTCGGCGAGCTCGCCGGTGAGGCGGTGCACGGCCCGGGCCACGCTCGGGAAGCGGCGGCCGGCCTGGGCGGCCTCGTGGGCCCGCCAGAGAAAGCGCAGGGGGAAGTTGTAGTAGGCCATGTTGCGCAGGTGGGCCCCCGCGTCGGAGAAGCCGATGAGGATGTCGGGGCGCTCGAGGATCCAGCGCAGCATGTCGGGGCGGTCATTGGCCACGACGCTGTACCAGCGCAGATCCTGGCCGTGCTCGGCCTGGAGGTCCAAGAAGAGCTCGATGGGCTCCTGGCCCCGGGCGTCGGCGAGGGCGCCGAAGCTGTGGCCGGCGAGGCCCGGGGTGGGGCAAGAGACGATGCGCGCCTCGTAGAGGTCGCGGTGGTAGGCCTTGCCGAGGATGGCGCCGGCCCAGTCGCGCCGGAAGCGCGCCCTGAAGGCGGGGTCGCGGAGCAGGGCTGACCGGGCCGCCGGGTCTTCGACATGGAGCGCCGCCGTGCCCGCGCCGAACTCCTCGATGACGGGGTTCTCGAGGCCGTCGGTGTAGATGTCGAAGGGGTTGGGCAGGGCCTGGAAGCGCACGTCCCCGCCGAGCCAGGCGTTGACCGCCCGGGCGAGCCAGCCCGCGAGCCAGGGGGCGACCCGGTCGGCCTTGGGATCCATCAGGGCGAGCAGGGTGGTCTTGAGGCCCGGGCGCCCGATGCCCGTGCTGGCCGCGAGGAACAGCAGGATGTTGACCTTGGTGGCCAGGTTGGGCACCCCCTGGAGCACCCGCCCCCAGCGCCGCAGGGGCCGCATCAGCCGCCGGTACTCCGCCCAGCTGCCGTAGACCGAGGGGGTGGGCTTCGAGCGGTGGGCGCTGCCGTCCATCTTGTCCCAGGGCAGGGTGTTGATGGAGAGGCCCAGGTAGCCGGCCTCGAGGGCTTCTTGGAGCAGGGCCTCCATGCCCTGGAGCTCGGCCTCGGTGGGCCGCAGCCCGTCGGAGAGGGCCCGGTCGATGCCCATGGCCGCCGCCCGGATGGTCGAGTGGCCGAGCAGGGCGCAGACGTTGGGACCCAATGCAAGGCCGTCGAGGTGGTCGAAGTAGCCGGCCGGCCCCGTCCAGTCCTTGCGGGCCTCGAGCAGCGGCAGCACGACCGACCGGGGGATGCCCTCCACCCGGCAGAACATGTCGGCGAGGTCGACCGGGCGGCCCGCGGCCATGCCCAGCCCGCAGGAGCCCACGAGCACGGTGGTCACGCCGTGGCGCAGGCTCTCGCCCAGGGCGGGGGCGAGCTCGAGCTCGGCGTCGTAGTGGGTGTGGATGTCGATGAAGCCCGGGGTCAGCCAGAGCCCGGTGGCGTCCTGCTCTTCGGCGTCGCGGGGGGCGCGCAGCCCGGGCGCCACGGCCTCCACCCGGCCGTCCCGCACCAACACATCGGCCACCCGCCCGGGGGCGCCCGTGCCGTCGAAGACCGTGGGCTGGCGCAGCAGGAGGGGGCGGGGCGCGGGCATGGGGGCTCCGGGGCGGGCCCCGAGCCTACCGCGCGCGCCGGCGATCCTGGCGGGCCGGGTCGGGCCGGGGCTCAGCCCGTCTTGGCCCGGGGCAGCCCGCAGACCAGCGCCGGCAGGTCGTCGTCGCCCAGGAAGGGCGCGAGGAGCTCCGGGCTGGTCGGGCGCCCGAGCAGGTAGCCCTGGATCACATTGCAGCCGAGCTGTTCGAGAAAGGCGTACTGGTCGCAGGTCTCGACGCCCTCGGCCACCACCCGCAGCCCGAGCCCGTGGCCCATGGCGACGATGGCCCGCACCAGCGCGGCGTCGCCGGCGTCGGCCATCAGGTTGTGGACGAAGCTGGCGTCGATCTTCAAGACGTCGACGGGGAAGCGCTTGAGGTAGCTGAGCGAGGCGTAGCCCGTGCCGAAGTCGTCGAGCGAGATGGTCACGCCCAGCTCGCGCAGCCCCTGGAGCGCCCGGGCCGTGCGCTCGGTGTCGCGCACCATGGCCGTCTCGGTGAGCTCGATGCCCAGCAGGGCGGCCGGCACCCGGTGCTGCTCGAGGGCTTCGCGGATCTCCCCGACCACGTCGCCCTGGGTGAAGTGGTGGCTCGAGAGGTTCACCGAGACCCGGGGCGGGGCGAGGCCCGCGTCGAGCCACTGGCGCAGCTGGGCGCAGGCCCGGTGCACGGCCCAGTGGCCCAGCTCGAGGATGAGGTCGGACTCTTCGGCGAGGGGGATGAAGACCCCCGGCGAGACCATGCCGCGCACCGGGTCGCGCCACCGGGCGAGGGCCTCGAGGCTGTGGGTGCGGCCCGTCTCGGCCGAGACCAGCGGCTGGTAGGCGAGCTCGAGCTGGTTGCTGCGGATGGCCCGGCGCAGGTCGGCGAGCAGCTCGACCTGGTCGCGCTTGGCGAAGTCGATGGAGGTCGTGAAGACCTGGGCATTGGCCCGGCCGCTGGCCTTGGCGTGGTACATCGCCGCGTCGGCCGCCCGGAGCAGGGTTGCGACGTCCTGGCCGTGCTGGGGGTAGATCGAGAGGCCCAGGCTGAACGAGGTCACGACCTCGACGCCGTCGATGACGATGGGCTGGGTCATCACCTCGATGATGCGCTCGGCCACCGCCCGGGCGGTCTCTTCGTCTTCGAGATCGTGCATGAGCACGGTGAACTCGTCGCCGCCCATCCGCGAGATGAGCCGGCTGCCCGCGGCGGGCGGCGCGGTGGGGAGGAAGGGCCGGTCGGCGTCGAAGCGGTCGTCGGGCTCGGTGTGGACGGCGGCCCGCAGCCGGTGGGCCAGGGTGATGAGCAGCTGGTCGCCCACGGCGTGGCCGAAGGTGTCGTTGATGGCCTTGAAGTGGTCCACGTCGAGGAAGATGAGGCCCATGCCCATGCCCAGCTCCTGGGCCCGCTCGATGCCCTCGCTGACCTGGAGCTGGAAGCTGAGGCGGTTCGGCAGCCCTGTGAGGCTGTCGTGGTAGGCGAGGCGGGCGATGCGCTGCTCGGCCGACTTGCGGGCCGAGATGTCGCGCAGCATGGCGACGGTGCGGCCGCCGTGCAGCGGCACCATGCGCACCTCGTAGACGACGGGCGGCGCGCCCGGGGCGCCCTGCTGGCGCAGCTCGAAGGTCTCGACGGCCGCGCCGGCGGCGATGGCGGCGAGGCCCGCGTGCATGCGGGCGGCGTGGAGCGGTCCCAGCACCTCCTCGAGCGTCTGGCCCACCGGCGAGCAGGAGCTGCCGCGGCAGACCGCACCGGCGTCCTCGGACGAGGCCTTGTGGTGGAGCACCTTGCCGGTCTCGGAGAGGGTCAGCAGCTCGTCGGGCAGGGCCCGGAGCACGGCCCGCAGCTCGTCGGTGGCCTCGATGAGCTCGTCGGAGCTGTGGGCCATGGCCCGCTCGAGCAGCTCCCGGTCCTCGTCACTGGCCAGGTAGGCGCGGTTGACGGCGTCGAGGAAGTCGGCGAGGTGGTCCTGGGCGGCGGCATCCGCGCCGCCGAGGTGGCGGCGGATCTGGCGCGCGAGCAGGCGGTGGGTCGCAGCCACGGCTCACAGCTCCTGCAGCAGGGTGATCGACATGGTCTGGTTGTGCAGCACGGAGGGGGCCCGGGTGCTGTGGGGACCGATCTCGCCGTAGGAGTAGAAGCCGGTGAGGGTGGCGTCGCCGAGGATGTCTTCGACGGCCTCGAGCTCCTCCTCCGTGCGCTGGCGGAGCACGAGCTGGCGGCCGATGCAGCTCACGAGCAGGGCGAGGCGGTCGCCCGTGGGCGGGGGCCCGGCGCTCTCGTCCACACAGGCGGTCGCGGCGGCGGCGGCGCCACCGATGAGGCCGTCGACGTTGGCCTGCATGAGCCGGGCGTGGCTGCCGTGGCCGACGGCGCCGGCGAAGATGAGCGCGCCGGCCTCTGCGTCGACCGAGAGCAGGGTGCGCACGATGGGCGGGCTGCCGTCGGGCTCGCTCACCTCGAGGGGATAGCGCAGCCCCGCGGCGGGCAGCAGGTCGGCCTGGTCGCCCAGGTAGCGGCGGTAGACCTCGAGGGCGGGGCGGTGGTCGAGCTCGTAGAGCACGCTGCCCTCGGCCCGGGTGATGAGGCGCCGGGGACCGAAGGCGCGCCAGCCGCCCTCCGAGCCCGCCCGCACGGCGATGCGGTCGCCGTAGAGGGCGACGGCCCGCACCCGGCTGGCGTCGGCGCCCGTCTCGTCGAGCACCTGGGTGCGGGCGAAGTCGTTGCCGTCGCCGGCGAGGCCCCCCGTGACGCCCACCCCCGGCGGCAGGGCGGCGAGCAGCCCCTTCACCAGCTCGCTGCCGTCGACGCGCAGCCCGTCGCTCAGCAGGAAGACATGGGAGAGCTCCGGCCCCGCCAGGCGTGCAGCGATGGCGCCGCCGAGGGCCCGGTGGCTCGGGTGGAGCCGGGCGTCGAAGGTCTCGGCCACCACCCGGGTGTGGTCGAAGGCGATCGCCGTGGCGGTGGCCGCGCCCTCGGTGGCCTCAATGCCGTGGATCTCGCCAGCCGTCGAGCAGCCCGCGACGGCCGCCGTCGGGTGGAGGGCGCGCAGGGTCTCGCGCAGGGCCGGGTCGCCGATGCGGTCGGGGCTGGCGAAGATCAGCACCAGGTCGGCCGGACGGTCCAGGGGGGCCCCGTGGCTCCACTGGCCCGGTGCGGTGCTGTGGTGGGTGGTGACGCGCATGCGCGGGGCTCCGAGTGGCAGGCGCTCCTGGGTACGGATCCCCCACTTTCCCACACAAGCGTCCCCACGAAATGGCCCGATCGGGCACTCATGCTGGGCAGGGGGGGGGGCCGGACGGGGCGGGGGGCGGCCGTCTGCGCGCCCGGCGCCTCAGTCTGGCTCGGGATTGCTGGAAATGGCGTCATGACGAGTGTTCTCGTCGGTCGCCGAGCCCTCTGGGGGCGGCCCGGCCTGGCCGAAGAGCGCCACCATGAAGTCGGCCACGGCCCGCACCCGGGCCACCCGGGCGAGGTCCTGGTGCATCACGAGCCAGATCGGATCCGCGTAGCTGTCGCCCAGCGCGTCGAGGGGCACGAGGCCGGGCTCCCGCTGGGCCAACAGATCGGGCAGCAGGGCCACCCCGAGGCCCTCCCGGCAGGCGGCCAGCGTCACCGAGACCTCGGTGCTGCGCAGCACGGGCCGCACCTGGTCGCGCACGTCCTCGAGCCAGGGGTGGCGGGTGAGCAGCAGCAGCACCTCACAGCCCGCGAGGCTGTCGAGGCCCGCGTCGACCCCCCGGGCGGCGAGCCAGGCCCGGGAGGCGTAGGGCCGGGAGCGCACGGTGGCGAGCCGGCGGGCGATGAGGCTGGGCTCGCTCGGCCGCCCCACCCGCACGGCCAGCTCGACCTCGCCGCGGGTGATGTCGCGGCGCTTGTTGCCGCACCACAGGTCGACCCGCAGGCCCGGGTGGCGGGCGAGCAGCCGGGGCAGGGCCGGCGCGATGACCTGGCTGGCCAGGATCTCGAGGGTGGCCACCCGCACCCGTCCCTCGGGGCGGAGCTGGGCGCCGCCGGCGAGGCGCTGGACGTCGGCGGCGGCCTCCTCGGCCCGCTCGGCCGCGGCCACCACCCGGCGCCCGGCGGGGGTGAGCAGCCAGCCGCCGCTGCCGCGCACGAAGAGGGTCGCCCGCAGCCGCTCCTCGAGGGCCGTGACTCGGCGCCCCACGGTGGTCGGGGCCACCCGCAGGGCCCGGCCGGCGGCGGCGAGAGAGCCGTGGCGGTGGACGGCGAGAAAGAAGCGAAGGTCGGACCACTCGATCATTCGGACCACGCGGGCATGGGCAGAGGCCTCGGGGCAGGAGGGAGCGCGCGCCGCCGGCGGCAGGAGCGGCGTTCCTGCAGTGTAGTGGACCCGGGGCTGCAGTCGTGCACGGAGAGCCTGCGCGACTGGCGCTGGTGGCCGGCGGGGGCCCGGGGCATGGTGGGGGGGAGGAGGGCCCATGAGCGCCGAGAACGCCCTGACCGTGACCATCCCCGTGGGCGAGCACGCCATCGTGGGCGCGTGGACCAACACGGTCGGCCCGGCCCACGCCGTGGTCGTGGTGGCCCCGGCGATGGCCGTGCCGGCCCGGTGGTATGCCCCCTTCGCGGCGCACCTCGCGGAGCGGGGCCTCGACGTGCTGCGCTTCGACTACTGGGGCTTCGGCGCCTCGGTGCCCCCGGCCGTGCCCGGTGCGCCCGTCGCCGACCACCCCGCCACGGCCCAGGACTGGGGCGACGACCTCGGGGCCGCCATCGCCCTCGCCCGGGCCCACGCCGGCGACCGCCCGGTCGTGCTCGTCACCCACAGCTTCGGTGGCCAGGCCCTCGGCCTCACCGACCAGGGCGCCGCCCTCGACGGCCTCTTCTGCGTGGCCTCCCAGTTCGGGGTGCCGGCCCTCTGGTCGGGCTGGCAGCGCTGGCGCATGGCCCTCATCATGCGGGGCCTGTTCCCCGCCTTGGCCCGGGCCTTCGGCCATGTGCCGGCCTGGGGCGGCCTCGGCGCGGCGGTGCCCGGTGGGGTGGTGGCCGAGTGGACCCGGTGGGCCAGCCACCCCGACTACCACCTCGGCGCCGTGCCGGGGGTGGCCGAGAACTACCGCCAGGTGCGCTGTCCGGCGCGGGTGGTGGGCATCGCCGACGACCCCCTGGCGCCCCCCCGGGCCGTCGCGGCCCTGGCCCGCTGTGTGCCCGGCGCCCACCACGAGACGGTCCACCCCGAAGACCACGGCCTCGCCCGCCTGGGCCACTTCGGCTGGTTTCGGCCGCCGGCCCGGGCCCTCTGGGACGAGCTGGCCGACTGGGTCGGGCGCATCTCGGCCGGGGGCGAGCCGGTGCGGTGGTCGGCCGGGAGCTGAGCGGGGGGCTCAGAGGGGGCGGGGCTTGAGCCGGACCCCCGACCAGGGCGTGGGCCAGGCCGTGGTCTCGGCGGGGGTGCGGGTGCTCTCGGCGAGGAAGCGGGGCAGGGCCTCGAGGGCGGCGAAGCGGCGCAGCATGCCCCCGAGCATGGCCGACATCATGCGCACGTCGCCGAGGGCGGAGTGGGCGTCGCGCACGGGCACGTCGTAGAGCTCGGCCATGCCCCCCAGCCGGTGGCCCGGGTGGCGCTTGCGCTCGGGGTGGAGGCGCCGGGCGAGAGCGAGGGTGCAGAGGCGGGGCAGCCCCCAGACCCCGCCCGCGCGGGCCATCTCGGCCGAGAGGAAGCGGTGCTCGAAGCTCGCGTTGTGGGCGACCATGGTGGCGCCCTCGCAGAGCTCGGCGAGCAGGGGCAGCACGGCCTCGATGGGCGGCGCCCCGTCCAGCATGCGGCGGGTGATGCCGTGGACGTGGGTGGCGCCGACGGTGGGCCGCCCGTGGTCGACGAGGGTGTGGAGCACCCGGGTGGGCTCGCCGGGGGCCTTGCGCACGGCGGCCACCTCGACGATGCGGTCACTGGCCACGCGCACGCCCGTGGTCTCGAGGTCGATCATGACCAGCGGACCGGGCAGCAGTTCCCAGGGCACGGCGGCGGGCGCGTTCATGGACCCGTCCTATTCCGTCCCCCCGGGCGCTGGCCAGCCGGGCGTCCCGGTCGGGGGGCGCCGCTCAGTGGGCGCCGTCTGCCGCGCCGTCCTCCGCGGCTTGGGCTTCGGCTTCGGCCTTGGCGGCGGCGGCCTTGGCCTCGGCCTCCTTGGCCGTGCGGGCCTTCACGCTCGCGTCCACCTTCTCGGCGAGGTTGGCGAGGCCGCGCTCGTAGTCGCCGCCCAGCATCTCGTCCATGTCGATGAAGTGGGTCATGAGCTTGCCCATCATGTCGTTGTCTTGGCGGTACTTCCAGGTGACCTCGACCCCCTCGCCGGCCGGGCGCAGGTGGAGGCTCGACTCGCTCACGCCCTCCCAGGGGGCGAAGAACTCGAGCTTGTGGACCACCCGCTCGCCCGCGACGGCCTCGGTGATGGTCATCTGGCCCGCGCCCACGTCGTCGTTGCCCTTCCAGGCGTAGGTGGCGCCGACCGTGTCGGTGGAGGCGGAGAAGGTGACCTCGGCGTCCGGGTCCATCTTGGACCAGGGGCTCCAGTCGTAGAACTTCTTGAGGTCGACGAGGTGGGGGTAGACGTCGTCGACGGTGGCCGCGTAGGTGGCGCTGCGCTCGACGGTGGTGACGTCGGGGCCACAGCCCGGGGCCACGGCGAGGGCGAGGGCGAGGGCGGCGGCTCGGGGGCCCGGGGGGCGCGAGAGAACAGGGCGGAGGCGGGGCATGGGTGGGCTCCAGAGCGGCCGGTGGGTGGGGTCGGACGGGGGACGCTACCAGCGCGGAGGCCGGGGGCCACGGCGGCGGGGGACCGGGGGCCGGAGGCGGGCGGCCGGGCGTGGGGACGGTGGGGCCGTCTGTGGTGAGAATGGCCGGAATCAGGGCATTGTCGTCGGCTCGGGGCTCCCGTCTGGGGCCGGGCCGGGCCAAGCGGTCGGGCGCCCCGGGACGGGCGGGGCGGGCGATCGCTGCCGGCACCCCGGCGCGTGTGGTACCCAGGGGGCCATGAGCCCGGCCCCCCTCCCCGTCTTCGTCGGCGGCTGCATGCGCAGCGGCACCACCCTGCTCCAGCGCGTGCTGGTGTCGGCCCCCGGTGCGGGCGACTTCCTCAACGAGGCCCACTACCTCGCCGAGCAGCTGGCCCTCCACGCCCGCTCCCGGGCCAGCTGGGAGCTGCGGCTCTCCGATGTGTTCCCCACGGTCGAGGCCTTCGACGCCTTCGGCCGCGACACGGTGCTGCGCTACCTGGCCCGGGCGGTCGCGGCCAAGGGCGGGCCGGCGGCGGTGGTGCTCAAGAGCCCCGAGCTGACCCAACACATCCCCCGCCTCGCCTCGTGGCTGCCCCAGGCCCGCTTCGTCGTGTCGGTGCGGGATCCCCGCGACACGGTGGCCTCGATGCTCCAGGTCGCTGCCCGCCACCGGGCCGAGGGCGTCGAGAGCGCCCTGACCCGGGCCGGCCGCGACATGGACTGGCTCGTCCGCTACTACCTGTCCCACTACCAGCCCGTGCTGCGGGCCATGCCCGCGCTCCACGCCCAGGGGCGGCTGTTCCTCGTGCGCTACGAAGACCTCGTCCAGCGCCCGGCCGCCGTGCTGCCCGGCCTCGGCCGCTCGCTCGGGCTCGCGCTGGCCCCCGAGGGCCTCGCCGACCAACAGACCGACGTGGCCTACTTCGACGCCGAGCGCCGGGCGCAGGATCCCTTCTTCGCCGGCTTCTGGTCGCCGCTCTACACGGCCGGGCTCTCGGCCGCGCCGGTGGGGCGCCACACCGAGGTGCTCACCGCCGACGAGGTGGCCGCCGTGGAGCGGGCCGCCGCGGGCTTCAACCGCGTGGTGCGCTACTGGTAGGGACGCAGGGCCGGGCGGGGCCCCCGCACGCACGGGGCGACCGCCTGCCCCCCACCGTCGCCCGGGGTGTCGACATGAAGATCGTGGTGTTTGGAGGCACGGGGCCCACGGGGCGCCACGTGGTCGAGCAGGCCCTCGAGCAGGGCATGGCGGTGCGGGTGGTGGCCCGCACCCCCGCGAAGCTCACGCTCCGCCACCCGGCCCTCGAGGTGGTCCCGGGGGACGCCCTGGTCGCCGAGGACGTGGCCCGGGCCGTCGCCGGCATGGACGCGGTGGTGACCACCCTCGGCGTGCCCTACACCTTCAGCCCGGTGACCCTCTACAGCGTCGCCACCGGCCACATCCTCGCCGGCATGCAGGCGGCGGGCGTGCGGCGCCTCGTCGGGGTGACCTCTGGCGGCACCCACCCAGGCCGCGACCCCAACACCCCCTGGTTCTTCGAGCTGCTGCTCAAGCCCATCATCGGGCGCACCCTCTACGCCGACATGCGCCGCATGGAGGCCCTCATCATGGCCTCTGAGACCGACTGGAGCATCCTGCGCCCCTCTCGGCTGCTCGACGCGCCCCCGCCCGGTCCCGTCCGGCTCGCCCGAGACGCCTACACCTTGCCGGGGGGCAACGAGCTCTCCCGCGCCGACCTGGCCAAGGCCATCCTCGAGACCCTGGGCGACGACAGCATGATCGGCTGCGCGGCAGCGATCTCGGCCTGAGCGGCGAAGATCTGGGCCTGAGCGGCAGCGCTCTCGGCCTGAGCGGCAGCAGGCCCCCGCCGTCCCGCGGGCCCTTTCCGGCGCCGGTGTGGGCGTTAGGGGCCCGGCTCGCCCCGGAGCCCCCCATGTCCGTGACCTGCACCCGCCGCATCGAGTGGGACGCCATGCACCGCATCCCGCGCCACGAGAGCAAGTGCCGGGCCTTCCACGGCCACCGCTACGTCGCCGAGATCACCTGCCACATCGACCAGCTCGACGACAAGGGCCGGGTCGTGGACTTCGGCGTGGTCAAGGAGCGGGTGGGGGGCTGGGTGGACGACAACTGGGACCACACGGCCATTCTCATGAAGGGTGACCCCGAGGCGGGCCCCATCGCCGAGGCCAACGCCCGCCTGGGGCGGCCGGTCTACTGGCTCGACCAGCCCCCGACCGCCGAGGTCATCGTCGAGGCCCTGGCCCACAAGGCCCAGGAGCTGCTCGCCGACACGGGCGTCACCGTCGTGCGGCTGCGCCTCTGGGAGACCCCCAACGGCTCGGCCGAGTGGGTGCGCTGAGCCGCGGGCTCCCTGCTCCGTCCCCCCGAGGTGCCCCGTGGACAGCATCACCCAGGCCGTGCTCGGCGCCGCCGTGGCCGAGGCCGGCTTCCGCCACCGGCTCGGGCGCAAGGCCGTGTTCTTCGGCGCCCTCTGCGGCACCCTGCCCGACCTCGACGTCTTCACGGCGGCCATCGACCCGTGGTTCGAGCTCCAGCACCACCGCGGCGTGACCCACTCGCTGCTCGTGCTGCCCCTGGTCTCGCCCCTCATCGGCTGGCTGGGCTGGCGCGGGGCCGGTCGGCGCGGCGCCTGGACCACCTGGGCCCACTGCGCCTTCTGGGCCCTCATCACCCACCCCCTGCTCGACGTCTGCACCAGCTACGGCACCCAGCTGCTCGCGCCCCTCTCGAAGGCCCGCTTCGCCGTCGACTGCGTGAGCATCGTGGATCCCGTCTACACCCTGCCCCTGGTGCTCGCGACCGTGCTCGCCCTGCGCCGGGGGCCCGGGGGCGCGCCCACCCACGCCCTGCGGCGGCGGGCCCAGGCCGTGGCCCGCGGCGCCCTGGGCTGGGGGCTGGTCTGGCTGGCGGTCGGTGCGGCCAACCACCGGGTGGTCGAGGGGCGCTTCAGGGCGGCGCTCGAAGCGGCGGGCACCCCGCCCGTCCACCTGCGGGTGATGCCCACCCTGCTCAACCACCTCGCCTTCCGGGTGGTCGCCCGGGACGCGGCGGGCGCCATCCACTGCGGCACCATGAGCGTGCTGGCCGACGTGCCGCCCGCGCTCGAGACCGTGCCCCCGGTCGACGATCCGGCGGTGGCGCTGGCCCTGGCCCACCCGAAGGGGGCCCTGATGGACCGCTTCGCCGACGGGCTCACGGGCGTGCGCGTCGAGCATGAAAATGGCCGAACCATCGTGTTTCTCGACGATCTTCGCTACGGCCTGAGCCGCGCCCCCGCCCGGGCCCTGTGGGGCGCCCGGGCCGTCGTCGAGGACGGGGCCGTCGTGTCGGTGGCGCGCACCAACAACCGCGACCCGGCGATGATGAAGGGCGAGCTCGGCGCGCTCTGGTCGGTGCTGTGGACGGGACGGGTGGCGCCGTGAGCGGGTCGGCGACCGGGGACGGCGCCCTCGCGGCGGCGGCGCCCGGGGGGACGGCGGCGCTGGGACGGCCGGTGGCCCTGCGCGGGGATGCCGTGCGGGTCGAGCTTCCCGAGGGGTTGCTGGCCGAGACGGCCGGGGCCTTCCTGGCGCGCTGGCGGGGCCTCGACGGGGCGATCCACCCGGGCCCCGCGGCCGGGGGGCGGGCGCTCGGTCCGGGGGTCTGGGCGCTGAGCGTCGGGCGCCGGGCGGCCCGGTGGGTGGACCAGGTGCTGCGGGATCCCCAGGGGCGGCTCTCGGCGGCCTGGGTCCACCGGGGGCGGATCTTCGTGCGCCAGCCGGCGGGGGCCCTCGTGGTCTCGGCGCCCCACGTGCCCGTCGTGCTGCAGGCCCTCGAGTCCGTGCGCCCCGAGCAGCTGGACGACCGGGGGCTGCCCCTGCCCTGGGTGCCGCCCGCGGCGCCGACCCGGGCCATGGGCGCGGGCCGGGGCCTCGAAGACGACGTCGAGGTGGTGGCCTCGGCGCCGGTGCTGCCCACGGCGCCGGCCGGCCCCCGGCCCGTGCTCGATCCGCGCGACGACGCGAGCGTGGTGGGGGCGGTGCACTGGACGGCCGGCCGGGCGGGCTTCGGGGCCCTGCCCGTCGAGCTGCTGCGGCCCGGCGGGGTGCGCGACGGCTTCGTGGCCGGGCGGGTCTGGCTGGCGCCCCGGGGGCCCGTGCGCATGCGCCTCGAGCTCGGGCCCAACGCCGACGCCGCCGAGGTCTGGGCGACCCTGCTGCACGAGCTGGCCCACGGCCTCGGGGGCGGCGGGCGCCACGATGCGGCCTTCCGCCGCGCCTTGGTCGAGCTTGCCGAGAGTGTCGTGCCAGAGGGTGTCTTCACCCCGTGTCGCGACCGCGTCGACGGGCCGACCCCGGCCCTCGACGCCTGGCTGGCCCTCTGCCTGCGGGCGGCGCTGCGGGGCGGCCCCGTGCCCGCTCCCGAGACCGGCGACGAGGGCCAGCTCGCCCGGGTCGTGGCCCGCATCCAGAAGCTGCGGCGGCTCGCCCGCAGCGCTCCGGGCAGCCCCGAGGCGGTCTCGGCCACGGCGGTGGCCAACGAGCTGCTCGTGCGCTGGGATCTCGGCGCCTACCAGGTGCGGCTGGAGGCGGGCATCGACGAGGCCATGTGCGACCGCTGGGTCGACATCGGCCAGCGGGTCGTCTGGCGGCGCACCCTGGGCTTTCTCGTGGCCGAGCACTGCGGGGTCTTCGCCCTGGCCCGCAAGGCCCGGGGCTGGATGCACTTCTTCGGGCGCCACGCCGACGTGGTGACGGCCGAGTGGTTCTTCGAGATCTGGACGGCCCACATCGAGCGGGCGGCCGACGACCACATCGCCGCCTTCAAGGCGCGCCGCGCGGCGGGACGGGCCACGGGCAACGTGCGCAGCGAGCGCACCGACTTCTGCGACTCGGCGGTCTACGGGCTGCGCCAGAAGCTCCAGAAGGTCGACGCGGCGAGCGAGGGGGCCGACCGGCGCGAGCGCCAGCAGCGCCTCGCCGCCGCCCGGGCCTGTGCTGCCGAAGAGCACGGCCGGCGCGGCGGGGGCTGGTCGGCGGGCACGGGCAAGGCCGTGCGGCTCCACGCCGAGGGGGTGGCGGCCGGTCGCGCGGCGCCGATGGGCCGGGGGGTCGGCCGGGGCCGGGGCCCCCGGGGGCTGCTGGACGGCTGAGGCGGGGCGCCCCTCAGGCGCAGCTGCCGGTGTCCCACTGGAGGCGGCGGTTGAGCAGCGCCCAGGCGCTCACCCCGAAGACGATGCCGAGCAGGGTCACGGCGGCGGTCACCTGGCCCTCGCCGAGCTGGACCAGGGGGATGGCCGGGCAGGCGCCGCTCAGGGCCCAGCCGGCCCCGAAGAGCATGCCGCCGGGCACGCTGCCGGGGTGGAGGGGCTTGCGGGGCAGGGGGCGGCCCCGGGCGCCCAGCCGCAGGCCGACCGCGAGCAGGGCCACCGCGCCCAGGAAGGCGAGGCTCAGGCGCAGGTCGGCGAAGGTGAACATGCGGTGGACTTCGCCATAGTCGCCAAAGCCGAGCATGCTGAGGGCGACGCCCAGGCCCGTGCCCGAGGCGGCCGCGACGGCGAGGCGGCGGGGGGTGGCGGTGGCGGGCAGCCCGAGTGCCGGCGCCGGGGCCGGCGGGGACAGGGGCAGGGTCTCGGCACTCACGGGAGCACCCCCAGGATGGTCGAGACGGCGACGGCCGTCCCGAAGAAGGTGATGGTGGAGACGAGGCTGCCGGGCTGGAGGGCGGCGGTGCCCTGGAGCCCGTGGCCGGTCGAGCAGCCCCCGGCCATGCGGGTGCCGAGGCCGACCATGGCCCCGCCCAGGAAGAGCAGGCCGAGGCCCGCGGCGCCGTCGGCGACGAGGCGGGTGTAGGCGTCGGAGAGGGTGAAGCGCAGCCCCCAGCGGCCCGAGGCCACGGCGGCGAGGGCGCCGCCGCCGACCATGGCGACCAGGAACACGAGGTGGACGAGGGGGTGGACCCGGGCCGCGGCGGGCGGGCAGGGGCGGTCGGTGGCCTCCGGCGCGGCGGGGGGCGTCGCCTCGGTGTCGCACTCGGCCAGCATGGCGGCGAGCTCGGCCTCGGAGATGCCCAGCTCGTCCGGGTCGAGGGTGGCCACCATCGCGGCGGTCTCGGCCTCGAGCAGCTGGGCCAGCTCGGCCTCGCTGCGGTCCGCCGTGCGGGCCTCGGTCGCGGCCGCCTCGGCCTCGTCGGCCCAGCCGATCATGCGCGCATAGAGCGACGAGACCCCGATCACCTTGCCGGTGGCGGCCTGGTGGACGAGGGTGGGCAGCGCGAGGGCCAGGGCACCGAGGGTCCAGGGCCACCAGCTGGGGTCGAACATGGGAGGCTCCGGCTTCAGCCGAGGGTCTTGCCGTTGGGCATGAGGTTGCTGGGCACCGGCTTTCCGGCGACCGAGAGACCGAAGCGGGCGCAGGTCGGGTAGCGGGGCTCGGACTGGCAGAAGAGCTTCTTCCAGATGCCCAGGGATGCCGTCAGCTTTGGATAGAGCGGGCACCCGTCGGCGTGGGGGCAGGCCATGGTCGGCTCCGGGAGAGGGGGGTGCCCAGGGGAACGGACGGCGGGCCGCGGAACATGAGCACGGGGCCGGCGCCGGGGCCGCGCCGCAGATCGGGCCGGGAGGGGACCGGGGGCGCTCGGGTGGGGGAGGGGCCGAAGATCGGCGCGCCGGGCGGATCTCCGGGGCCGGCTGTCGCGCTTGACGGCGGATCCCCCTCGATCGAGAATGGCCTCGGGATCTATGTTCCGGCCGCGTCCGCTCCGCCGGCATAGGGGGCCGCCGCCCGCGCGGTGCCGGTCTGCGATCCGCGCCCCGTCCCCCGCGCGCCCCGTCCCGAGGCTCCCGTGCACCGTGCCCTCCGCTCGTCTCCGCCGCCGCTCGCGCCCCTGCGCGCTGTGGCCAGCGCGGCGCTGGCGGTCTGGGCGACCGCGGCCGTGGCCACCGCGACCGTGCCCGCGGCCCCGGAGCCCCCGACCCCGCCCCGCCGGCGGGCGCCCCTCGGCCCCCGTGCCCCCGACCGCAGCGCCCTGACGGCCCTGCCCTGCGTCACGGCGGCGGCCTGCCCGGGCCTGCGCCACCTCGACCTCGACCGGGCCGCCCTGGGCATCGACGGCCTGCCGGGCCTCGAGCTGCTGGTCTACGATCCCGAGCCGCTGATCCGGCCCCTGTCCTCGCCCGAGCTCGACCACGAGCCCGAGCTGAGCCTCGCGGTGCGCCTCATCATCAGCGAGGTGGGGGCCGACCGGCTGCTCTACAGCCGCTACGGGCTGCTCGAGGCCATCGGCATCCTCTACACGGTCCACAACCGCCTCGACCGCGGTGTCTACGACCCCCTCCAGCAGCCCCTGGCCCCCGCCTTTCCCGGCTGTGGCCCCGGCGGCAGCTTCGCCTCCTGCGCCAACGCCGAGCAGTACCTCGGCATGGCGACCTGGCGGGCGCTGGATCCGGGCCGCCACTACCGGCCCGAGGTGCTGCTCCACGCCGTCGACGTGGCCGTCATGGCCTGGACCCTCGTCGATCGCGGGCTCGTCGCGGACTTCACCGAGGGCGCCACCAACTACGTCCACCGCTGCGGTGCCGCCGGCTACGGCCGCACGACCCACCACTGCGACGCCCACCTCGGCCGTCCCGCCCGCGACATCGCCGGGGCCAACCCCTACACGGGCCCGACCGTGTTCCGGGCCCCCGAGCGCTGGCGCCACAGCCGCGGCTGGTACACCCTCTACGAGTCGCGCTGGGTCGACTACGACCCCTGGTGGCACCCCGAAGAGGTCGACGCCTGGAACCGGTGGGAGATGGCCCAAGATGCCCTCGCAGAGGCCGGTCTCGCGGCGTGGGACGCGGTCGCCGACGCCGGCGAGGACGGAGACTTCGCCGCTGACGGGGTGGCCGAGGTCGCGCCCGAGGTGGCCCCGGCCGCCCGCCCGATCCTCCGGGCCTGGGTCCACGCCGACCGGGTCGAGCCCGACGCCGACCACCTGGTCGAGCTGGTCAACGCCATGGGCCCCGCGGGCACCCCCGCCACCCACGCGGCCATCTGGGAGATCCACCACGGCAAGCGCTGAGGCGGCCCTTCGCCCGCGTCCGGCGCCTCAGCCCGGGGGCGTCCGGGGCGGCACGGCGCCGACGGTGGCCTTGAGGTGGTCGCTGAGGGCATCGTAGACCACCCGCAGCCGCCGGCTGGTGCGCAGCTCGCGGTGGCAGACCAGCCACAGGGGCACGGGGATGGGCTGCATCTCGGGCAGCACCTCGACCACCCCGGGCTCGCGGCGCCCCACCTCTTCCATCATGATGCAGATGCCCACCCCGGCCTTGCAGAGGCCCCACTGCACGAGGTGGTTCGAGGTGACGATGGGCAGGTTGGCCGCCGTGACGGGCGCGCCCAGGGCCTTGAGCCCCTCGAGGGTCATCGGGCTGTGGTCGAAGCCGAAGATCTCGGCCCGAGCCAGGTCGGCGAGGCTCTCGATGCCGCCGATGCTCTCGACATAGGCGGGGCTCGCGTAGAGGCGCCCGTCGCTCTTGCCCAGCAGCCGGCCCACCAGCTCGGGGTCTTCGGGGCGGAAGTTGCGCACGGCGATGTCGGCCTCGCGCCGGCGCAGGTCGGCCCGCTGGTTCGAGACCACGAGGTCGATGGTGATGCCCGGGTGGTCGGCCCGCAGGGCCTTGAGCACGGGGGGCAGCAGGTGGGCCGAGATGGCCTCGCTGGCCGTGATGGCCACCTTGCCCTCGAGCGAGGCGGACTGGCCGGCGGCCCCGAGCGAGACCCGGCTGGCGGCCTCGGCCATGGCGCGCAGGTGGTCGACGAGCTCGGCGCCGGCGCTCGTGAGCTGGACCCCCCGGCCGACCCGCTCGACGAGGGTCAGGCCCAGCTCGCTCTCGAGGGCCGCGACCTGGCGGCCGACCGTGGGCTGGGAGATGCCCAGGGCCCGGGCGGCCGCGCTGAAGGAGCCCTCTTCGGCCGTGACGAGCACGGC
This sequence comes from Myxococcota bacterium, assembly GCA_964226865.1. Classification (GTDB taxonomy): domain Bacteria; phylum Myxococcota_A; class UBA796; order UBA796; family UBA2385; genus CAXQUZ01. Next base: position 3,318 of record CAXQUZ010000132.1, on the reverse strand, counting down.
CCGGGCGTGGTTCCAGTCGAAGTTGAGGGTGCGCCAATCCATGCATGACTGCATAGCACATGAACAGCTTCGGGCGTACCCATTCATCGTTGAGGGGGTGAAAACCAGAGGGCCCGGCGCTGCTGCCGCGGCGCCGCCCCACCCCGCCGGACCGCCGGCGCCGCTCCTGGAGTCCCCCATGCTCGCCGCCTCCCTCTCTCGCTACGGTGCCCCCGCTGCCCTCCAGATCTCCGAGCAGGCCCGCCCGGTCGTCGGCCCCGGCGACGTGCTCATCAAGGTCGAGGCCGCCGCCGTGACCCAGGGCGACCGCCGCCTCCGCGCGGGCGAGTTCCCGGGCATCACCTTCCTGCCGGGCCGCCTCGCCATCGGCATCACCGGCCCGCGCCGCAGCGTGCCGGGCACGGTCTTCGCGGGCACGGTCGCGGCCCTGGGCTCCGAGGCGGGCGACCGCTTTGCCGTCGGCGACCGCGTCCTCGGCTCGGTCATGTCGGGCGCCCACGCCGAGTACCTCGTGGTGCCCGCCGACGGTCCCATCGCCCGGGCCCCCGCCGGCTGGTCGGCCGCCGAGGCCGCCGTGCTGCCCTACAGCGGCGAGACCGCCCACCACTTCCTCCGTCGCCTCGCGGGCGTGCAGCCGGGCGAGCGGGTGCTCATCGTCGGTGCCGCGGGCGGTGTGGGGCGCATGGCCGTCCAGCTCGCCGCCCACATGGGGGCCGAGGTGACGGCGGTCTGCCGCGCCCACGAGGCTGACCGCATGGTGGCCCTGGGCGCCCACGCGGTCGTGCTCCGCGAGGCGGGCAGCGGCCCCAAGGATAGCCACTACGACGTCATTCTCGACATTCCCGGCGCCTGGAGCGGCCGCCGTGCCCGGGCGGCCCTGCGCCGGGGGGGCCGCTACCTCTCGCCCATCGTCAGCGTCGGGCGGGTGCTCTGGTCGCTGGTCGGCGGGCTGCTCGGGGGCAAGCGATGCCAGCTCGGCGTCGCCCTTCCCGACGGCGAGAACCTCGACGAGCTCGTCGCCCTCGCCGAGGCCGGGGCCATGCGGCCGGTCGTCCAGCACCGGCTGCCCCTCACCGCGCTGTCGGCGGCCCACGCCCTGCTCGAGAGCCGGGGCCTCTCGGGGGACGTGGTCGTCGAGATGCCCGCCGTGGCGCTGCGGGCCGTGGGCTGATGCCCGCTCAGCCGATCGGGAGGTCGAGGGTCGCCACCAGGGCCGCCACCGAGGCCGGGCGGCGCCGGGGATCGGGCGCGAGCGCGGCCACCAGGGGCCGGTCGGCGGGGGCGAGGGCGGCGGGATCGGGCATGAGCGCGCGCTTGGCGGCCACGGCAGCGGCCGGCTCGGCGCCCTCGAGGCCGAGGGGCACGGCGCCCGTCAGCAGCTGCCAGCCCAGCGCCCCCAGGCTGTAGACGTCGGCCGTGGGGGCGGGGGAGGCGCCCTCGAGCTGTTCGGGGGCGACGTAGTCCAGCGTGCCGGCCCGGGCGCCGGCCGTGCCCGCGAGGGCGGCGATGCCGAAGTCGAGCAGCACGGGGCGGGGATCGGCCCGGGGATCGGCCTGGGCATCGGCGGGCCCGCTGGCGCCGGCGGACCGGAGCATGATGTTGCCCGGCTTGATGTCGCGGTGGACGACGCCGGCGGCGTGGGCGTGGGCGACGGCGGCACAGAGGCGGCCGAGCAGCCGGCGGGCGGCGGGCCGGGCGAGGGGGGCCGCCGCCAGCAGCGGGGCGAGCAGCGGGCCCTGGATGCGCTCCATGATGAGCACGGGGGCGCCGTCTTCGTCGAGCCAGCCGTGCACCCGGGGGATGCCCGGGTGGCGCATGCGCCGGAGCACGGCCACCTCGGCCTCGAAGCGGGCCCGGGCGGCGGCGCTGCGGCCGAAGGGGCTGAGGGTCTTGAGGGCCACCGGGGCGCCGCTGCGCTGGTGCTCGGCGGCGTAGACCACCCCCATGCTGCCCCGGCCGAGCTCTTCGAGGATGGTGTACTCGCCGATGGTCTCGGGGACGCCCTCGGTCTGGACCAACAGGTCGGCCAGCACCTTGACCACCCCGAGCGAGGGCCGGGTCATGAAGGCCGAGTCGTCCTCTTCTTCGGCGTCGAGCCAGCGCTGGGCCAGGGCCGCCACCTCCGGGGGCGCGGCGGCCAGGGCGGCGGCACGGTCGGCGGCCCCCCGGTCGACCACCGCGTCGAAGAGGGCGCGGGCCTGGGCGAAGACGGCGACGTCGGCCGGCATCAGCTGCGCAGCCGGTCAGCCAGGAAGGACTTGGCGAAGCGCCAGGTGCGGGCGACCGTGCGGGCACTGGTGTTCGTGACCTCGGCCACCTCGTCGACCGTGAGGCCGCCGAAGGTGCGCAGCATGACGACCTCGGCCGCGCGCGGGTCGTTGGCCTCGAGCTCGCGGATGGCGTTGTCGAGGTCGATCACGTCGACCACCCGCGGGGCGTCCTCGCCGAGGCCCGTCAGGGTGGCGCGGTGCCAGTCGCCGCCGCGCTTGTTGGCGTTGCGGGCGCGGGCGCGGCTGATCATCACCTGGCGCATGGCCCGGGCGGCGACGGCCATGAAGTGGGCCCGGGAGCGGTAGCGGGAGCTGGAGCGGGCCAGCTTCTCCCAGGCCTCATGGAGCAGGGCCGTGGGCTGGATGGTCGAGCCCACCCCGCCGCGCTCCTTGTGGATGCGGCCCGCGAGGGCGTGGAGGTGGCGGTAGATCTCGTCATCGAAGGCCACCTCGACAGTCGGCTCGCCCGCGGCCTCGTCGGGGGCCGCAGCGGGATCGGCGGGGGTCGGGGTGTCGTCGACCGGATCCATCAGAACTCCCGTCCGGGGAAGGCGTCGAAGCGGTAGGTGTAGGCGCCGTGGTCGTCCTGGGTGACGAGCTCGATGCGCACCCCCTCGTCCTCGACCATCATCTCCAGCTCCTTGACCCGCTGCACCCAGCAGAAGACGGCCTCGGTGAAGAGGCTGTCGACCTCGTCCTCCCAGCGGTGGATCAGCTCGGCGGCGTCGATGCCCGAGATGAGCCGCTCGAGCAGATCCTGGAGCTCGCCGAGGTTCACACCGGCGGCGGCCCAGCCCGTCTCGAGGTTGACCGTCGTGCCGCCGCCCCGCCGGCCGAGCTGGGCGGTGGCGCTGCGGATGATGTTGCGCGAGCGGAGCTGGCGCGGGTCGGAGAAGCGGGGGGGCTCGGGGATGGTGCCGAGGGCGGCCGGGCCGGCGGGGGCGTCGACGGGGGGGGCGGCCGGGGCGGGGGGGGCGGGGCCCCCGAAGAGAGAGATGACGTTTCCGCTGGAAGGCCGATCTTCGCGCGACATAGGGGCGTCCTTGGG
>CAXQUZ010000131.1:0-6128 GCA_964226865.1 Myxococcota bacterium | reverse complement strand
CCCTACACGACGCTCTTCCGATCTCAGGGGGCGGGCGAGCCGGACCATGCTGCCGTCGGGGGCCCGCTCGACCACCCGGTAGCCCCGGTCGGCGAGTAGCCGGCGCAGCTTGGTGTTGGTCGTGGCCGTGTCGGTGCGCGCGCGGACCATGCCCCGGGCCCGCATCCAGGCCTCGCCCGCGTCGAGGAGGGTGGCGCCCAGGCCCTGGCGGCGGTGGCCGGGGTGGACCCAGATGGTGGCGAAGACCCCGCCGGTGGGCGGGCCGTCGTCCTCGCGGCGCAGGATGCAGTGGGCCACGGGCGGGCCGCCCTCGTCGGGCCAGAGCAGCAGCACCGTGCCCTCGCAGCGGTCCGGGTCGAGGTGGTGGCGCACCCGGTCCTCGAGCCAGGCCCGCGAGGGCCGCGGGTGGGCGGGATCGTCGCCGATGACCTCGTCGAGGGTGGCGCCCATGCGCTGGGCCACGAGGCGGAGGGTGGCGGTGTCGGCGGGATCGAGGGGGCGGAGGTGGGGCATGGGAGGACCGGGGGTGCGGGGAGCGGACGGCGTCACCCGCGGGGAGGCGGGGGTCCCAAGATTGACAGAGGCCCGCCGGATCCGGCGGGCCTCTGCATCCAGCAGGAGAGAGTGGAGGCGGCGGGAGTCGAATTGGCTGCCGCTCCGCCTCAGGACCCTGGCCATCACCTTCACAGCGCTCATCATCGCGTCATTCTGGGAGTTCGCCCAGGATGTGTCGGAGGTGGTCCTCTGGGTCGCCCTCGGGGGGCTCGTGGCACGGGCGTGGCACGCTGCGCGGCAGGCCTTCGGTTGGGCGTCCAGCCGTCTCGTCCGTAGCGCGGGGGGCGACCATGTGGACCGCTGACGAGACCCGGGGGGGGGGGGGCCATCCGGGCAGAGCTGGGGGAGCTCGATCCGGGTGCGCTGCCGGCGGCGGTGCAGCAGCGCATCTGCGAGCGGGGCGGGCCGAGCTTCACCCGCGAGCGCATCGCGGAGGCACTGGCGGCGGCGCCGGCGGCAGGCCCAGCGCCCCGCCCGCAGCGAGCGACGGCCCCCCCTCCCGTGGCACGGAGCATCGAGGAACGGGCAGCCCTCTTCCGCCAGACCCTCGACCTGATGGAGAGACACGGGCACGGCACTGCGCGGGCGCGAGCACGCATGCGCCAAGACCTCGCGGCGCTGGAGCAGCAGGCCGGCGGCGCCCCCTCAGGGGCGACCAGCGGCAGCGCGCACCGGCTGCGGGGTGCCCCGTGACCACGACACGACGGTGTGTCCACTGCGCGACACGCTTCGAGAGCCCCCGTGCCGACAAGCAGTACTGCTCGGGAGCCTGTCGCAGTGCGGCAAGTCGAGCACGACGGCGGGCCCGCACGGCCGCCTGTGGGAGCGGACGGGGCGACACGGCTCCGGCAGGCGCCACGCCTCGGAACGGCACGGGAGGGGCCGACACGGGGGATGCCGTGTCGCAGCCCGCGACCCCCGTCTCGGATGCCGTGCTGGACGCCGCTCTGGGCCTCGACACGGCAACCGGGGGCGACACCCACGGCCCCTCCGCACCGACAGGGGACCTCGCGGCGCTCGCCGACCGGGTGGCCCTGCTGGAGACCTCCCCCAGCCCCTCCCTCGACTGGGACGCGGTCAGCCGCAAGCTCGACGAGCTGGCCGAGACGGCCGTGAACCGGGAGTCTCACCGCATGCGGCGGCGGCTGGTGCAGCTGGACCGGGAGATGGCCTGGCTGCGACACGAGCTCGGTCGGCTTCAGCAGGCCCGGACGCGGCCGCCCGCCGTGGATCGACGGGTGGCCCAGCGCATCCTGGCGCTGGAGCGGACGCTCGCCGGGGTGCGGAGCGGCGGGCCCGAGGTGGCGCGGCTGCGCGGGGAGCTGGCAACGGTGCGCAGCCGGGCCGCAGCGGCCGAGCGAGAGCTGACACAGCGGCTGGGCGCGCTGGAGCAGGCCCTGGAGGCCTGGGCGGGCGTGATGACGCGGGTGGTGGACCTGGCGACATAGGGCTCAGCGGTCGAAGCGGCGCTGGGCGTGCTTGAGGTTGAAGGCCTCCGGGTGCCAGTCGCCGAGCCACTTCCGCTGGTCTTCGTCCTGCTCCTCGCCGAGGGCGACGGCGACGCAGTGGTCGTAGCCAAGCGGCCCCCCACTGTCCTCGAGCGGGCCCGCCCGCGCCCCGCCCAGCAGGCGTCGGCGCCGCTTGAGCTGTGCCGCGCTCGGAGCCTCACGCCGCACGAGGTGCCACCAGCTGTCGCCGAAGTCGTACCAGTAGGCCAGCGTGTCGCCCACGGCGGGCAGGACCTCCGCGATGCGCACGGTGGTCTCGTCCGGGGTGGGTGGCCCCCAGCCCGCGTCCAGCTTCGCCATGCCACCGAGGACCTCGGGCCCATCGACGGCGTTGCGAAACTCGTGCAGGTGGCACGCCATCCAGTCGAAGGCCGCCTGGATGGCGTCGTGCAGGTCACCCAGGGTGGCGTCCCCCCGGAGCAGGAACCGGCGCCAGATGGGGGGCGCAATGTCGTCGAGCTGGACGTGGAGCTGGAGGACCCCTGGGAGCGGGACCGGGACCGTCTGCTCCCGAAGCCCGCCCCGGAGCTCCTTCGGAACGACCACCAGCACGACGCCCTGACCCGGATCCGTGCCCAGGTGGACCAGCCCCAGAGCCTCCAGCCGGGCCAGGGAGAGCAGCTCCTGGCCCTGGGCGTGCTGGAGCGGCGGCCCCAGTCCGGCGGGCAGCTCGGAGAGGGGAAGCTCCCCTCCCGCCTCCAGCAGCGCGGTGAGGAGCGACCTCTCCTGCTCTCCCAGGCCGGCCATCGCCGACCGGAGCCCGGACCGCTGCACAAGGGCAGCCCGCAGCGCCCCAACGGCGGCACTCTTGTCCTGTGCCGGTCTGCCGAGGAGCGCCGTGGCTGCCCGCTCGATGGCCTCCACCGGCATGGCGCGCAGCAGGCTCAGAAGCGTGCGCTGGGCCCCGAGCTTGGGTGCGCGGAGGGCGGGCACCTTGCGGAAGCGCTGCGGGATCTTGGCGGCCGCGGCCTGCTCGATGAGGCCGTCAGCACTCCGGCAAGACGCGCTCGGAACACCCGCTTTCGCGCGCGTGTGGAGCGCCAGCTGCAGCTCCCGCTCCTGGCGCCGCCAGGAGAGGAGCGCCTCCGGCACGACCGGCGTCTCGCGCCCGTCCTTGGCGAGCAGCACGGCGCAGAGCTGGGCGAGCTCGCGCTGGAGCCGAGCAAGGTCATCGCTTGGCTGGACGCCACCGAGGCCATCTGCCTCCGCCAGGGAGGCGGTGAGCAGCCCGAGCGACACCTCGTAGGCATGGGCCAGGCCGTGGAAGCGGGCGGGGATGAGCAGGGTGGGCTCCAGGGGGCGGGGCATCCGGGAGCATGCCAGAGGGCGCGCGGAGGGAGCCGGCGACGATGACATTTGTTGTGCGCTATCATGTTCGACCAAACGCGCGAGCTGCCCGAGATCGCAGCCAGCCCCACCGCTACCTCTGTATCGGCGCCCGGAAGACCGCCCAGTAGGCCGCTGTGCGCACCATCCGCGGCGTCGCGAGCCCCATCCCCGTGCACGCGTGGGGCCCCACGCGCGACCGCGGCGCCCGCCACCTCTTCGACCTCGTCCCCATCGAGCCGCGCGGCTTCGCCATCGTTCCGGCAGAAGGTGGCCCGGTGGGCGTGAGCGACGACCTGCCCTGGTTTCTCCACGACCTCCGGCCCCAGGGCTACCTCGGCCGCCAGAGAGACGTGGGCACCTGGAGCACGGACGACGTGCTCCGCTACGCGACGACCGTGGCGAGCGGGCCTCCCGGGGCCCTGGTCGTGGGGAACGCGCCGCTGGTGGCCGGGCGGCTCATGCAGGCGGAGGGGCCCCGGGCGGCCACGGTCGAGGGGCTGCTCCGAGAGCTGGAGGCGCGCGTAGAGACGGGCCGGAACCAGCCGATGGCGGGAAGCTCCGCGGCGGGGGAGCAGCCCAAGCTGCTGACCATGCACGAGGGGACGGACGGGGCGGAGGAGCTGGTGGTGAAGTACTCCCCTCCCCTGGCGACCGAGCTGGGCCGGCGCGTCGGAGACCTGCTGGTGTGTGAACACATCGCGGGGGAGGTCATCAACGCCCACCGCCCGGGCTGGGCGGCGGCGTCGACCGTGCACGAGCACGGGGGGCGGGTGTGGCTGTTCTCGCGGCGGTTCGACCGGACGGTGGAGGGCGGCCGGGTGGGCTGCGTGTCGCTGGAGGCCGTCGATGGGGAGTTCACGGAGGTCGAGCCGCGGCGGTGGAGCGTGGAGGCGCGGGCGCTGCAGGCGGAGGGGATGCTCACGGCGGAGGAGGTCGAGCGGGTGGAGTGGCCGGAGGCGTTTGGGAGGGGGATCGGGAACACCGACATGCACTTCGGAAATCTGGCGCTGGGGCTGGAGGGGGTCGAGGTGCCCGGGGTGATGCCGATCTACGACATGCTGCCGATGGCTTGGATGCCGCGGCATGGGGAGCTTTTGGAGGGGCGGGTATAGGAGGTGGCGGAGGATCTGGACGGGGCCGGCCGGGCCTGTGCGCAGGCTGTCGAAGCATTCTGGACGGCCGTGCGCCGTGAGGACCGGCTTGTGGGGGGCTGGGTGCCCTGACATGGGCAGACAGTGAACCGGGCCGGTCACTTGGCCCCCGCCACGGATCGGCGCACTCCTGCCACAGCGACGGACGGACCTCCGATCCGGCGGTCGGACCCACACCACATCAAGACCAAAAATTTCCCTACAACGCCCCGCTGCAGGCACTCCAAGCTGCGCGCACCGAACAGGGCCCCAGGACCGACGCGCTACCCGCCGGGCCACACCTGGTAGTCTTCCGCGCCCGCATCGGACCAGGTGCGCCCAATCAGGAGTGTAGCGTGAAGGTATTGTTTGGACCCCAGATTGCACCTCTCGTCGTTGAGATCATCGACGCCAGCAAGAAGCTCTGTGTGTTGGTGTCCCCGTATGTCGACTCGTGGCTCCACCTTGAGGAAGCGGTCCGAAGGGCCGTTCACGTGCGCGGGGTCAAGGTCATCCTCATCGTCCGCGGCGGCAAGGACGCCGCCAAGCAAAGGGAAGGCGCACAGCGCTTGGTCGAGGCCGGTGCGACCCTCCGATTCGTCGACCGCCTCCACGCCAAGCTCTACCTGAACGACAGCGTTGCGCTCGTGACCTCGCTAAACTTGCTCCGCTCGTCCATGGAGGGCTCATGGGAGATGGGCACGCTCATGAACGCCCGGGACGACAAAGACGCGATCGCGTCCATCCAAGCCACCGTCAAGAAGCTCATTGAGCTGGCGAAGTCCCACGAGATTCTAAACACGACGTCAGGAAGCGAGACCGCTCCCAGCGCACCCAAGTCAAGACGGAACAACATCCAGTCCATCCTTGATGCAGCGAAACGCCACAAGGCGCAAGCCAACATGAGCAACGGCACACCACCAGCCGCCAGACCACGCTCCACCACGGGGAGCCAGGCAAAGGCGACCAAGGCCCCGGCACACAAGGGCCACTGTATCCGGTGTGCCAAGCGCATGAAATACAACACCGAGAAGCCACTGTGCCCGAAGTGCTACAAGTTGTGGGCAAAGTGGAGCGACGAAAACTACGAAGAGAAGTACTGTTACGCCTGCGGACTGAAGCATGCGACGTCCATGCGCAAGCCGGTATGCCTGCCCTGCTACCGCATGTCGAAGTAGGTGCATGGGCCCCAGTGCGCGAGTCGTGTGGTCCTGGCGAGCCGTCTGTTCAACGCGACGAGGGAACGCAGCAAATAGCGTTCCTCTACACCGATCCCGCTAGTTCATCGGGTCCGAAATGCCGATTCGGACTTTGGCCAGCAGGTCGCCGGCGGAGATGCGCCAGCGATGAGGTTTTGCGTCGACAATGTTGTAGTAGCGGATGTAGTCGATGACCCGCTGCCGGAGGTCGTCGAGGCTCGGGAAGGAGCGACGGCGCAGGACGGCGCGGGCGAGCTTGCTGAACCAGCGCTCGATCTCGTTGAGCCCGGAGCAGTGCTTCGGTGAAGCGACCCCGATTCAGTGGACACTTTCATGAACCCTCGTCGTAGAGGGCAGCAGTGCGTGAGTGGTGCCACCGAGGCACCGGCGCGGATCGGAGAGGGGGG
>CAXQUZ010000130.1:0-6867 GCA_964226865.1 Myxococcota bacterium | reverse complement strand
AGCATGCGGTGACTGGAGTTCAGACGTGTGCTCTTCCGATCTTCCTCGAGAACGGCCCCCTGGAGCATCACCCCGTCGAGCTGGGCCTCGCGCATGTCGGCGGCGGAGAGCACGGCGCCCCGGAGGTCGCGGCGGCGCAGGTCCATGCCCCGCAGGTCGAGGCCCTCGACGGCCACCGACTCGGTGAACTGGACGAAGGCCTTGTCGTCGCCGCGCACCAGGATGTCGAGGGCCTCGCTGCGCCGGGCCTCACGCTCTTCGGGAGAGCTGTCCTGGTCGTCTCTTCCGTCGGACACCGTCACACCTGGGCGGGCGGGGACTGGACCGCTGCGCGCACGGCCGCGGCGGGGGCGCTCCAGTGTAGCCCACGGACGGGATAGGGCGGCCCGTCCCCCCGCCCCGCGAGCCCCCCATGCGCCCCGCACCGCCCCTCACCGGCGACGCCCTGCCGTCCCTCCAGACCGCCGTTCCCGGGCCCCGCAGCCGGGCCGCCGTCGATCGCCTCGCCGCCCGGGAGTGCCCCGCCATCACCGCGCGCCGGGCCCGCCGGGCCGCGGCCCTGGGCACCGCCGACACCGACCCCGTGGTCTGGGCCCGGGCCCGGGGCGCGAACGTCGAGGATGTCGACGGCAACATCTTTGTCGACATGACCAGCGGCTTCGGCGTGGCCGGGGTGGGCCACGGCAACCCCCGGGTGGTGGCGGCCCTCCAGGACCAGTCGACGCGGCTGCTCCACGCCATGGGTGACGCCTTCCCCGACCCCCGGCGCATCGACCTGCTGGAGCGCCTCGCGGCGCTGACCGGTCTCGACCGCAGCATCCTGGGCAGCTCGGGCTCGGACGCGGTCGAGGCGGCCCTCAAGACGGCCCGCATGGCCTCGGGCCGGGACGGGGTGCTCGCCTTCGGCCGCGCCTACCACGGCCTCAGCTACGGCGCCCTCGCCACCAGCGGCTACAAGGCCGGCGCCTTCCGCGCCCCCTTCCAGGGCCAGCTCGGCGCCCACGTGATCCACGCCCCCTTCGGCGCCCCGCTCGACACCCTGCCCGACCTGCGGGCCCGGGGCATCGGCGCCGTGCTCGTCGAGCCCATCCAGGGCCGCGGCGGGGTGCGGGTGCCGCCGCCGGGCTGGCTGGCGGCGCTGGTGGACTGGGCCCACGATGCCGGCGCCGTCGTCATCTTCGACGAGATCTACACGGGATTCGGCCGCACGGGGGCCTGGTTCCGCTTCCAGACCGAGGGGGCCCGGCCCGACCTCGTCTGTGTGGGCAAGGGCATGTCGGGGGGCTTCCCCATCTCGGCCTGCATCGGCACCCGCGCCGTCATGGACGCCTGGGGCGGCTCCCGGGGCGAGGCCCTCCACACCCAGACCTTCCTCGGCAACCCGCTGGGCTGCGCGATGGCCCTCGCCGCCATCGACGAGGTGGCCCGGCTGCTGCCCACGGTGACCGCCCGGTCGACCGCCCTGCGCACGGCCCTCCACGCCCACGGCTTCACCACCCAGGGCGCCGGGCTGCTGCTCGGGGTGCCCGTGGCGAACCCGCTCGTGGCCATGCGGGCCCTGCTCGAGCGCGGCTTCATCGCCCTGCCCGCCGGCGAGCAGGCCGAGGTGATGGCCCTCACCCCGCCCCTCTGCACGACCCCCGACCAGCTCGCGGCCTTCGTCTCCGCCTTCGCGGCCGTCGCGGAGCCCGCCGATGTCTGAGGCGGCCCCCTCCCCCGACACCCGGACGCTGCGGGCCGACCTGCGGCGCTTCCTGACCGAAGACACCGGCGACTTCGCCGCCCTGGCGCTGCGCCTCTGGCGCTGGCAGATCGACCACAACCCCGACTACGCCGCCATCTCCGACGGGGTCCACCCGACCCGGGTCGCCGAGATCCCGGCCGTGCCCGTCGCCCTGTTCCGGAGCCTGCCGCTCACCAGCTTCCCGCCGGGCGAGGCCCGGGTCGTGTTCCGCACCAGCGGCACCACCGGAGCCCAGGGGGTCGTGCGGCTGCGCGACACGGCGCTCTACGACCTCGGGGCCCGCCGCCACGCCGAGGCCGTGGCCGGGCCCATCCCCGACTGGGGGGTGAGCCTCGTGCCCCACGCCGCCGACTCGAGCCTGGGCCACATGTGCCAGGCCTTCTGCCCCGACCTCGTGCCCTGCTTCGGCCCCGAGGGCACCGACGTGGCCGGCGCCTGGGCCGCGCTGCGCGACCGGGCCGCCGCGGGCCGCCCCCTCTTCGTGCCCGGCACGGCCTTCGCCTTCGCCGCCCTGCTCGCCCAAGACCACCCGCCCGTGCGGCTGCCCGCAGGCTCCATCGTCATGATCACCGGAGGCTTCAAGGGCCGCCAGGTGGCCCTGTCGGCGGCGGCCCTCCGGGCGCGCATGGTGGCCCTGCTGCCCGGGGCGCGCCACGTCGAGGAGTACGGCATGTCGGAGCTGTCGAGCCAGCTCTGGGCCCCCACCCTCGGGGCCCCCTTCGTGCCGCCGCCGTGGCTCCGGGTCGAGGCCGTGGACGCCGTCAGCGGGGCCCCTGCCCGGGTGGGGGTGCTGCGCTTCACCGATCTGGCGAGCATGGACACGGTCGTGCGCATCGAGACCCGCGACCTCGGCGAGGTGCTGCCCGACGGGCGGGTGGTGCTGCACGGGCGGCTGGCGGGCGCACCGGCCCGGGGCTGCTCGCTGAGCGTCGAGGAGGCCACCCGCGACCTCTCCCGGCTCGGCGCCCTGGCCCCGCCCCCCGCCCGGGCCGCCGCCGCCCCCGCCCCCGCCCCCGCCCCCGCCCGGGGGGCGCTCCAGGCGGGCGACCCGGCCCGCATCGCTGCGGTCCTGGCCCTGCGCGACGCCCTGCGGGCGCTCTCCCCGGTCGACCACGCCGAGGGGCTGCCGGCCCCCACCGCCGCCGCCGGCTGGGCCGCGGCCCTCGACGCCGTGACCGCCGCGGGCCTCGAGGCCGAGCTCCAGACCCCCGGCAGCCGCCCGGGCTCGGTGCTCATCATCTCGGCCCGCGGGGTGTTCACGGCGGCCCTGGAGTGGGTGCTGCTCTGCCTCGCGGCCGGCTGTGAGGTGAGCTGGAAGGCGCCCCAGGGGGCCGAGGGGCTGCCCCGGGCGGTCGCGGCCGCGGCCTGGGCCCCGGGGCTGCCGCTGGCGGTCGTGGAGGGGCGCGCCCTCGGGCGGCCCGCGGCGGTCATCGCCTTCGGCAGCGACCGCGCCATGGCCCGCATCGCCACGGCCACCCCGGGCGCCCGCCACGCCCTCTACGGCCACCGCTTCTCGCTCGGCCTCGTCGCTGGGGATGCCCAAGATGACGTCGTGGACGGCATCGCAGAAGACGCAGCCATGTATGCCTCCCGGGGCTGCATGGCCCCCGCCGCCGTGCTCGTGGCCGGCGACGCCGCCGCCCTGGCCCCCCGGCTGGCCCGTGCCCACGCCGACGCCCTGGCGCGGCTGCCCGCCCCGCCCCTCGACCCGGCCCACGGCCCCGAGTGGCGGCGCCGGCTCGGGCTCGCCCGCTCTCGCGGCCACGTCGTCCGCGACGGCCCCTCGACCGTGCTCGTGCTGCCCCCCGGGGCCTTCACCCCCGCCGCCGTGCCCGGCATGCTCGTGCTCCACAGCGTGCCCAGCCCGGCCGCCGCCGCCGGCCTGCTCGCCCCCTGGCGGCCCTGGCTGTCGAGCATCGCCGTCGACCCGGCCCTGGCCGCCCGCTGGCCGGCGACCACCGCGCGGTTGCCCCGCCCGTGCGCACCGGGCCAGCTCCAGCGCCCCCGCTTCCCCCGCCGCCACGACGGGCGGCCGATGCTGGGCAGCATCCTGGGCACCTGAGCCCCGACCCCGGGGACGGGACGGCGCTCAGACCCAGAGCTGGAGCGGGGCGTCGTTGACCAGCACCCGCAGGATGTCGGTGCGGGTGATCATGCCGACCAGGGCCCCGCCGGGGTCGACGACGGGCATGGCGCCGATGCGCCGGTCGATGAGCACCCGGGCGATCTGGCGCACGGGGGCGTCGGGGCGGGCCGTGTAGACCTGGGTGTGCATGAGGGTGCGCACCGGCCGGTCCGAGACCTCGGCCCGGGGCTGGTGGTCGGGGGTGCCGGCGACCCGCAGCAGGTCGCGGTCGGAGACAATGCCGACCAGGTGGCCGTCCTCGTCGAGCACGGGCAGGTGGCGGAAGCGGCGCTCGCGCACCAGCTCCCAGGCCTCGCCGACGGTGTCGTCGGGGTGGAGGTGGACGACGGGGGAGGACATCAGCTCGCGGGCGATCTGGACCCGGCGCCGCTGGGGCTTGGGGGCCTGCTCGGCGACCGCCTGGGCGTAGGGGTCGCGCCGCTGGCCCCCGCCGCGGGGGGTGACGACGACGGGCAGGCCCGGCTCGCGCTCGTCGTTGTCGAAGGCCGTGGTCGCGTGGCTCGGCCGCACGGGGGTGGTGGACTGCCAGTCGTAGGGGCGGGCGACCCCGGTCACATCCCAGATCTCGAACACAGCGGCTCCGGCGGCGGGGCGGTGGGGGGCACCGCGAGGAAGTTGGCGAGCAGCCGCGGCCCGTCGGGGCAGAGGATGCTCTCGGGGTGGAATTGTACGCCCCAGGCGGGCAGCGTGTCGTGCGCAATTCCCATGACAAGTCCATCTTCGCTGCGTGCCGTCACCCGGAGGACCGGTGGCAGGTGGGCGGCCGGGAGGTGGAGGCTGTGGTAGCGACCGACGGTGAGGGGCTGGGGCAGGCCGGCGAAGAGGCCGGTGCCCCCGTGGGCCACCGCGCTGGCCTTGCCGTGGACCGGCGGGCCCCGCTCCAGGCGGGCCCCGAGGGCCAGGCCGGGGGCCTGGTGGCCGAGGCAGACCCCGAGCAGGGGCAGGCGGCCGAGCACGGCCTCCACCAGGGCCAGGGTGCAGCCGGCCTGCTCGGGCCGGCCCGGACCGGGCGACACGACCACATGGGTGGGCGACCGGGCGAGCAGCGCGGGCACGGTCGCGGCGTCGTTGCGCACCACGTCGACCCGGGCGCCGCAGCCGCGCAGGGCCTGGACCAGGTTCCAGGTGAAGGAGTCGTAGTTGTCGAGCAGCAACACCTGCGGCCGACCGGCCATCGCGGGCTCCCCGGGCGAGGCCCCCCATTAGCCTCGGCCACCGGGGCCCGCCGCCCGCACCCGGGGCCCGCGGCAGCCCCGCGGGGCACCCGGGGGCGCCCTGCTGCACGGGGATCCGCAGCATCACGACACTTCGGGTCGACTCCAGATCACGTCTGAGCTATACTCTTGACGTGTAAACCGTCTCTCCGCCGGCTCCGGCAGCGGGACCCCGGCCGCAGAGGGCCCCATGGAACTCGACCGCAACAACGCCGCCGATCTGGCCACCTTCTTCGCCAAGCGCTTCCCGCATCCCCACCAGCGGCGCGCCCTGGTGGACGAGGCGCGCATGGTCTTCCGCGAGCCCAACAGCGGCGGGCCCTTCGAGGCCTGGGCCCTGCTCATCACCCGGGCCCAGGAGCAGCGCGCGGTCGACCGGCTCTCGAACGCCGCCGCCGCCCAGGACGCCGAGGACGAGAACCTCCAGGCGGTCTGTGCGCTGCTGGCGGGCCGGCCCTGGCCCCCCCAGCCCCGGGCGGGGGCCCCCCGGGGGCTCGCGCTCTCGGTGGGCGCGGTGGCCCTCGGGGTCGCGGCCGCCCTGGCCCTCGTGCTGCTGCCGGGCGACAGCACGCCCGCCGCCGCGCCGGAGGTGGCGACCGTCTCGGTGGCGCCCCAGGCCTCCGGCCTCCGCCGCAGCAGCCCCCCGCCGGCCGCCGCCCAGAAGGCCCCGCCGGTCGCCGCATCCGAGACGCCCCCTGCCCCGCCGGCGCCCCCCGCGGCGGCCGCTGCTCCCGAGGCCGCTGCTCCCGAGGCCGCGGCCCCCGCCCCGGTCCCCGAGGAGGCCCCTGCGGCCGCCCCCGCCCCGCCCGCGGGCACGAGCGCGCCGCCCGCGCCCGCCCCGGCGCCCACCGCGCCCGCCACCGGCACCGACGCGCCGCCCGCCCTCCCGGCCACCCAGGCCGACGACCACGGCCGCTGCACCACCGCCGCGGGCGGCCTCGTCGGCTACTACTACGCGGGCCGCAGCGCTCCGGGCGCCGCGGGCGAGACCATCACCGTCGACCGCACGGCCTTCGTCCGCGCCGACTACCCCGACCGCCACAACCGCTACAACGCCAAGGCGGCGGTGCGCTGCTCGGTCATCGAGGGCGACCAGCTCACCCTCACGGGCGCCCCCATCGCCGTGCCCGGCGACGCCTACTGGGTGCCCGTCTACTCGGGTGCCGTGGCCCCGGCCCGGGTCGCCAACAACTGACTGCGGCTCAGTCGCCGAGGGCCCGGGCCCGCCAGCCCCAGCCCAGCCGCTGCCAGCCCGCCCGCGCGGCCACCCGGGCCTGGCCGGCGAGCACCGTGTCGCCCGCCGCCTCGGTGTCGCGCACCAGCCGCTCGAGCTGGATGAGGGCCTCGGGGTCGGGCCCCTCGGGGGCGGTGGTCTCGGCCGCCGCCGCGACGAGCTGGCGCGCCGCCGCCCGGGTGTCGCCGCTGGCCGCCGCGATGCGGGCCTGGAGCACGTAGAGCAGCTGGAGCAGCTCGGGGCTGCCGGCCCGGATCTGGGCCCCGAGCACGGCCCGCACCCCGGCCTCGGCCTCGTCGTAGAGGCCCAGATCGACCATCACCAGGGCATCGTGGGCGTCCATGCGCGGGAGTCCCGGGTGGGCGATCTCTTCAAAGCGGGCCCGGGCGGCGCCATACCAGCGCCGGGCCTCGGCCCGGTTGCCCAGCAGCCGCGCAACGTCGCCCAGGCCGACCTGGCTGTGGGCGGGCTCCTGGACCCGGAGGCTGCGCCGGAAGGCCTTGCGGGCGGCCAGCAGGTGGACCTGGGC
>CAXQUZ010000129.1:0-6658 GCA_964226865.1 Myxococcota bacterium | reverse complement strand
CCCAGCTCGAGGAGGAAGGGGCCGGGCACGCCGGGGTCGGCCTTCGTGGCGGGGGGCAGGGTCGTGAGCAGGTTCAGCTCGGTGGCCGAGCCCACGGCGCCGTCGAGGCCGGCGCCCTGGAGCTGGGCGGCGAGGTCTTGCTTGATCTGGTGGAGGGAGGGGGCGGCCCGCACCACGGCGCCGTCGATGTTGGTGCCGTCTCGGTCGAGAATGGCGCGCAGCTCGGCCTCTCCGCCGAGGCTGGTGCCCCGGATGCCGACGAGGGCGACGGTGAAGCCCAGCTCGCTGAGCAGGGTGCAGAGGCCCGCCGCGAGGGGCACCTCGCCGAAGACCGCCACCCGCCGGCCGCGCCAGCGCGAGCGCATCTTGCGCAGGGGCGCCTGGGCCCGGCGCTCGCGGAGCTGGACCAGGGCCTCGACCCGCTCCCGGGGCACCCCTGCCGCCGCGCCGACGGCCCGCAGCCACCGGGAGGTGCCGGCGATGCCCATGGGCAGGTCGGTCCAGACGGGCTCGCGGCCCACCTTGCGCCAGAGCCGGCGCAGCTTCTTGCGCACCGGGGCGAGGTGGGGGAGGGCGATGAGCAGGCCCGAGGAGACGGTGTCTTCGAGCTCGCGGAAGCGGCTGCCGCCGAGCACCGTGGGGCCCTGCTTGAGGCCCAGGCCCTTGAGCAGCCCGGCGAGCTGGCGCAGGTTGCCGCTGTGGTCGCCCTCGTAGCGGTCGAACCAGTAGCCGAGCAGCGAGACCGTGCGGCGGTCGACCGGGCGCTGGCCCCAGGGCAGCCGCTGGAGCACGGCCTGGCAGACGGAGGCGTAGCCATCGAACTCGTCGCCGTCGAAGCCGAGGGCAGGGATGAGCGCGACGGGCACGTCCATCTCGGCGTCGATGGCCAGCACCTCGTCGGCGACGTCCTCGCCGGCCAGCTCGAGGAAGGTGACGGAGACGGCGCCCACGAAGCCCGAGTCCATGCGCTCGGCCCAGGCCCGCAGGTAGGGCCCCACCCGGGCCGAGGCGCCGACGATGAGGTCGCGGTCGCCCACCTCGGTCCAGCCCTGGCGCAGGTTGCAGGCCTGCTCCCAGTCGTGGTTGAGCAGGTGGGTGACCTTGTTCTTGCAGCCGACGCCCACGTGCATGAGCAGGTAGCCGTCGGCGATGGCGTGGAGGCCCACGGCGACGCCCGTGAGGCGGCCGTAGGAGGCCTGGAGGCCGTGGTGGGCGAGGAGCTGCTCGTCTTCGGCGAGGAGCTGGGCCTCTTGGGTCGCCGCAGTCTCGGCAGCGGGCGGGGCCGGGGTCTCGGCGGGGGCGGTGGGATCGGTCACGGCAGCAGTCGCTCCAGCAGGGCGAGGTTGGCCCGCATGCCGCCGAAGCCGGGGCGCAGGGCACCGGTCGAGACCCAGGGCAAGCCGGCCTCCTCGACCACGTTGCGGGCCACATCCGACATGATGGCGCCGTCGAAGCCCCCAGCGGCGAGCGTCTCGCCGAGCTTCCAGGGGCCGGGGAAGGGGGTCAGGGGCACGCCGGCGAGGCCGTGCTTCTCGAGCAGGGCGGCGTAGCGGGCCCGGGCGTGGTCTTCGGTGGGGCCCTGGATGAGCACCTCGACGGTGAAGCCCAGCTCGGTGAGCAGCCCGTGGGGGAAGAGGCCGCCGTGGGCGAGCAGCTCGACCCGGTGGGTCTTGAGCATGCGCACACACAGGGCGATGCGGCGGCCGGCGGCCCGGGCGCGGAAGGCGGCGATGGCCGGGGCGAGGGCGGCGGCCCGGGGGGTCAGCAGGGGGGCGGGATCCGGGCGGCCCCGGGCCGCGGCGAGGGCGGCGTAGAAGGCCGTCGTGCCGGCGAGACCGAGCGGCATGGGCAGGTCGTGCACCGCCTGGCCCAGGCCCTTGAGGGTGCGGGCGAGCTTCTTGTACATGCTCTGGTCGACGAGGCCCGTGGCGGCCGCGGCGGGCATGCGGCGCCAGCTGTCGAGGTCGGTGCCGTTCGGGTAGACCCCGTTCAACACCACGCCCATCTCGTCGAGAATGGTCTCGAGCTCGCCGTTCTCCGTGCCCTCGGGCACACCGAGCAGGTTGACCCCCTGGCGGTCTTCGGGGGCCCGGCCCAGGCGGGCGAGCTCGGCATACATCCAGTCCTGGATGCGGTGCAGGGGCATCAGCGCGAGGCCGTGGGTGTGGAGGGCGACCATGGGCACGCCGGTCTCGGCGGCCACCTCGTCGACGGTGACCTCGAAGCGGTCGCCGATGACCTCGACGGGACAGGTGCCGAGAACGATGACGGCGGCGGGCTGGCGGCGGCGGACCAGGGCCCGCAGCAGGGCCGCCAGCGGGGCGGCGGTCTGGCCGGTGCTGATCTGGTGGTCGGTCAGGCGGGTCGAGTAGTAGCGATCGCCGCTGCCGCCGTTGTGGTGGAAGAAGCAGTTGAGGCAGTCGCTCTCGCCGTGGATGACGACGGCGAAGTCGCCGGGCATGTCGTAGAGGGCCCACGACATGTTGGACTGGGAGCAGGCCGGCTGGCCGAGCTGCTGGCGGCGGGCCTCTTGGGCCTTCCAGAAGCGCTCGTCGGCGGCGCGGGTCTCGGGAGAGATGGGCATGGGCGGACTGTAGCCCGGGCGGCCCCGGGCGGCCGGGGGGGGCGCCTGCCGGCGCGTATTCAGGGGCGAGAACGCTTTGTGGCAGCACACTTGCAGCATGGGAGCTCCGACCGCGTCGGAACCGCTGCGGCGGTGCCCGAGACCGGCGCCGCCCCCGGAGCCCCGATGCCCCTGCCTGCCCCGTGCCCCGCCCGTCCCGCCCTGGCCCTCGGCTGGGCCCTCGCCACCCACGGCCTCTTCCTGCTCGGGGTGGGCACGATGGTGGCCAACCTGTTCTGGGGCATGCGGGCGGGCCCGGTGCTCCTCCCCGGGCCGGCGGCCTGGGCCTGGGACCTCGCCCTGGTGCTGGCCTTTCCCGTCGGCCACTCGGGCCTGCTGTCGCGGCGGGGCCGGGGGCTGCTCCGGGCGCTTGTGCCCCGGTCGGTGGGGGCGACCCTCGACACCACGGTCTTTGCCGCCCTGGCCGCCGCCCAGGTCTGGATGCTCTTCGCGCTCTGGGCGCCCCTGCCGGGCCCCGTCCACCACCTCGGCCCGGTGGGCACGGCCCTCTCGGCGGGCGCCGCGGCCCTCGCCTGGGGCGGGCTCGGGCTGGCGATGGCCGAGGCCGGCCTGGGGGTCCAGCTGGGCACCCTCGGCTGGCGGGCGCTGCGGACGGGCCGGTCCCCCCGCTTTCCCGCCGGGCCGCCCGCCCGGGGCCTGCACGGGCTGCTGCGCCACCCCATCTATCTGTGCTTTGCCGCCGTGCTCTGGGCGGGGCCTGTCTGGAGCGTGGATCGCCTCGTGCTCGGCCTTCCCCTCACGCTCTACTGCCTCGTGGGGCCCCGCTTCAAGGTGGCCCGCCACGCCCGCCGGCGCCGGGCGGCCGCGGCCGGGCTGCCACAGGCCGCGCCAGTCGGCTAGAGAGCGGCCTTGCCGCCCGCCGGCGCCCCCTCCTGCCCCCGAGCCCCCCATGCCCCCCACCCCCGCGTCGCCCCTGTCGCCCGAGGCCGTGCGTGCCCAGATCCTCGAGATTGCCCGCCGTGAGCTGGCCCTCGGCGAAGACGAGCTCGGCCGCATCACCGACGGCGCCGAGCTCGGCGAGCACCTCGACTCGGTCCAGCGGCTGACCCTGGTCGTGGGCATCGAGGACCACTTCCAGATCTGCTTCGAGCCCGAAGACGACGAGGCTGCCGTCACCCTGGGCGACGTGGCCCGCCTCGTGTCCCAGCGCATGGCGGCGCCGTGAGCCCCCGCAGCCCCACCCTCGTGGCGGCCCTCCACCGGGCGGCCGCGCTCGACGTGGACGGCGCGGGCATGCGCTTCCTCGACCGCCGCGAGCGCGAGACCATGCTCTCGTGGGCCGAGGTGCGGCGCCGGGCGGCGGTGGTCGCCGGGGCCCTGGTGGCCGAGGGGGTGCGACCGGGCGAGCGGGTCTGCCTCGTGCTGCCCACCGAGCCGGTCTTCGCCGATGCCTTCTTCGGCTGTCTGCTGGCGGGGGCCGTGCCCGTGCCCCTCTACCCGCCGGTGCGCCTCGGCCGCCTCGACGAGTACTTCGCCAAGACCGCCGCGATGGTCCGGGCCGCCGAGGCGGTGGCGATCGTCGCGAACGGCCGGGTGATGCGGGTGCTCGGCCGGGTGCTCGACCACGTGCGGCCCCGCTGCGGGCTGCTCGACGTGGCCCGGCTGGCGGGCGGCGCGCCCCTGCCGGATCCCGAGCTGCGGGCCCCAGAACCGGACGCCCTCGCGATGGTCCAGTTCAGCTCGGGCACCACCGTCGCGCCCAAGCCCGTGGGCCTCACCCACGCCCAGGTGCTGGCCAACGCCCGGGCCATCAAAGACACCCTCTTCGACACCTTCCCGCCGGCCGAGGGCCACGCCCACCGGGGGGTGAGCTGGCTGCCGCTCTACCACGACATGGGGCTCATCGGCTGCATCTTCCCGGCCCTCGACCACCCCTCGAGCATCACCCTCATCCCCCCCGAGGCCTTCCTCGCCCGGCCGGCCATCTGGCTGCGGGCGCTGTCGCGCTACGGGGCGACCATCTCGCCGGCGCCCGACTTCGCCTATGCCCTCTGCGTCGAGCGCATCCGCGACGAGCAGCTCGACGGCGTCGACCTGTCGCGCTGGGTGGCGGCCCTCGACGGGGCCGAGCCCATCTCGCCGGCCAACCTCGCGGCCTTCACGGCCCGCTTCGCCCGCTGGGGGCTGCGGCCCACGGCCCTGACCCCGGTCTATGGGCTCTCGGAGGCGGCGCTGGCCGTGACCTTCTCTCCCATGGACGCGCCGGCCCGCACGGTGCGGGTGGACGGGGCCGCCCTCGCCCAGGGGGTGGCCACCCCCGTCGAGACCGGGGGCGTCGAGCTCGCCCGGCTGGGGCCGCCCCTGCGGGGCTTCGGGGTCGAGGTGCGGGACGCGGACGGGGCCGTGCTGCCGCCCCTGCGGGTGGGGCGGGTCCACGTCGCGGGCCCCTCGCTGATGCAGGGCTACCTCGACCGCGAGACCCAGCCCATCGTCGACGGCTGGCTCGACACGGGCGATCTGGGCTTTCTCGTGGACGGCGAGCTCGTCATCACGGGGCGGGCCAAGGACGTCATCGTGCTGCGGGGCCGCAACCACGC
The DNA here is from genome assembly GCA_964226865.1 of Myxococcota bacterium. Lineage (GTDB taxonomy): Bacteria > Myxococcota_A > UBA796 > UBA796 > UBA2385 > CAXQUZ01. Next base: position 1,477 of record CAXQUZ010000129.1, on the reverse strand, counting down.
GCCCCAAGACATCGAGCGGGCCGTCGACGGGGTCGAGGGGGTGCGCACGGGCTGTGCGGTGGCGGTGGGCCGTGTTGGCGAGAATGGTGAGGAGCTCATCGTCTTCGTCGAGGCCCGCACGCCGCGGGAGGCCATGGCCGAGGACTGTGTGCGCGCCATCCAGGGGGCCGTGGGCCTCAAGCCCGACCTCGTCGCCGTGCTCGCGCCGGGCACCCTGCCCCGCACCTCGTCGGGCAAGCTGCGCCGGGGCGAGGCCCTGCGCCGGTGGGAAGACGGCAGCCTCACGCCGCCCGATGCGGTGACCCCCCTGCGGCTGGCCGGCGCCCTGGCCCGGTCGGCCCTCGCCCGCTGGCGCCACCGGTGAGCGGGCGGCTGCTCGTCGTCGGTGGGGGGCCCGCGGGCCTCGCCACGGCCATCCACGCCGCCCAGGCGGGGCGCGAGGCGGTGGTGATCGAGCGGCAGAGCGGGGTGATCGACAAGGCCTGCGGCGAGGGGCTGATGCCCGCCGGGGTGGCGGCCCTGGCCCGGCTGGGCATCGATCCCCGGGGGCTGGGGCGTCCCTTCCGGGGCATCCGCTACATCGACGGCCCCCACAGCGCGGCGGCCGACTTCGCCCACGGGCCGGGGCTGGGCATCCGGCGCCTGGCCCTCCACGAGGCCCTCAGCGCCCGGGCGGCCGCCCTCGGGGTGGCGCGGGTCGAGGGCCGGCTGCGCGCCCTGTCCCAGGATGCCGACGGGGTCCAGCTCACCCTGGGCTCCGGCGCCCAGCTGCGGGGTGGCTGGCTCGTGGGCGCCGACGGCCTGCGCTCGACGGTGCGGGGGCTGCTCGGCCTCGGGCTCCCCCCCGTCCGGCCGCGGCGCCTGGGCCTGCGCCAGCACTACGCGGTGGCCCCGTGGTCCGACCACGTCGAGGTCCACTGGAGCCCCGGCGCCGAGGCCTATGTGACCCCCGTGGGGCCCCGGCTGGTCGGGCTGGCGATGCTCGTGACCGGCGCCCTGCCGGAGCGGGCCGCCGGTGGTCCGCCGGGCCAGACCCCCTTCGACCGGCTGCTGGGACTCTTTCCCGCGCTGCGGGAGCGCCTCCAGGGGGCGCCGGTGGCGAGCCACGTGCGGGGGGCGGGGCCCTTCGAGACCCGGGTGGCCCGGCGCCGGGCGGGGCGGGTGCTGCTGGTCGGCGACGCGGCCGGCTACCTCGACCCCCTCACCGGCGAGGGCCTCAAGCTGGGCTTTCTCGGCGCCGAGGCGGCCGTGGAGGCCATCGTGCGCGGCCGCCCCCAGGACTGGGAGCGCGACTGGCGGCGCATCACCCGGCGCTACTACCTGGGCACGGCCGGGCTGCTCGCGCTGACCGGCCAGCCCCGGCTGCGGCGCTGGATGGTGCCGCTGCTGGCCCGGGTGCCCTGGGTGATGGGCGGGGTGCTGCGCTCCCAGTCCTGGGGGCGGCCGCGCACGATGGCCTCCACGGCCGCCTCGGCGC
>CAXQUZ010000128.1:0-13729 GCA_964226865.1 Myxococcota bacterium | reverse complement strand
CCATCCGCCGCATCACCGAGGGGTTCCAGAAGGGCGGCCGCAAGGCCCTGCTGGTGATGGCCACGGGCACCGGCAAGACCCGCACGGCCATCGCCCTCGTGGACGTGCTCAAGCGCGCAGACTGGGCCCGCCGCGTGCTGTTCCTGGCCGACCGCAACGCCCTGCTCACCCAGGCAAAGCGCGCCTTCACGAGCCACCTGCCCGCCGCCACCGCCGTCGACATCACCCAGGACGGCGCCAACACCGACGCCACCGTCATCCTGTCGACCTACCCCACGATGATGAACCGCATCGACCGCCGGGACGGCGAGCAGTCGCTGTACGGTCCCGGCCACTTCGACCTCATCATCGTCGACGAGGCCCACCGGTCCATCTACAAGAAGTACGCGGCCATCTTCGACTACTTCGACGGCCTGCTGGTCGGCCTCACCGCTACCCCGCGCGACGAGGTCCACCGCGACACCTACCGGGTCTTCGACCTGGAGCCGGGCGTGCCGTCCTTCGCCTACGAGCTCTCTGACGCCATCGAGGATGGCTACCTCGTGCCCCCACGCGGCGTCACCGTGCCCTTCCGCTTCCTGCAGCAGGGCATCAAGTACGCCGAGCTACCGGACGAGGCCAAGGAGGAGTACGAGAGCAAGCTACGGGACGACGAGACCGGCGAGCTTCCAGACACGGTGGACGCCGCGGCGCTCAACAAGTGGCTCTTCAACCTGGAGACGGTGGACCAGGCCCTCGAGCTGCTGATGGAGAAGGGCCGCAAGGTCGACGACGGCGACCGGCTGGGCAAGACCATCATCTTCGGCCGCAACCATCGCCACGCCGAGTTCATCGTCGAGCGCTTCAACATCGCCTATCCGCAGTACAAGGGCGCCTTCGCCCAGGTCATCGACTCCCACAACGACTACGCCCAGGATCTCCTCTACAAGTTCGGCGAGTCCAACAGTCAGCCGACCATCGCCGTGTCTGTCGACATGCTCGACACCGGCGTGGACGTGCCCGAGTGCGTCAACCTCGTGTTCTTCAAGCCCGTGCGCTCACGGGTGAAGTTCAACCAGATGATTGGCCGTGGCACCCGCCTGTGCCCCGACCTCTACGGCCCCGGCCAACACAAGGACGAGTTCCTGGTCTTCGACCTCTGCAGCAACTTCGAGTTCTTCGGCCAGGACATCGCGGCCAGCGACCGGCCGCTCCCCGAGACGCTCACCACGCGGCTCGTGCGCGCGCGGCTCGGGCTGGCCCAGCTCCTTCGCAGCTCGGATGAGGACGGCGACCTCACAGGCCTCCGCAACGACGTGCTCGACCACCTGCACCAGCACGTCGCGTCGATGTCGACCGACAACTTCCTGGTGCGGCGACAGCGGCGCAAGGTCGAGGAGTTCAGCGAGCGCGAGCGCTGGGACGTGCTGAGCGAAGAAGACGCCGAGGCCGTGGCCGAGCACCTGGCACCCCTACCCAACGGGCTCGACCCCGAGGGCCATGAGGCCAAGCAGTTCGACGTGCTGCTCTACAGGCTGATGGCGGCGAGCCTCCAGGGCAACAAGTCCTTCGTCGGCTTCCGCGACAAGGTCCGCGACCTCGCCGGCCGCATGGAGGAGGTCGCCACCGTGCCCATGGTCAAGGCCCAGCTGGCGCTCATCCAGGCCGTGCAGGACGAGGACTACTGGACCGACATCACCCTGCCGATGATCGACGAGATTCGCCGGAAGCTGCGGGACCTAGTCCAGTTCATCGACCGCAAGGCGCGACCGGTCGTCTACACCGACCTGCCCGACCCCCTTCAGCCCGAGCTCGTGCTCGACAGCGTGCAGGTCCCCGTCTGGCAGACCGGGTTCAGCGCCACGCAGTACCGCAAGAAGGTGGAGCAGCTGGTCCGCGCCAACGAGAACACCGTCGCCATCGCCAAGCTGCGGAGAAACCAGCCCCTGACGCCGACCGACCTCGAGGCGCTGGAGGCCATGCTGTACGACCCGGAGGCCGCCGGCACCCGAGAGCAGTTCGAGAAGGTCTACGGCAAGGGCAAGCCGCTGCCGCTCTTCATCCGCGAGCTGGTGGGCCTGGACCGCAACGCCGCCAAGCAGGCCTTCGGGCGCTACCTGGCCGGAGGCACATTCACCGCCAACCAGGTGCGCTTCGTCGAGCGGGTCATCGACTTCCTCACCCAGAACGGCGTGATGGACCCTGGCTTGCTGTACGAGCCCCCGTTCACCGACAGCCACCCCGATGGTGTGGACGGGCTGTTCGGGGATGACGATGCGGACAACATCATCGGCATCGTCCGTGGGTTCAACGCCACGGTGGGCAAGAAGTACGGCGAGGCGGTGTGACTGTGGGGACCTCAACGCCTGTTCGCTCAAGGAGGGGTCAGCAACACTCGCACATTCCGAAAGAGGGCTTCCTCCACTACCTCCTCGACATCGACTGGGGCCTCACCGGCATCCTCCGTGAAGCCGGTAGCGGGCGACCAGATACCTCCCCCATGCAGGCGAATGCGCCCTTCGGAGTCACTGCTGAGCAGCCCACTCGGAATCCCTTGCTCCCAGCTACGGCGCATGTCGAGCACATGCCGATGTTTCCCATCGGCTGAAAAGAGGACCAACGGCCCAACGCCTTCCTCGGTGAGGATCTGCATGCCCTTCTTGTCGAGCCCTGGGAAGAGCACCGGATCGCCCCCTCCACTCTTTGCCGCATGAACCACGAGCGTCTGGCACCCGGGGAGCCATGCGAAGTCGACCCGCACCCCAGTCGCACTGCTGAACAACCGCGCAGCGATGCGACCACTCCGCTGGAGAACGTAGTCTCCGTTGTGATCGAAGGTGTAGATCTCCCGGCTTGGACGCACTCGCTTGACCGTCAAGCCGTCGCAGCTTGTACGCATCGGGTTCCAGGCGTAGTGCCGAAGCGAGTGTACGAGGAACGAGCCAACGAAGTATTCGATCGGGGGTCGCCACCGTAGGTCGCCGTACAAGACTCCTTCCCGCTCGAACAAGCGCGAGGATAGCGCCTCCTCATCCGGAAGCGTCCGAGGGGGCCAGACGACCATCTCTACGGGGCCGCCAAACTCGCCATGCGGGTCATCCTCGGTGAAGACCTGCCAGGTTGCGAAGCCCTGTTTGTCGCCACGCCAGTCGCCGCCGCCGCGAAAGGAGAAGACCTCATTCGAACGAAGCCCAATGAGCGCCCAGCTATCGCCGACCCGAACCAGCCCACCAGTTGCCCCAGGGACCGAGAAAAAGGCCAGTCGACCGTCTTGGGAGAAGACTACCTCGCCAAAGTCCCTGTCTCGAACAGGGTGCTCGTCGCTGAGCAGGTAGCCCAACCGACGCGGCCCGAGAGAGAAGGCTGTGATCTGACGGGACTCGTCCCCTTTGAGTTCCAATATCTCCCACCGTGAACCGTCAAGCCTTAGGAGCCAGATGGCGTCGTTGTCTCGGGCAGCGACGACCGGTAAGCCTGCAAGATCGCCGAAAACATAAATGTCCCGAACAGCTTGGTCGGCACGGAACAGCGAAACCTGGGAGCCTCTCCGACGTACCACCAGTCCGTCCTGAGACCACACCACGTGCCCCTCATTCTCCGCGAGCCGAGGAACTCCAATACCTCTATATGGATACTCGCAGCGTTGACCGGAGTCCGCGTTGCGGGTCCACTCGACCATCGGCGCTAGCGCCTTCTTCAGGACCCCAAGCTCTGTCTTGAGTTGCACCTCCCAGGCGTCGAAGACACCTTCAACCGGCGCTCCGACGGGAGCAGGCAAGCGGACGACTGCACTCCCGCCTGGAGCTTCGATGCGCCAGTAGGCTCGCTGGGAGAGATCGAGAGAGGCGAGGGAGTCGGGAGGCAGATCCGGTAGCAGCGCCGCGACGATGGTCGCTGGGGAAACAGGGGCTCCAGCGCGTGTGGCGACGACCTTCACATCGTCGACCGCGACTGGAAGCGGCCAGGTCACGCGGACTTCATCGCACCGCAATGGCGCAGGATGCGGAGGCTGTCCCGGCGATGACGCACGGGGCTTTCCCCAGGCCGACGAGACGCTGATGAGTTCCCCCAGGCGATCCCGAGCCTGCTCTGCATGTACGTCTTTGGGGAAACGGGTCAGAAGCTCAATGAGGCTGACTTCGTCGCCACGTCCGAAGAGCGCACGAGCCAACCCTTGTTGCGCCTGCTGGCCGTGGCGGCTGTCGCCGAACCGCTCCAGGAATGCGTCCCACTCCTCCGGCGGACTGTTGTCGGAGAGCTTTCCCATCGCCAGGTCCGCGAGCTTCGCCTCCGCTAGCTTCGAAGCTGAGGTGCCGAGGTACTCACGACGGAAGCCTTCCAAAGCCTCTTCCCCGGCAGACTCTGACAAGCTGGCCCACTGGATTGCAGCGATCTGCTCCCAAGCCTCGGCCGCCTCCCGCGTGCCAGGGAACCGCTCTCGCAGCTCAATCAGGTCCTGCGTGCTCCCCGCTTCGACCCCATGCGAAAGCCAAGCGGCGGCGAGGATCGCCTCCAGCCGTGCGCGTCCGTCTACACCGGCGTCTTCGACAAGACGCTCAATCTTCGCCTTGCATCGTTCTATGCTCTTGTCACATGCCCGCGTAGCGGCCTCTTCAGGAGTTGCCGCGATGGTCGCCGAGGCAAGAAATAGGGCAAGGAGCATTTCGTCCCCAGTGACCGGGTAGGCTGGGGACGCCTCCGGTGGATAGGAAGGGCCCTAACCCGACTCGTGATTCCGCAAGGAGGACTCCTCAGCCGAAATTTGAGATACCACTCATTGGAGGAACTGAGCCTTGTTTAGTCGCCCCGACAGCGTAGACGGCCTCTTCGGCGATGACGTCGGCGAGATCGTGAGCATCGTCCGCGGGTTCAATGCCACGGTGGGCAAGAAGTACGGCGAGGCGGTCTGACCGTGGGCCACATCCGCCTCGGCCGCCTGCCCCGGAGCCGCCAGTGGCGCGAGGTCATCGCGCTGGTGAGCGGCGATGGCACGGCCGCGGCGGTCGCGGTGGCCACCATCGACGCCGCCGAGGACCAGTTCGCCTCCGCAGGCGACGATCCCATCGTCGTCCACACGGTGTGGCTGCTCACCCAACTCCCCGAAGCGGCCCGGTCGGACGACTTTGCCGCAGCACTCCGCCGTCTCGGTGTCTCCGTGCAAGGCGACCCCAGCGCCAGCGAGCTCGCCGCTGCCGTCGGACGGGCGGTTGATGCCCACGCGGCCGGGCTGGATCAGCCCCGGTCCGACCTGGGCGAACTCGCCCGGCTCGCGGCAGTCGAGTCGGTGGTGCAAGCGACCCGACCGGACGCGCCCCAGCTCTTCGGACCACAGCCAGGGGACACCCAAGCCCAGGTGCGGCGCATCGCGACCGAGCGACAGTTCGGCGCGTTCGCCCGGGACTTCTTCGCGCGCATGACCGAGCGCGTGCTCACCCACTACGTCAGCCGCGAGCTCCCCCTCCACACCGGGCCGGGGCACCGCTTCCGCAACGTCGCGGAGCAGCGGGCCTTCCAGGACGCCGTGGCGCTGCACGCGCGGCAGGCCTCCCTCATCGTCGAGACCTTCGCGGGCGGCTGGTTCTCCAAGGCCCGCTACGAGCAGGACCTCACGCCCGAGCGCACCGGCCGGTTCGTCGCCTATGCGATGAAGAAGATGCGCGGTGAGCTCCGACGCGGGGCGTTGTGATGGCGCAGGAGCGGACCCGCTGGGTCCTGGTCTCTGGCGCGCACCACAAGGCCGCCCCCGCCGATGCCCTCCGTCTGCACACCCGCGCCGGACTCGGGCCACAGGTTGAAGTGCAGGTGGCAGGGCTGGAGCGGGCGCTGACCGGCCGGCTGGGCCACCGGTGGAAGGACCTCATCCGCCTCGCGTCGATTGTGCTCGCCGCCGACTGCGCGACGTCGCGGGGCTCGAAGACCGCCGTGGACAACGGCCGGAGCTGGCGACGGAGCTTCCGTTTCGTCGTGCCCGTCCACGAGCCGGCGTTCTGGAACCAGATCAAGGTGCGGCGCCTGCTCCAGGACACCGTGGGCTTCCTGTCCGACGACCTGTACCGCTTCGAGGTCGTGCCGGGCACCGACCTCTCCGATGCCGGGCCGCAGTTCCTTCCGCCGGGCAACGGACGCACCTTCCAGCCGTGGGACCACATCGACGAGGTCGCGCTCTTCTCCGGCGGCATGGACAGCTTCACCGGTGCTGCCGAGGCCACCCTGCTCCATGGCCGGCGGGTGATGCTCGTGACCCGGCGGTCGGCGACCAAGCTGGTGAAGGTCCAGCGCGACCTGGTCGCAGACCTCCGCGAGCGCGCCCGCGGCGGAAACCCGTGGCACGTCGAGCTCAACGTACAGATGCATGCGCCGGGGCGCACCTTCGAGCGCGACAACCACCAACGCTCGCGCAGCTTCCTCTTCGCGGCCATCGCCGGTGCTGTGGCTTCTCTCGTTGGGCTGGACCGCTTCCGCTTCTACGAGAACGGCATCATCGCGGTGAACATCCCCATCTCGGCCCAGCTCACGGGCGCACAGGCCACCCGGACCGTCCACCCGCGTGTGGTCCAGGGCTTCAGCCGCCTGCTGTCGCTGCTGCACGAGCGCCCATTCGTCGTCGAGAACCCCTACCAGGAGCTCACCCGGAGGGAGGTGGGCGAGCGGCTGCGGGAGGCCGGGGCCGCCGACCTGCTCAAGTTCACCCGGAGCTGCGCGAGCGTGCGTGGCGCGACCACACAGCACCCCCACTGCGGCGTCTGCTCGCAGTGCGTGGACCGCCGCTTCTCCGTGCGGGCCGCCCAGCTCCCCGAGTCCGAGGAGGCCTACGAGGTCGACCTGTTTCGCGATGCGCTGGGCGACGACCACGTCCTGTTGCCCGTCGGCTACGTCGACACCGCTGACCGGGTGCGGGAGATCGAGAGCGGCCCCGTCTTCCTCGAGCGCTACCCCGAGGTCGCGACGGCGCTGCCGGGTCTGCAGGAGATGTGGAGCTGCGACGAGCCGGAGGCGCTGGCCCGGTTGTGGCGCCTGCACCGTCGCCAGGCGCAGATGGTCGGCGAGGTCGTGCGGGACGAGCTCCGCACCCGCGCGGACGACCTGCTCACGGGCCGCATCCATCCCCACTCCTTGCTCGGGCGCTGCGTCGCCAAGGGGACGGCCGAGGCGCTGCGTGCCCATGGCGTGGTCCCAGAGCCGGGGGTGCCGTCGGTGGCTGGCCCGGAGGACGTGGCGGAGCCGCCGTCGGTGTCCAGCGCTGTGGTCGCGGGCGAGCGGCTGGAGCGGAACACCTTTCGTCGCATCGGTGGGAGCTGGACCATCGGCCTGGCGGGCCGAACGGCCATCATCGACAAGCACCGCCGGGGCTACGCTCTCATCGCCGAGCTGCTGCGCCAGGCCCCACGCGCGGTGCCCACGCTGGCCCTGGACCGGGTCGACCGGCCCGAGGTCCTCCGGCGGGCAGGCGCCGGGGACGCGAAAAGTACCGGAGCTCCAGCCGGTGGTCCCGGGCGCCAGTCCGTCCACGCCGTCACCGATGCCCAAGCCCTCGCAGCGTACCGGGACCGCCTGCGGGACCTGGAGGCAGAGATCGCCGAGGCCGAGGAGATGACCGACCTCGCCGCCGTCGAGCGTCTCCGTGTCGAGCAGGAGTTCATCGCCCAGCAGCTCGCCGCAGACACCGGGCTCGGCGGTCGTCCCCGCCAGACCGACCCCGACGCCGAGAAGGCGCGCCAGCGCATCAAGCGCAGCCTGAACGACGCCATCCGGGCGCTGAAGGCCCACGACATTGCGCTCGGCGTCCACTTCCAGCGCCGCATCGAGCGGAGCGTGAAGGTCCACCGCTACGACGACGGAGGTGGCGAAGACTGGGATCTGTAGCGCGGGCCCCACGCGGTACGCGCGCGGTCCCCGAGGGACGCGAAAAGTCCCGCCACCGGAGCGAACCCCAGGAGGCTCGCTTCATGGCCCGCTCCCCGTCCCCGCGCGTCCGCCGCACGGTCCGCTCCTTCACCACCGAGCAGCTCGACCGCTGCGTCGAGATCTACCAGCCGCTCTACGACGAGCCCCTCTCGCACGAAAAGGCTGGCGAGATCCTCCACAACGTCACCGCGGTCTACCAGCTGCTCTCCACTTGGGCCCGCACCGAGGACCGCAGCGAGGCCGCCCGCCGCGGTGCCGCGAGCCGGCGGGAGGTGCGTGATGCCCGCGCGAGCTGAACGCATCGGCCACGCCCACCTCGTCGCCCCAGCTGCCGGTCTCCGCGCAGCCGGGTTCTGCGAGCTCGCCGACCAACTCCAGCAGGAGGCCGCCGCCTGGTGCGACCTCCTCCTCCGGCACCGACGGTCGCCGGCCTACAAGATTGTGCTGCGGGACCCGTCCGCGGTCCCGGCCGACCGCCTGTTCGATGCTCTGCGGCAGACGGCCGACACGCTGCGTGGCCACGGCGACGTCGTCGGACATGGAGCCTGGGCCGATGCCCTGGCGGCACGCCTGGGCGCGTGGCTCGATGTCTGCGGGTGCAGCGATGGGCCGGTGGTCGTCTGCATCGACACCGCTCCCGACGGGACCGGCGAGCTCGTCGCGTTCCCCCGGGAGACTTGGCACCGTCCTGACGCCCTGGCGGCCCGCTGATGCAGGGTGCCGAGTGGCCCGCACCGCGGGCTCCCCAGCGCGTCGATCCGCGCCGCGTCATCGTCGACGCGGTCCGGTTCCGCGACGAGAAGGACCGCCTCCCAGAGCCCGTGTCCGGCAGCATCGCCAGGCTGGTGGGCAGGCACGTCGTGCGTCCCGAAAAGTCCGGCCCCGCCGTGTCCTTCGCTCGCTACGCCAGCGGTGCGCAGCGAGGCAAGACTGGTGTTCTCGCACTCACGGCGCTGGTCTTCGACTACGACCACCTCGCCGCCGAAGAGGCCCGCGGCGTGGTCGGCGCGCTGCGGCAACACGGGCTCTCCTACCTGCTCTACTCGTCGTTCAGCCACGGCGTGGGCGGCCCAGATGACTGTTGCTTCCGGGTCGTCTTGCCCGTGAGCCGGCCCATCCCTCCCGACGAGGTGCTGCACACCTGGGCGGCCGTGGACCAGGCCCTCGGTGGGCATGCCGACCCTCGTGCGCGCGACGTCGCCCGGCTCTGGTACTTGCCAGCCTGCCCAGCGGAGCGGCAGGGCCTCGCGGTCCTCGACCTCCAGGTCGGCCATCCGGTCGACGTGGAAAAGGCCCTCGACCACCGGGCCCCACCCACGCCCTCGCCCCCTTCACTCGCGCGCCCCGCGCTCCGAGTCCGGCCTGGGCGTGCTCTGCAGGTCGCGCGCCGTCGGCTCAACACCGACCCGACTGTCCGGCACGAGGCAGCCGTGCGCCTCCAAGCCCAGCTCACCGAGACCCGGGCCACGCACATCACCTGTCCGAGCTGTGGACGCCCCTCGGCCTGGTTCTGGCTCGACCCGTCCGTGCGCCGGACTGCGAGCTGCAACCACCGCAAGACCTGCGGCTGGTGGGGCTTCCTCGACACCTTGCTGGCGTCGGGAGCGGGAGGCGGCGATGGCCGATGACACCGCTGCGCTCGAGGTCGCCGGCGTCGAGGTCGAGGAGCCGCCCGCCGAGGTCCTGGAGCTGTTGGAGTGTGACGCCAAGGGCAACCCCCGCACCTGCCTGTCGAACCTCATCCACATCTTCAACGCCGACCCCCTCTTCGCCGACCGCATCTGGCTCGATGACTTCCGGCGGCGTGTCATGGTCGACGGCCTGCCCATCCAGGACGAGGACGAGACCGCCCTCAACTTCGAGGTCGCGCAGCGCTACGGCCTGAGTCCGGGCACGCGCCTTGTGGGCGAGGCCGTGCGCTTCGTCGCGCGCGAGCGCCGCCGCCACCCGGTCCGCGAGTACCTCGAAGCGCTGAGCTGGGACGGCGTCGAGCGCACCCCCATGTGGCTGGAGGACCACTTCGGCGCGGAGGGTACCACCTTCGTCCGCGCGGCCGCCTTGCGCTTCCTGGTGGCTGCGGTCGCCCGTATCTTCGAGCCAGGCTGCAAGGTGGACACCACCCTCGTGCTCCAGGGCACCCAGGGCATGGGCAAGAGTCGGGGGCTCGCCGAGCTCGCCGGCCGGGAGTGGTTCAGCGACTCGCTCATCGACTTCGGCAGCAAGGACGCCTTTCAGAACCTGCCAGGCGTGTGGTTCTACGAGCTCTCGGAGCTCCACAGCCTGCGTCGCTCTGAGAGCAGCGTCATCAAGGCCTTCCTCTCCGCCCAGGTGGACCACTACCGCCCCTCCTACGGCCGCAACACAGTGGACGTGCCCCGGCAGAACGTCTTCGTGGGCACGACCAACGAGGCCGAGTTCCTCCGCGACCCGACGGGCAGCCGCCGCTTCTGGCCCATCGCCGTCGAGGAGGCCAACTTCGCCGGCATCCGCGCGTCCCGGGACCAGCTCTGGGCCGAAGCCGTCGCCCGCTACCGCATGGGCGAGCAGTGGTGGCTCACCCCAGAGGAAGAGCAGGCTCGCGTGGCCGCCTCCGAGCCCTACCGGGCCGTCGATGCGTGGGAGGAGCCCATCCGCCGCTGGTTGGATGAGCGGGTCGAACCCTTCACCATCGACGAGCTGCTCACCGGAGCACTCGGCAAGGAGACCGCCCGGCACCAGACCCGCGACACCATGCGCGCCGCCGGCATCCTCACCCGCCTCGGCTTCGCCAAGCGTCGGCTCCGCGTGGACGGCGTGCGCCGGATGCTCTGGGCGAGCTGGGACACGGGTCCCGAGGCGGACGCCTGATGGCCCACCCCTGTCCACTCTCCGATGTTGGCGGTGTGGCCGGCGAGAACGACGCGTGCTGCGACCATGACCACCCTGTCCATACCGGCCACACCTCCCAGCCCTCGGGCGCGAGCGCGTGTGCCTCTCCGGCCGATGAGAACCCGGCGCACGCACACACCGAGCACTGGAGCGAACGTGTGGCAGGTGTGGACGATGACTCGGGATCGCCCGTGCTGGCGGATCTCGGCTGGCCACACCGGTCCAGTGAGGGCTGGCCGAGGGGTGGCCCGACCACGGTGGGGTGGGGACGGAGCCGGGCTCATGACTGCCACCGAAGGCCCTTCGCCGCTGCTGTCGCACCCTGCGCGGTGGAGGGCTGGCCCGCACCGGCAGGGATGCCGGGCCTCCCCGCTGAGAATGGGCTTGGCGGGGGGGTAGGGCTAGGTGACCGGACCGAAGCTGACCGTACCCGCACTTTCCATATTCACAGGAGCCGTTGAAATGGATAGCCTGATGACAGGAGCAACCGGAGGTGGGCATGGACACCAACGTCATCGCCACCAACCTGGTGCGGATCCGCAAGGAGCGAGGCCTGTCGCAGGTGGCTGTGGCCGAGGCGGCGGGCCTGTCGCGGGCCGCGTACCGGGACATCGAGAAGGGCCGCTCGACCCCGCGGGTCGAGTCCCTGCGAGCCATCGGCAGCGCGCTGGGAGCGCCCATGCGTGAGCTCGTCACCCCGACCGAGCGCCTGGAGCACGTGCGCTTCCGGTCGCTCAAGCGGCTCAAGCGGCGCGACCAGGTCCTCGCCTCCGTCGCCCGCTGGCTGCGCGACTACCGCGAGCTCGAGGGGCTGCTGGACGCCCGGCAGCCGCACACCCTGGGCCCGCTCATCGAGCAGGTGTCCAACCTCCGAGCAGAGGGCATGCCTGCAGTGGCTGCCGCCGCACGGGCGCACTTCGGGCTCAACGAGCGCGAGCCGGTCCACGACGTGTGTGGCCTGCTGGAGTCCCAGGGCATCAAGGTCTTCCAGGTGGACGTGGCCACCGACGCCTTCCTGGGCCTGAGCGTCGGCGAGGACCACGGCGGTCCCGCGGTCATCGTCAACACCTGGGCGCGGCTGCCCGTCGAGCACTGGATCTACAGCGCCGTCCACGAGCTGGGGCACCTGCTGCTGCACCTCGGGTCCTACGACGTCTCCCTCGAGTCCGAGGACGAAGAGCAAGAGCGAGAGGCCGAAGTCTTCGCATCGCACTTCCTGATGCCCGACGCCGCCTTCTGGCGGGAGTGGGACGACGCCGCCGGTCTGTCGCTCCTCGACCGGGTCATCAAGGTGAAGAGGGTCTTCCGCGTGAGCTGGCGAGCAGTCGTCTACCGGGTCGCTGAGCGCGGGCCCGCGGGCCAGCGCAAGCGCCTGTGGCAGCGGGTCCACATGGAGCACAAGCGCCGCACCCGCCAGCCCCTGCTCAAGCTGACCGAGCCCCACGGCGTGGACGAGTCCGTCTTCCAGGCCACTGGCTTCATCGCCGGGACCGGCCGGGAGCCTGCCCGCCTCGACGCCCACGACTTCCAGGGCGACCGCCTCGCCCTGCTGGTTCGGCGGGCCGTGGAGCAGGAGGCCATCACCCTCTCCAGGGCCGCCGAGATCCTGGACCTCTCGGTCGAGCAGATGCGCGACCGCGCCGCCTCCTGGCTGGTCTGAGGAGCGTCCCCGGTGGTCCTCGTCGTCGATGCCAACGTCCTCATCGACTACGCCAAGGCCGACGACTCGGTCCTGGCGCTGGTCGTGCAGCACGTCGGTCCCGTCTACATCCCACGAGACGTCTTCGATGAGGTCGAGCAGCTCGACGAGGACGCCTGCGCGCGCCTCGGCCTGGTCGTCGTCGATGGCACGCTCGAGCAGCTCCTCGAGGCGGGCGAGACAGCGGGCGGCCTGTCCTTCGCCGACCGCATGTGCCTCATCCTGGCCCGCGACGCCGGCTGGGTCTGCGTCACCAACGATGGCCGGCTGCGCCGCGCCTGCGCCGAGGCGGACGTCCAGGTGCAGTGGGGTCTCCAGCTCATTCTCAGGGTGGTCGAGGCCGGGGGCATGGACGCCAAAGCGGCCATCGAGGTGGCGGTGGCCATCGGGCGGGAGAACCCGTGGATCAAGCAGAGCGTGGTGGATGGGTTCGTGGCGAAGGTGCGGGCACGGTAGCGGCCGGTTCGGGCTGCTCGGTCTGAAGGGTGTTCTGCTCGGCCCGGACAGCCATTGCTGGTCCTGGACCGAGCTGACCTGCCGTTCCCCAAGTCTGGATCTCCCGCCTTCGAGGCGTTACTCAACGCTGCCCGCACACCTTGGAACTGCGATGCTCGAACCAGTAGACCCGACAACCAGCGCTGCGTTGGAAGCGCTTGCAGGGGAGTGCGACCTGCCCGCTCCCGAAGTCGTCGACATCGGTGCTGGAACCGTCCACCGAATCCGCCAAGGGGACCGGCAGTTCTTCTTCGGAACCATCTCAGGGGGCACCTCGCTTGGTGACCTCGCCGCCCGCCTTGCGGAGGACCTTCCCAGTGCCTTCGATGAGAGTGGAGTCCACCAAGTCGTAGTGGGCGTGGGGGGAACCCTTGAGGCGGGAGCGGCGCCAACCACGGTGACGCGAGGCGTGCGTCTGCTTCCGTTGCAGGACGCCATCGCCACGATGGTCGGATTGCCTCGTAGCTGGCGAGACCAGCAACTGAGCTTGGTGGAAGCTGTTCTGCGCCCTGTTCTCTCAGCGGGTGAGCACCATGTGGTTCCCCTGAGAACAGATGACGGACTCAAGGTCGATGACGCCCTCACCCAGGCTACTCGCGGCAAGCTCGCGTACCTCCGCGCCGACGCCGGCAAGGGCAAGAGCACGCTGCTTGCCTGGAGAACTCGCGTTCAGCTGGTCCGACATCCGGGCGACATCCCATGCCTGTTCGTGCCGCTTCGGGAGTTGAAGCGAAGCGAGGGTGTGTCCTGGGGAGCGATTGCAGATCGGAAGAGCGTCGTGTA
>CAXQUZ010000127.1:0-5634 GCA_964226865.1 Myxococcota bacterium | reverse complement strand
TCTGGGGCGCAGCGACGACGCGACGGTCTGCGTGCCCTCGGACCGGGTCTCGCGCCAGCACTTCTCCATCCAGCGGGTGGGCGCCGAGCTGCGCATCACGAACCTCTCGCGCCGCAACGGGCTGCTGCTCAACGAGCAGCGGGTGCACGCGGCGAACCTGCGCGACCACGACCACATCCAGGCCGGCGACGTGCACTTCCTCTTCCGCCGGAGCTCCCTGTGAGCGTCTTCGTCCGCTTCTGGGGGGTCCGCGGCTCGGTGCCCGTCCCCGGCCCGACCACCCAGCGCTACGGCGGCAACACCTCCTGCGTGGAGGTCCGGAGCGGCGCCCAGCGCTTCATCCTCGACGCCGGCTCGGGCATCCGGGAGCTCGGCCTGGCCATGTGTGCGGCCCCCTCGGCGGCGCCGATCCACCTGATGATCAGCCACGCCCACTGGGACCACATCCAGGGCTTCCCCTTCTTTCCGCCGGCCTACAACCCGGCCAACCGGATCCACGTCTACGGCCAGCGCGAGGGCGATCGCGACATCCACAGCCTGCTCTCGGGCCAGATGCACAGCGACTACTTCCCCGTGCAGTTCGCCGATCTGGGCGCCGAGATCGTGCCCGAAGAGATCGGCCCCCAGCCGCGGCTCGTGGGCGAGATGGCCGTGCGGGCCCTGCCGGCGGCCCACCCGGGCGGCTGCCTGAGCTTCCGCCTCGACCACCGCCCCAGCGGCCGCTCGGTGGTCTACGCAACCGACTGCGAGCTGGACCAGCTCATCTGCAACGCCGACGAGGTCTGTCCCGCGGGCCCCGCCAGCATCTCGGTGCAGGGCCCGCTCCGGCGCCTGCCCGCCCCGCTGGTGGACTTCGTCCGGGGGGCCACCGTGCTCATCGCCGACGGCCAGTACACCGAGGCCGAGTACCCCTCGAAGGTCGGCTGGGGCCACAGCCGGGCCACCACGGCGGTCGACTTCGCCGTCCAGGTCGGGGTCGAGCGCCTCGCCATCTTCCACCACGACCCCATGCAGGACGACGCCGCCGTCGAGGCCAAGCTCGCGGCCTGTCTCGCCCGGGCGGCCGAGCTGGGCGCTGAGCTCGAGGTCTTCGCCGCACGCGAAGGGGTCGAGCTGCTCCTCGCCTGATCCCGCGGCCGTCCGCCCCATCCCGCCCGGCCGTCCCTGTCCAGCGCCGCCCGCCCGGGGCCTGCGCCGCCGCAGCTCCGGGTCGCTCCCCGGGGCCGTCCGCGCCCCCTGCTGCCGGCCCTGGCCGAGCACGGGCGCCCGGCTGCGATACCCTCTCGTCTTGCCCCACCGGCCCGCCGAGAGGAGCACCATGCCGTCCGCCCCCGCCACCGACGCCGCCCCCTCCCGCCGCCGGCGCGAGACCGCCGCCTTCGCCGCCCGGCTCAAGCTGCTGCGCAACGACCACCGCAACGTCGCCCTGCCCGGCCTCGTGGCCGCCTACGCCGGGGTGGTGGGGCTGCTGCTCGCGCCCCTGTGGCTGTCCCCCTGGCACCTGCTGTGGATCGTGCCCCTGATGGGCGTGCTGCAGTACCGCATCGTCATCTCGGGCCACGAGGCCGTGCACCACACCCTCGTCTGGCCCCGGGCCCTCAACGAGGCCTTCGGCGTCTTCGGCCAGGCCATCGTCGGCGTGAACTTCGCCGCCTACCGGCTCCAGCACCTCGACCACCACAAGGTCCGCACCCGCGCCCAGGACCCCGACGGCCACATCTACGGCTGGGTCATCGAGGCCCGCCCCGGCCTGCCGCGGCTCGGCGTGCTCATCTTCGGCACGGCCATCGAGATCGCCATCAAGGTCTACCAGAAGGGCACCGGCGGCATCGGCACCAAGAGCCCCCACCCGCCGGCCGTGCAGGCCGCCAAGCGGCGCCACACGGCCTATGTGATCCTCGCCCAGCTCTCGCTCATCGCCATCACCTGGGCGACCACGGGCTGGTTCTTCGGCTACCTCGTGCTGTGGATCCTGCCGCTCTTCGGGGTGGCCGTGTTCCTCAACCGCTGCCGCATCGTCGTCGAGCACGGCCTCGCCCACCTCATCGCCCAGCGGCTGCCCGGGGGCTTCCAGGAGTTCGGCGGGCTGCGCATCCCCACCGTCGACATCGTCCCGCGGCCCGTCGAGGGCTGGATCCTCGCCCCCTTCCGCTTCAACTACCACTGCTGCCACCACCTCTTCATGACGGTGCCCCACTACAACCTGCCCCAGCTCCGAGAGCTGTTGCGCGAGCACCAGTACAGCGGCTACCACGAGGTGCACGGCAGCTACCTGGACGCGCTGTCCCGATGCATCTGGGACACCGACACCGCCGTCCCCGCCGGGGACTGAGCGGAGGGGCTGCCGACGCCCCCACCCTGGAACCATCGCATGCTCGGACACGCCGCCGTGCTGTGGGCCGCGGGCCTCGCCCACGCCACACCGGACGCCCCCCCCGCCCCGACCGCCCCGCCGCCCAGCGCCGCCGCCCCGGACGAGACCGAACCGGGCGCGAACGCCCCCGCAGAGGCCACTGTCGACGACGACAGCCCCCCAGTGGGCACCGTCTCTGCCGGCGCCACCGACCAGGTCATGGGCGCCGCCTTGGGAGAGGTCGTGCGCGCCCGCCCGCCCCGGGGCAGCCTCCGCATCGTCTACACCGGCGCCCTCGGCGGCGTCGGCTCGGGCCACACCAGCTTCGCCGCCGACGCGCTGCTCGCCGAGGCCGCCAGCCGCACTGGCGGCCGCTGGACCACCGGCACCCTCGACCACGGCACCCTCGTCCGCGACGGCCACATCCTCCGCACCGACGGCCAGATCGCCCCCGTCCTCGCCTTCATGCGCGGCGGCGAGATCACCTGTGGCGCCCCCACCAGCGCCTGGTCCGTGACCACCACCACCGACGTGGTGCTCTTCGAGACGCCCCCGGAGGAGCGCTTCGGCAAGATGGTCGAGGCCCTGCTGCGCCCCCACGCGACCCACGACCGGCGCACCTGCACCAACGCCGCCGGCGCCGAGGCCACCCTCTGGAGCCCGGCCGGCGCGGCCCTGCCCCCGAGCTTCGCCCCCGAGCTCTGGGAGTTCCGGCGTGCCCTCGCCAGCGACGCCGCCCTGTTGATCGGCCGCCCCATCGACGAGGCCAGCCGCCGGGTCGCGCGCATCGCCGCCCTCACCCAGCTCAAGGGACCGACCCCGACCGTGTTCGTGGACGCGGGCAACTTCGTCGACGGCGCGAGCAGCGTGCGCGACGGCCAGCTCTCGCTCCACCGCGATCTCGGCTTCGAGATCCTCGAGCGCCTCGGTCCCGCGGCCCTCGTGCCCGGCCAGACCGAGCTGGTCGCCGGCGCCGCCCAGCTCCACGACGAGCTGGCCTCCCGCGACCTGCCCTACATCGCGACCAACTGGCAGACCTCGGCCGAGGCCGCCCACCTCGAGCTGCCCGACGCGCGGGTGATCGAGGTCGAGACCGCCGCGGGCACCGTGCGGGTCGGCTTTGTCGGCATCCTCAGCCCCGAGGTGGCCGCCCTCTCGCCAGCCCTCGCCCAAGACGGCGTCACCATCAGCGATCCCGTCAGCACGGTCCAGCCCGTGATCGACCGCCTGCACGAAGAGGGCAACGGCGTCGACATGGTCGTCGCCCTCACCACGGCCGACGGCGCCCTGCTGGCCCGGCTGCGGCGCAAGCTGCGCGGGGTCGACGTGCTCATCGGCGATCCCACCTTCGCCACCCTCCGGGTGGAGCGGCGCGAGGCCGACCTCCGCGACCTGCCCGCCGAGCTCAAGGGCGCCCCCCTCACCGCCCCCATGGACGGCCTCGCCACCCTCGACGTGGTCTTCGAGGGCACGCCGGTCCACCCCGCCCGGGTCGGCATCGAGTCGGTCCACCTCACCGACGACGCCCCCCGGGACGAGGCCGTCGCCCGGCGGGTGATGCAGACCCGCCTCTCGGTCTACCCGCCCCTGGATCGCCCGCTGGTGGGCGCCCCCGAGGACGGCGAGTGGACGGAGAAGGCCTGGAGCGACCTGGTCTGCCAGTCCGTGCTCCAGGCGACCGATGCCGACGTGGCCCTGCTCCGGGAGCTGCCGCGTCCCCCAGGCTTCCCCGGCCCCGCCAGCGCGCTCACGGTGGTCGACTCGCTCGCCGTGCTCGACACCCTCGAGATCCACCAGGTGCCCGGCAGCAGCATGCAGCGCCTCTCGGACCGGGCCGGCACCATCCCGGTGGTCTGCGGGCTCAGCCCCGGCGCCAAGCTCTACAAGGTCGGCGCCCGCTGGCTCGATCCCGACCGCAGCTACCGGATCGTGACCTCGTCGGTGACCGTCAGCGGCACCCCCACCGGCGACATCCTCTCGGGCCTGCGCTCCAGCCGGCTGCTCGACAAGCCCGGGATCAAGCCCGTGCTGCGGGAGGACGGCCGTCCCCTCACCCTCCACAGTGCGGCCATGCAGCGCCTCGAAGAGCTCGCGGCCGACGGCATGGTGGCCGACACCGAGGAGATCGTGCGGGACGAGACCCCGGCGCTGATGCAGCCCCTCTGGCTGCTGCGCATGCGCCAGATCTCGCTGTCGACCGAGTCCTTCGAGGGAGTCGACGACGACACCTTCGCCGCCGTGCCCGAGACCCTGGTCACCAGCCCCTCGAGCTTCACCTTCGGCACCATCGGCGACGTGGCCCTCGAGTACACCAGCGAGAAGCTCTGGACGGATGTGCGCTACCGCACGACCTTCACGAAGCTCCGCATCGGCGAAGACCCGGCCGAGGAGACCGCCGACGACTGGGTCCTCTCGACCTCCTGGGCCCTGCCCGGCGCGGCGATCCCCGCCGACCGCAGCTTCCAGGCCATGCCCTACACCGAGCTGTCCTACGACTCGGACTACACCCCGGTCGAGTTGGAAGACGGCACCCTGTCGACCCACCAGTCCGACCTCTCGCTGGCGCTCGGCATGGCCGCCCTGCGCACGGGCCCCATCCGCACCCTGCGGGCGGGCATGTTCGCCAACCGCGACATGGCACGCCTCGACGAGAAGCCCGCGGAGTACGGCGGCAAGCTCGACTGGGAGACCTACAAGTCGCTCGCGGGCGGCGCGGTGGTCTGGACCACCACGGGCACGGTGCAGCTCTGGATGAACACGCCGGACGACGACGAGAGCGACCTGCGCATGCGCTCCTTCGCCGAGACCCGCTTCGCCCTGCCCCTCGCGCGCTGGCTGAACATCTCGATGTACGGCCAGGGGCTGCTCGTCCAGGGCCGGGTGCCCGCGACCGACAGCATCGGCGGCACCTACCTGCTCGGGGCCAGCCTCGACGCCGTGGGCGCGCTGCGGCTCTGAGCCGACCCCGCGGCTTGGACGGGCGCGGTCTCGCTTCGGTGGGGCCGCGCCCGCGTCGTTCTCGGGCCGGAGCCGAGGACACGGAGCCGGGGGCCCGGAGCACCGGCGGGCCCCGCCGCGGGAGCACCCCCGACAGGAATCGAACCTGTGGCCTACCGCTTAGGAGGCGGTCGCTCTATCCAACTGAGCTACGGAGGCGCAGGACCCGCGCGGGGCTGGCGAGGGCCGGGAGCCCGCCTGGCACCGGGGCGAGCCGACAGGCGGCGCGCCGGCGACCAGTGCAAGGCCGACTGCAAGGCCCGGGGCGGGCACCAGGGCAAGAC
>CAXQUZ010000126.1:0-9156 GCA_964226865.1 Myxococcota bacterium | reverse complement strand
CAACCGCGCTAGCATGCGGTGACTGGAGTTCAGACGTGTGCTCTTCCGATCTCGAGCCGCAGCGAGAGGCTCTCGGTGTCGTTGGTGCGGTCGACCACCGCGCCGGTGGCGGCGACCGCGGTGGCCCCGGAGAGGCGGCGGGTGGCCAGGGCCGTGAGGTCCCAGCGGTGGTCGTCGCTGGCGACGAAGGTGGCGCGGCCCGTCAGGCTGCCCAGGGCCTGGCCGGCGCCTTGGGTGCTGCCGTCGGGGCCGGCCAGGGACGGGGCGACCGAGAGGCTGCTGCCGACGCGGGCGCGCAGCCGGTCGCCGCCCCGGGAGAGGCCGAGGTCGAGCTGGCCGGTGTTGGCCACGGCGGCGCCCGGCCAGGTCGCGAGGCCCGCCATGCCGCCCGCGGCCACGTCCGCCGTGGCGGGGATGCGGGCGGTGCCGAGGTGGCCCGCCCGGGCGCCCAGGCTGGCCCCCCGGGCGCCCGGCCGGGCCGACGCCTCGCGGGTGATGATGTGGATGACCCCGGCCATCGCATCGGCGCCGTAGAGCAGGGACGAGGCGCCCTTGATGATCTCGATGCGCTCGATGTCGTGGACGGGGATGCGGTCGAGGTCGAGCACCCCGTCCACCCGCCCCACCATGGGCTGGCCGTCGACCAGCACCATCACCGCCTCGCTCGAGAGCCCCCAGAGCTGGAGCCCGGCCCCGCCCACCCCGCGGCTGACCTGGAGCCCCGGGTGGAGGTCGAGCACCTCGCCCACCGTCCGGGCGCCGCTGGCCTCGATGTCCTCCCGGCGGATGAGCTCGGTGGCCACGGTCGCGTCGGCGAGGCGCTCCTCCTGGCGCATGCCCGTGACCACGATCTCCTGCACGGGGGCGTCCTGCGCGGGGGCGGCGGCGAGGGCGGTGCCGAGGGTGGTCGAGAGGAGGAGCAGCACGGGGGCATCCGAGCGGGGGACAGAGACACGGCGGAGACGATCAAACGAAAACGACTTTCATTATCGATTGGTGGATACCGCTGGCGCGGGAGGCTGTCCAGACAAAAACGAAAATGAATATCAAGTTCGTTTCGAGATCCGCCGACCGTGGGGCCCGGGCCCGCCGTCGACGGGGCCCCCCGCGGCGCAGTAGGCTGGCGCCATGGCACCCTTGCTCCTCTTCCTGCTGGCCCTGCTCCCCGCCCGCGCCGACACCTTCTGGGACATCCCCCCCGACGCGGCCGCGGCCATCGCCGACGGTCTCCACAAGGGCGACGTGCTCGTGCGGGTCTGCCCCGGCTGTGGGGACGAGGCCGTGGCCTTCGTGCTCAAGCGGGTGGCGGTGGCGCCCTCCCCCGACGACCCGAGCCAGGCCGTGCTCACCCTCCGCTGGCGGGGCCTCGCCTCGGGGGTGCCGGCGGGCGGAGAGCTCGCCGTGCCGCCGCTGGGCTGTGCCCCCGCCGAGACCCTCTGCCTCGCCGACCCGAGCGCCGACTGTGCGCCCCGCCAGGCCCGCCTCGACGTGCCCTACACCTTCGTGCTGCGGGGCCGGAGCTGGGTCTGGGTGGGCGAGCTCGCCGGGCTCCAGACCCCGGGCCCCGCCTGGCAGACCCCCCTCCCCGCCTCGCGCTCCCACCGCAAGCTCGAGCGCCACTGCAAGGCCATCGCCCGGCCCGTGGCGAACCCCCACGGCCCCGGGCGGCCCGGCGCGCCCCCGCCCCGTCGCCGCTGAGCCCGCGCCGATGCCTGTGCCCCCGTCGCTGCCCTCTGCCCCCGCCGCCGCCCTCGCTGCGGGCGGTGCGGCTGCGGCTGCGGCCCTCGACCGCTGCCGGCTGCCCGGGGGCGCCTGGCCCTACCTGCCCGGTGGACCGGCCGCGCTCGAGCCGACGGTGCTCGCCGTGGGCGCCGGTGCCGCCGTGCCGGCCGACTGGCTGGGGGCCGCGCTCGCCCGCCCGGGGGGCCTCGACTGGGCCGCCCTCGCCCTGCCCCTCGCCCTCGGCGATCGCCAGCCCGCGCTCCACGATGCCGCAGTCGAGGCCATCCTGGCCATCGAGGGCACCCGCTCCGAGACCGCCGGCGACTTCGACGGCCAGCTCGTCGGCTGGCCCTGGGTGCCCGCCACCTTCTCCTGGGTCGAGCCGACGGCCTGGGCGCTGGCGAGCCTCCAGGCGGCGGGCCTGCGCGACCATGCCCGGGTGGTCGAGGGGCTGGCCCTGCTCGCCGACCGCCAGTGCGCCGACGGCGGCTGGAACGCCGGCAACCCGAGCATGCTGGGCCAGCAGCTTCCCGGCTACCTCTACCTGACGGGCATCGTCTGCCTCGCCCTGCCCCCGGGCCATCCCTCTCTGCCCGCCGCCCGGGCCTTCCTCGGCGGGGTCGCCGACCGGCCGAGCCCGCTGAACCTGAGCACGGCCCTGCTCGCCCACGTGGCCCACGGCTGGCCCACCGACGGGCTCGTGCCGCGGCTGCTCGCCCGCCAGCACGCGGACGGAGGCTTCGGTCGCTGCGATCGCACGGCCTGGGCCGCGGCGGCGCTGGGGGCCGCTTCGGGCCAGCCAACTGCCCTGGTCCGGGGAGTGCAAGCGGGCTGAGTCTCGGGGCAGAGTGGGCGGGTGGAAAATCGCCGCAAAGGCCGCGCTCTTGCTCCCCTCTGGACCTCGACGGGCCGATGCAGGGCGGTAGGGTGCCAGGCTGCGGCCCCCTGCGAATTCGTGCATCCCCGGACCCCCCATGAGCGCCTCGCTCCCTCCCCGTCTCTGCGCCTGGACCACCGCCCCCAAGACCCCGATGGCCTTCGTGCCCATCGCCGCGCCCGACGCGCGGGGCTACCCCGACCGCTACGATGGCCAGATCTCGATCGACGTGATCCACGACGGCGACAGCATTCCCGAGGACTACCTCACCGATGCTGACGGCCGTCCCATCTCGCGCGAGGTCATCGACCGGGCCTACTGGCGCGAGCGGGACTGGGGCGCGGGCCTCGTGGCCGAGCGGCTGGCGACGCGGCTCGGGCTGCCCGGCTTCCACACGGTCCAGACCGCCCGGGCCCTGCTCGACTTCGGCCGCTTCCCCGGCGTCAGCCGCACGGGCACCCCCCACCTGCGCCGGGCCGCCATCAACGAGCCCTTCAACACGGTGCTCGGCTTCGGCCAGCAGCGCCGGCTGCTCGAAGAGCACTACGACGCCATCTCGGCCACCATGGACAAGGTCATCCGGGGCCGGCTGCTCAAGATCGCCGTCCACACCTACGACCGCTACAACCCGAGCGGCACCGAGCGGCCCCAGGTCAGCATCGTGAGCCGCGCCCTCGGCTACCAGCTCGACGGCGAGCTGCCCTATGGCGTCTTCGATCCGCTCTACCCCGACATCCTCGCCGAGTTCACGGTCGACCGCATCCTGCCGGCCCGCATCGCCCTGACCCTCGAGCGGGGCGGGGTGCCCGTGGCCCACAACTACCCCTACCTGCTGCCCGAGGGCTCTCCCGAGGTGCGCCACCAGGTCTGGTCCTTCTTCGATTGGCTCGAGGCCCGCTACGGGGCCGAGTACCCCGACACCGAGGGCGACTACGCCCACCAGATGGTCTGGCGCATGCTCAAGGACACGAACCTGCGCTCGGGCGAGGCGGGCATGCTGCGCGCCTACATCCACCGCTTCCGCCGGCCCCCCGAGGCGCTCACGGCCGACTACAGCGCCGCCGAGGACGCCTACCGCGCCATCCACCGCTTCCTCGAGCGCAACGGCGGCGAGGTCAAGGACGAGTACCGCCACAGCCCCGACCGGCCGATGAGCTTCGGCATCGAGGTGCGCAAGGACATGCTCTGGCGCTTCGACGACGAGGGCCGCCCCCTGGGGCCGGATCCCGAGCGGGGCCTCTACATCGCCGATCGGCTGGCCGACGCCATCATCGCCTACCTCAACGAGGACCGGGCCCACGCGGCGCCCCCGAGCGGCAACTTCCCGCGCATGGACCGCTGGTATGGCCCGGGCGGCGCGGTCACGAAGTAGGCCGGCCCAGAACGGCGACCGGCCGGCCCCCCGCGCGTGGGGAGGCCGGCCGGTGGGCGCCGGGGCGGATCGGGCCGCTCAGCCGTCGTCGCCGATGGCCTCGACGGGGCAGTTCTCCATCGCCTCGTAGCACTGCTCCAGCTCTTCGGCGTCGGCGGGCTGCTTGAAGCAGATGTCGTGGTCTTCCTCGTCGCTCATCCGGAAGTTCTCGGGGGCGGCGTCGGAGCAGACCGAGCAGAGGATGCACTCGCGGTCGACGTAGAACGACACCCGCTTGCTGTTGATGACGGCCTCGCCGCCGATGTTGTCTTCCCACTTGTCAGTCGGATCGGCCATCTGGAACCCTCGGGCTGGAGATCGGGAGCCGCCCACTACCCGGGCGGGCCGCGGCCGTAAAGGGCCATGCCCGCGACAGTGCGGTGCGGCGCCCGCTCCGGTGGCGGGCGCGCGGGGGCGCCCGGCAGCTCAGAAGTAGAAGTTCAGGAAGAGGTTCGACGAGAACGAGATGCTGGTGGCCGAGATGTCGACGGGCTCGTCGGTGCTGGCGCGCAGGATGGGCAGCCCGACCTCGCCGCTGAGCGAGAAGGACTTGGCGAAGGCGTACTCGCCGCCGAAGCCCGGCGCGAAGCCGAAGCTCGACACGGCGTTGGCCGCGTCGTCGGTGTCTTCGTCGCCCGTGTCTTGGCGGGGCGAGACCGTGAAGAGCTCGCCGACCACGTAGGGCGCGGCCTTCCCGACCTTGAGGCCCTTGAGGTAGTAGCGGGCGCCGAGGCCCACCGTCGCGAGGCGCACCCCGTAGGCCTCGCCGTCCACCTCGCCGGTCACCCGGTCGAGGTCGATGCTCGCGAAGGCGACCAGCTTGGAGAGGGTGACGCCGAAGCGGTTGTCCATCGACTGGGCGCCGATGCTGATGGGCGCGCCGGCGACGCCGACCGTGGCCCCGCGGCCCACCGACATGGTGAAGGCCGGGCCGCCGCCCAGGGGGCTGTCGGCGAGGGCGGCAGAGGGGGCGAGCAGGCCGACGGCGGCGAGGGCGACAGGCAGGGTGCGGGGCATGGCGGCGCTCCGGAGCGGGGGACGGGCCCGCGGCCCACGGCCAGGGCAGTGGCTCGGCCCGCGGCGGGGGAGGGGCGGGTGTACCGCAGGCGGCCTCTCGGGCGCAAGCGGCGGGCCCCCGTGCCGGGGCTGCGGGCGGCTCCCTCCCCCACATCGTGCTTCTCGTGGGCCTTCCCTGGCGGTAGGATGCGGGTCCTGCGGCCCCCTGCTCCCCGGACCCCCATGCGACCAGCTCCTGCTCTCGTCCTCCTCGCCCTGCTCGGCGCCTGCTCTGATGCGGGGGTGACCAAGTTCAACGGGGCCCCCAACGCCAACATCTCGAGCCACAACAGCGGCGACACGGTGCGCGAGGGCGACCGCATCGCCCTGGCGGGCACGGTCAGCGACGTCGACGACGCCCTGGGCACCCTCGCCGTCACCTGGACCATCGACGGCGCCCCCGTCTGCGAGATGTCGATCCCCGACACCTCGGGCCGGGTCACCTGCGAGCACGTCTTCTCGGCCGGCGGCGGCGCGGTCCAGCTCGAGGTGCGCGACCCGAGCGGCGGCAGCGGCCGGGCCGGCATCGACCTCGACGTCCAGCCCACCGACGCGCCGACGGCCACCATCACGGCCCCGGTCGCCACGGCCACCCACTACAGCGACCAGATCATCGCATTCCAGGGCATGGTCGACGATGCCGAAGACGCGCCGAGCGCGCTCCAGGTCACCTGGGAGACCGAGGCCCTGGGCGACCTGGGGCTCGAGGTCGAGGTCACCAGCGAGGGCATGGTCGAGGCCTATGGCTCCCTCTCCGAGGGCGAGCACGCCGTGCGGCTGCGGGTGGTCGACACGACCGGCCGGGAGGCCCTCGAGAGCGTGGTCATCCAGGTCGGTCCGCCCAACACCCCCCCCAGCTGTGGCCTCACCCTCCCCGCCGACGGCGCCGCGGGCCCGCTCGGCTCGGAGGTGCGCTTCGAGGGCACGGTGGGCGACGTCGACGTCGACGTGAGCGCGCTGCAGGTGGTCTGGTCCAGCGACTGGGACGGCGAGCTGGCCACCAGCACCCCCGACTCCGACGGCACCGTGCGCCTCGCCTGGGACGGGCTGAGCGTCGCCACCCACCTCATCACCCTGCGCGCCACCGACGAGGTGGGCGGCACCTGCACCGACAGCATCTACTACACGGTTGGCACCCCCCCCTCCCTCACCCTCAGCTCCCCCACCGACGGCGAGCTGGTGAGCGAGGGCGACAACGTCCAGTTCACGGCCACGGTCAGCGACGGCGAAGACCTGCCCACCGACGTCAGCCTCACCTGGGAGAGCGACATCGACGGCGTCTTCTCCACCCAGGGCGCCGACTCCACGGGCGTGGTCAGCTTCCGCGAAGATGGCCTCAGCGCGGGCGATCACACCCTGACCGTCACGGCCACCGACACCGACGGCCTCTACGCCCTGCGCACCATCGGGCTGCTCGTGAACGCCCCGCCCACGGCCCCCTCGGTCACCCTCAGCCCCGATCCCGCCGGCACGGCCGACACCCTGACGGCCACCGCCACGGGCTCGGTCGATCCGGACGGCTCGGGCGCCGTGAGCTACCGCTACGACTGGTATGTCGACGGGGCCCTCTCGTCGGTCTCGACCAGCTCCACCTTCCCGAGCAGCGCCACCGCCAAGGGCCACAGCTACCGCGTCGAGGTCACCCCCAACGACGGCACGGCCGACGGCCCGAGCGGCCTCGCCCAGCTCACCGTCCAGAACACGGCCCCGGTCATCGCGGGCCCGACCCTCTCGGCCGCCACGGTCCAGGTGGGCGACACCCTGGTCTGCACGGCCACGGGCACCGACGCCGACGGCGACAGCCTCACGGTCTCGACCCTCTGGTCGGACGGCTCGACGGGCGCCAGCTACCCGGTCACGTCCAGCGACAACCCGGGCGACAGCATCGTCTGCACGGCCACGGTCGACGACGGCGACGGCGGCACGGACGTGGGCACGGCCGCGGCCACGGTGGTCAACAGCGCCCCGACCATGGGCACGGTCTCCATCAGCCCCGACCCGGCCACCAACGACGACACCCTCGTCTGCAGCGCCAGCGCCAGCGACCCGGACGGCGAGACCCCCACCCTCAGCTACGCCTGGACCGACGCCTCGGGCACCAGCCTCGGCCTGGCCGCCAGCCTCGACCTCGCCGCCGCCGGGGTGGCCAGCGCCGCCGTCCTCACCTGCACGGCCACGACCACCGACGCCAGCGGCGACACGGCCACGGGCACGGCGAGCCTCACCGTCGAGAACCGCGACCCCACCGTGTCGGTCACCCTCAGCCCCTCGGCCCCCTCGGCTGCCGACACCCTGAGCTGCACGGCCACGGTGAGCGACGACGACGGCGACGCGACCACGGCCACGGCGGCCTGGACGGTCGACGGCGTGGCCACCCCCGCCACCAGCGGCTCGGGCCTCTCCTCGACCCTCGCCGGCGCCTTCTCCTACGGCCAGGTCGTGGCCTGCGCGGTGACGGGCGACGACGGCAAGGGCGGCACGGCCACGGGCACGGCCTCGGTCACCATCACCAACAGCCCGCCGGTCATCGCCACCGTCAGCGTCAGCCCCTCGGCCCCGACCACCAACACCACCCTCTCGGTGGCCACCAGCGTCAGCGACCCCGAGGGCGACACGGTCACCCTCAGCTACGACTGGTATGTCGACGGGGTGCTCGTCCAGTCCGGCGCCGCCACCACCCTCGACGGCGCCACCCACTTCGACAAGGACGAGGTGGTCACCGTCGAGGTCATCGCCGACGACGGGGTCAACACGGCCCGCCAGAGCTCGGCCGGCCTGACCGTGCAGAACACGCCCCCGGGCGCCCCGGTGCTCAGCATCAGCCCGACGGGTCCGGTGGCCGGCGACGCCCTCACCTGCGGCATCGCGACGGCCGCCACCGACGACGACGGCGACCCCATCACCTACACCATGGAGTGGGAGGTCGACGGGGTCGTCTACGAGGCGGGCGGCGCCTTCGACACGGGCAGCCCCGTCTGGACGGGCCCCACCACCACCGCCTGGCCCGACGACACCACCACCGGCGCCGACGTGCAGCTCGGCGAGACCTGGACCTGCACGGCGACGCCCGACGACGGCGACGACACGGGCGCCACGGCCTCGGTGGACGTGAGCATCTTCGAGTCGGTGACCTTCAGCACCTGCGGCCAGACCGGCGCCACCGGCCCCACCCAGGCCCTCTGCGACACGGCCTACACCGCCACCACCCTCGACGGCGATGTCACCGTCACCAGCGGCATCCAGTACTGGACCGTGCCGGCGACGGGCACCTACCGGATCACCGCCGGCGGTGCGAACGGCGGCAAGAACACCGACCACGGCTACATCGGCGGCTATGGCGCCGAGATGGTGGGCGAGTTTGCCCTGACCGGCGGCGATGTGCTGGCCATCGTCGTGGGCCAGTCGGGCACCAACGGCACCAACGACGCCGGCGGCGGCGGCGGCAGCTTCGTGGTCCTCGACGCCAGCGCGACCCCGCTCGTCATCGCCGGCGGCGGCGGCGGCGGCGCCGAGAACGACAACAACAGCTCCCACATGACCAGCTACAAGAACGGCACGACCGCCACCTGTGGCCGGGACGTGCCGCGCCACGGCGGCGGTCTCGTCTCGGGTGGCTGCAGCGGCAACGGCGGCACCATCGGCCTCACCTACGGCCAGGGCGGCGGCGGTGGCTTCTCGGGCAACGGCCAGGGCGCGGGGGGCGGCACGGCCTTCCTCAACGGCGCCCTCGGGTCGAGCAAGGGCGGCTTCGGCGGCGGCGGCCACGGCGGCGGCGACGGCGGCGGCGGTGCGGGGGGCTACTCGGGCGGCGCGGGCGGCTCGGGCGGCGGCAGCCCCGACGGCCCGGGCGGCGGCGGCGGCTCCTACAACGCCGGCAGCAACCAGAGCAACAGCTCGGGCGTGAACACCGGTGCCGGCTACGTGGTCATCGAGTCGGTCTGAAGCCTGCGCTGCGGCCGGGCCTCCTCCTGCGGGGGGGGCCCGGTCTCGAGCGGGCGCCCGTCCGGCAGCAGGGCGGCGGGCGGCGCGGTGCCGGGGGCGGTGTCGGGGGGGGGGGGGTGGCCGCGGCGCGCGCCGGCGGCGGGGGGGC
>CAXQUZ010000125.1:0-17580 GCA_964226865.1 Myxococcota bacterium | reverse complement strand
TCGACCTGTGGCGGCTCCGCACCATCGCGACCGATCCGCCGCGGGCGATCGACGTGGCCCTGGCCGAGGCCACCCGACCGTGGCGCTGTGGGGACCGGGCCGCCCCGGACTGCAGCGGGGACGCGGTGGTGCTGCTCTCGCCGCCGGGCCCCAACGACGACGACAAGGGCCTCCACAGCCCCGTGCTGTGGCGCATCCGGCCCTGGTGGCCCCTGCCGCGGGTGCGCCCCTACACGGTCGACGGGCGGCCCCTCGACCACGGCGACCACCGCCACGGCCAGCCCCGGCTGGTCCAGGGCCGGGTGGTCTACGTGCACGACTGGCCCCGGCCCACCCTCGAGGCCGTGGTCGCGGCCCACGAGCGGGTCTGGGTCGTGGTCTACGAGGCGGGGGCCCGGACGGCGCTGACGACGGGCCTCGCCGACCGCCTCGGCGCGCGGGCGGAGCGGGTGGGGCCGGACTGGCTGCTGCGGGTCGAGGGCCGCGCCGGGGACGGGCTCAGCGGGCGCTGAGCAGGGGCGCGAGCTCGGCCTCGAGGCTGCTGCTGAGCTCGGCCGCACTGGGCCGGCCGGCGGCCACCACGTCGCCGTCCGCCTCGAGCACGAGCACGGCCGGGAGCTGGGCGGGCGGGAAGGCGTAGCGCTCGAGCACGATGTGGTGGTTGTCGCGGAGGACGGGGAAGTCGACCTTCTGGCCCTGGACCCAGGTCGACAGGGCCCCGAGGTCGCCCTGGTCGGTGGAGATGGCGAGCACCTGGAGCCCCTTGCCGGACCACTGCTTGTGGAGCCGCTGCAGCTCGCCCAGGCCGTCGCCGCCGTGCTGGCGGTCGAAGAAGTAGAGCACCACCGCGCCCCGGGGGGCCTGGGGGGTGACCCCGACGAAGTCGGCCAGCGACACCCGCGACCGGCCGATCAGCTCGCGCGACACGTCCTCGTTGATCGAGGGCAGGGCAAAGAGGCGCGCGGGGCCGCCCACCGAGAGGGTGTCGGCCGCGGCGGCCGGGCCGGCGCCGAGCACGGCCAAGCCGGTGGCGAGGAGGGCGGCGGCGAGGGGGATGCGCATGGGCGCTCCGGAGCGTCGGGGGCGGGGCAGCAGGCTACAGGACCGACCGCGCAGCCGCGCGGGGAGGCGGCCGGAGAACCGGGCGCCCCGCTGCCGGGCTGTCGGCATCGGCCGAGGAACACAGATCATGAGTATCAAGGAAGTCCTGGCGCTGCCTCCGGTCCAGGCGGTCGCCCTCTCGGTGGCAGCGGCGGGCGGCCGGGCCTGGCTGGTGGGCGGGGCCGTGCGGGACGCCCTGCTGGGGCGGATGAACAAGGACCTCGACCTCGAGGTGCACGGCCTCGACGCGGGCACCCTCGGCCGGGTGCTCGGGGGGCTCGGCCGGCCCAAGGCGGTCGGGCGCAGCTTCGGCGTCTACAAGCTGGTGCTGCGCGGGCTGGAGCTGGACGTGGCCCTCCCGCGGGGCGACTCCACGGCGGGGGACCGGGGCACGGTGGTGGGCGACCCCTCCCTGCCCATCGACGAGGCCTGCCGCCGGCGCGATCTGACCATCAACGCCATCGCCGCCGACCCCCTCACCGGGGCGATCTGCGACCCGACCGGTGGCCGGGCGGATCTCGCGGCCCGCGAATTGCGCGCCGTCGCAGCCGACCGCTTCGGCGACGATCCCGCCCGGGCGCTGCGGGTGGCGCGCTTCGCAGGGGTGCTCGGCTTCTCGGTGGTGCCCGACCTCGCTGCGCTCTGCCGCCGCCAGGATCTCGCCGCCGTGCCCGGCGAGCGGCTGCTGCCCGAGCTCGAGAAGCTGCTGCTCCAGGCCACCGCGCCCTCCCGGGGCATCGCGGTGGCCCGAGACACGGGGGTGCTCGACCAGATCTTCGGCGCCCTCGCGCCCGACGCCGGTGCCCTCGATCGGGCGGCGGCGGCCACCCGGGACTGGCAGCCCGCCGCCCAGCGTCTCGGGGTGCTGCTCGCCGTGCTGCTCGTGGGGGCGGCGGAGCCCGAGGCGGCCCTCGACCGCCTGCGCCTCCACAGCATGGGCGGGGTGGCCGTGCGCGACATCGTGCTGGGCAGCATCGCCCACCACGCGGACGTGCCGCCGGGCGGGGAGGCCGTCGCCCTGCGCACCCTCGCCGAGCAGGTGGCCGTGCCGCCGGTGCTCGCCACTGCCGCGGCCCTGCGGCCAGCTCTCGACCTCGACCGGCGGCTGGCCCAGGCCCAGGCGGCCGGGGTGGCCGAGGGGCCCCTGCCCACGCTGCTGCTCGGGCGGGACCTCATCCAGGCGGGGCTGCGGCCGGGGCCCACCCTGGGGCTGCGGCTCCGGGCGGTGCGTGCGGCACAGCTCGCAGGGCGTGTTGCCGACCGCGACAGCGCCTTGGCCCTGGCCCTCGCCTGGCAGCCGGACGCGGCGCCGGCGGAACCGGACGCGGGCCCGGCGGGCCGATAGGCTGCAGGCGCGCCCCGGATGCCCGACCGGCCTCCGCCCGGCGCGCCGCCCCCCGCCGCCCCCGCTCTGGGGCGGTCCCGCCCGCTGCTCCTCCCGAGGTCCTCTCGATGCTGCTCGCGCTCCTCCTGGCCCTCAGTGGTGCCCCGGCCCTGGCCCAGAGTCCGGACCCCGCCCCCGGTGCGGCCGCCGACGCGACCCCGACCGCCGCCGGCTGGACCGCAGAGCTGCGCGCCGAGTACCTCGCGGGCGAGCGCATCCGGGTGCCCCTCACGGTGCGCAACGACGGCACGGCGCCCCTGACCGTGCCGGATCTCGAGCGGCGTCCCTGGCTGGTTGACTTCGCCTTCGACGCCGGCAAGGGCGAGCTCGAGCACCGCCGCACCAAGGCCCCCGCCACCGACCCGGGCCAGCAGCTCACCGTGTCGCCCCGGGGCCAGCGGCGCACCCTGCTCGAGGTGCCGACCAGCGGTGCGATGAAGGCCGGTGACTACACCCTGCTGGTGAGTCTTCTCGACGACGTGGGCGCCCCGTCTGCCGTTGCGCGGCGGGCCATCCGCATCGCCCCCAGCCACCCGGTCTCGGCCGACCTCAGCGGGGGTGTCGGCGGCGCCGATCGCACCCAGCTCCAGTCGGTCTGGCTCCACAAGGCCGCCGAGGGCTTCGACCTCTACCTCCATGTCGCCGACGGCCGCCGGCCCGATCGCGAGCTCGGCTCCTTCCACCTCGCCCACCTCGACCGCGAGGTCGCGCCGCGGCTGGCGCGGGCGCGGGGTGCCGATGTGGGCAACCGCCACGTCGTCTGGATGCAGGGCCCCCGGGCCATCGGCATGGTCCAGCTCCAGGGCCTCCAGCTCCGGGAGGCCCCGCGGGCCATCGAGCTGCCCTGGCCCACGGCCGAGCTGGCTGCCGCCCCCCTGACCGACGCTGCCGGGGCGCTCCACGTGCCCCTGTGGATCCCCGCCCCCAAGGGCGACGCGGGGGAGCTGCGGGTGCTGACCATCGGCGAGCGGGGCCGGCCCTCCTTCCGGCGCCTCGCCCGCTTCGACGAGCGTCCGACCGCCGTGCGCTCGGTCGTCGACGACGCCGGCACGGCCCAGATCGCGGTCGTGCAGGGCGGAGCCCTCGACCTCTACACGGTCCGGGGCGACGGCGGCACCGAGCCGCTGCCCGTGCCGGGCCGCCGGCTGCTGCGGGTGGGCGAGGGGTCTCGCATCCGCCTCGCCACCTTCGGCGTGCGCCCCGCCGAGGGCGCGGTGGCCGGTGGCCTGGCGCTCATGGCGCTGGTGGAGGGGCCCGAGGGCTGGACCCCCACCTGGGTGGGCCTCCAGGGCGGCACCCCCCGCCCCCTCACGCCCTACCCGGTGGCGCCGGGCCAGGCGCCGCTGGCCCTCGTGCCCCAGGGCCTCGCGCCGCCCGCGCTGATCGTCTCCGGTGCCGGGGGGGCCCAGCTCTGGCAGGACGCGCGCCGGGTCGAGCTGCCCGTGTCGCTCCAGGCCGACTGGGGGGTGGTCGCGGGGGCCGACGGCGCCGTGTGGCTGCGCCGCGCGGTGCGCGAGGGGCCGGTCGCGGTCTCGCGCCCCTGAGCCGGTTCCGGCTGCCCGTCTCCTGAGCTGTGGCGCTGGACGCCCGCCTGCCGGGCGACCGCCGCTGCCGTGGCCCCGGGGGCTCGGCCTGGGCGCACCTGCGCGCGGACCAGGGGGGCCCTCGCGAGGGGGGAGCTGGCTGCGCGGGGGCGACGGCGGTGCGGGCGCCCGCGATCGGCGGCCAAAGCGATCGGCGGCCCAGGCGATCGGCAGGCCAAGACGGCGAGCGCCCCGACCGCAGGGCGCGGTCGGGGCGCGAGGCACGCCCACCGAAGCGGGCGTGGGCCGGGTCGGAGCCTCAGGGCGCCTGGTAGAACCGGTCGCCGATGCCTTCCTCGTAGTACTCGCAGCAGCGCTCGGGGAAGGTCGCGCAGTAGTTCGACCGGGCGTCGCCGTTCTCGCTGGCGTAGCTGGTCTGGAACTGGCGGCAGGCGTCGTCCGGACGCTCGACCTCGTTGCAGAGGTCGAGGCCGAAGCCCTCGTGCGCACAGCAGAACTCCTGCATGGGGGGCAGCGAGTCCGGCTCCTGGGGGAGGAAGGAGGTCGAGGCACAGGCCGCTTCCTCGAAGGCCTCCACACAGGTGCGGGGCGTGTAGCCGTTCTTCTCGGGGGTCAGCGACTCGCCGGGCAGCAGGCACTCGGACATGCCGAGCTCGCGGCCCAGGTTGCTGTCCTCGGTGGTCTGGCCACAGGGGCCGTTGAAGACCATCGCGCCGAAGCTGAGGGCACCGTCGTCGAGCGGGACGCTGAAGGTGTCGAGGAGCATCGTGAACTCGATGCCGTTGCGACCCTCGACGTCGAGCTCGCAGTAGTCCAGGGCGCCGCGGCCCGCGTGGGCCTCGAAGCCGTCGCCGGCCAGACCTTCGCGGAAGCACTCGTTGAACTCGATCTCGATCTGGCGGCCGAGGTCGTCGGTGTAGAAGCCCCGGAAGTTGCCGAGCTCGAGACCGGGCGAGCCGGTGTAGTACGAGGTCATGCCGCCGAAGAGGTCGAGGTCACCGTCGTCCTGCTGCTGGTCCGGGTAGCTGAGCAGCCAGAGGCGCTCGGCCGGGTCGGGGCTCAGCCAGTGGTTCCAGAAGATGGTCTCGGAGTCGATGGCCACACAGACCGTGTCGACGCGCACGGCGTCCTTGACGGCCTGGGGCGAGGACTCGTCGACGTAGACCGAGACGAGGTCGCTGCCCTCGATGCCCAGCAGCGCGGGGTCGAGCTGGTAGGTGTCGGGGACGACGTCGGGCACCGTGAAGGTGAAGGTGCCGCCGCCGCGCTTGCCGGCCTCGGGCGGGCCGATCTGGCCGAAGTAGCAGTTGCGCCGGCCCTCGTCGTCCATCAGCTCACACCAGTCGTAGTGCGAGTCGAAGTCGATGAGGTCGTCGGTGTAGCGGCTGCCCACGGCGTTGGCCGTGAAGGGGGCCGTGTTGCCGGCAGCGGTGAACTCGGCCGGGTCGATGAGCACGGACGACCACTGGCGGAAGCCGTCGACGTAGCCGCTCTCGCTGGCCTGGTAGGCCTGGTGGCTCTCGGGCACGGCGAACTCGGGCAGCATGTGGGCTTCGTTGCGCCCGAGGACGCGAAGCTCACCGAGCTCGAGGATGACGGGGAACTCCTCGACCGGCTGCGGCAGCATGTCGGAGCCCTTGCGGTCACACGCGCCCAGGACAGCGGCCACGCTGAGGAGGAGACCGAGGCGGCCGTTATTCCATGACATAGGACATCTCGATTTCGAAGTTCTCGCCGGCCTTGGAGAGGACGTAGGGGTCCTCCACCATGTAGTCGCCAGGCTTGATGTTCTTGTTCGGGAAGTTCAGCAGGTCGAGCGGGTGCGAGCCGGTGAAGTACTGTTCGTCGTAGTAGAACATCTGCCAGCTCAGCTCTTCAGCATCCGAACAGGTGTCGAAGTTGAAGCTCGTGGACGGCGTGTCGACCCAGCCCCACACGTTCACACCCTCGAGGTAGGTGGAGTGGAGCACGGTGACGTCGGCCTCGAAGTAGTCGCCGGCCTCTTCGAAGTAGGGCTCGCTGGCCACGAAGGGCAGCTCGCTGTCGCTGGTGAGGAACATCAGCTCGTAGCAGCGCTCGCGGAACTCCTGGGAGGTGGTGACCTCCTCGTTCTTGGAGTTCACGACCGGGTCGTGGATGGTGTTCGCGAACCAGTCGATGACGTCGTCGAAGCTGTCGTAGCGGCCCGTCACCACGCGGCAGCGGAGCGCCTCGTAGCAGGCGTAGTCGAAGCGACCGACCGTGGTGCCACCGTAGGGGTAGGCGTCGCCACCCTTGCTGGTGTCGAGCACCGGGCCCACCTCGGGGTGGGGGTAGCCGAAGGTCGTCTCTTCGATCTTCGAGTAGAGACCGAGGTAGACGGGGCCGATGGCCCGGACGTCGGGCTCGACCTTGACGGTCTCGGCGACGCCGTCCACTTCGCGGACGAGCTTGAACGCGACGGCCTCCTTCGGGATGCGCACGGTGCCCGTGATGTCGGCAAAGCCGATGTCGGGCTCCTGGTAGCAGCCGACCGCGAGGGCGGCCGCCGAGAGGAGGGTGATGGTCTTGGTGTGGTCTCGCATCAGAATTCGTACTCCACGCCGAGCATCATGCGCATGGCCTGCGTCTTGCCGACGACGGCCCACCGGTTGTCACCGGTGATGGACGCGGACTGGCCAAAGCGGTTGTTGGTGATGTTGAAGAGCGTGAGCTGCGTGGACAGCCGCCCCTTCTTCACCGGGTACTTCTGGGCAACCATGACGTTCCACTGCCACCAGGGCTTGGTGCGCGCGTAGGTGCCGACCGTGTTGCGGAGCTGGCTGCCGTTGGCCGCGCGGTAGCTGCGGGTGACGGGGTAGCCGCTCTCCATGAGGAATGTGGTGCCCAGCTGGGTCGTCCACGGGTCATTCGGGATGTCCCAGTAGCCGCTGAGCGAGATGTCGTGAAGGATGTCGGTGCCCAGCAGCGCGTTCTCGTAGTACTGGGCCTGGGGGGCCACCGCGAGGAAGGCACTGGGCGCCGTCTGGATGGTGCCCATGCTGCGGGTGAAGGAGTAGACACCCTGGGCGGCCCACCGGTTCGACAGGAGCTTCCGGAAGCTCAGGTCGGTGCGGTAGTAGTTGCGGCGGGCGATGTCGGGCGTCCGGAGCCGGGTGTAGTAGTTCCGGGTGCCGTCGCTGGTGCCGAGCACGCTGTACGCGTCTTCGGAGTAGATGTAGTTCTGCTCGTCGAAGGCGTAGAGGTTCCGCGTGTACTTGCCGGTGAAGTACAGCGAGACGTTGAGGTCCTGGACGACCTCGCGCTCGGCGCCGACCTCGAACATGTCGGCACGGGGAGCGGTGATGCCCTCGAGCGCCGAGTTGAAGTTCTCGATCGGGTAGTAGAGGTAGCTCTCGTCCATGCCGTTGGCGTGGCCGAGGCCGCTGCCGCCGAAGAACTCACCGAGGTAGAGCTTCTGGCCCATGCCCGAGGCGTTCAGGTAGCTGGCGACGGCGAGGCGCGACTGGTCGTTGAAGCGACCGTAGGCGGCCTTGAGCTTGGTCTTGCCGTCGGCCCACGGGTCCCAGTTCACCACGAAGCGCGGTCCCCAGAGGCCGGTGTTGACGATGGGCTCGCCCACGTCGTTCCGGAAGGTCTGGCGGTCGTAGCGCGTGCCGTAGCGGAAGGTCAGGTTGTCGATGGGCTTCCAGACGTCCTGGATGAACAGGCCCAGCGTCTCGGCGGTCGTCGTGAAGTTGAACGGGCCGCTGAACTCGTACCAGTAGTAGTTCCGCAGGGTGTCGGGGTCGTACGACAGCATGTTCAGGTCGGAGTAGACCAGGTTGCCGGCGCGGCCGAAGGTGCGGTCCCAGATGTAGATCGAGCCGTCGAGGCCGGTCTTCACATCGTGGCTGCCCAGGAAGTTGAGCTGGAGCAGGCTGAACTTGGACTGGAGCTGGAGGTTCCAGCGGTCGTCGAAGTCGTAGGCGATCTCGTTGCCGCTGTCGTAGGCGTTGTTGCTGCCCAGGCGACCCGGCGTGACGAAGTCGATGGTGTTCTCGTACTCGTCGGCTTCACAGGGGTTGTAGCCGATGCTCTCGTTGTGGGTACAGGGGACACCGTAGCCCTCAAGGTAGGTCTTCTGGACGAGGGTCTTCGTCTCGAGGAAGGCCTGGGGCGAGATGAACCAGTCCCACTGGACCGAGGTGACGAAGCCGCCCTGTGCCTGACGACCCTGGGCTTCCGGCTTGATGAAGCGGCTGCCGTAGAGGTTGTCGATGGTGGTGGGGTTCGTCTGGGTGAGGACGGTGAACCGGTGGTCGGTCGTGGGCTGCCAGGTCAGCTTCGCGAGCACGTAGTGGCCGTCGAAGTCGCGGGGCAGGGGCACGCCCAGGTAGGCGTACTTGGACCGGGTGTACTGGTAGGCCGCGATGAACCAAGCCTTGTCGCGGATGATCGGGCCCGAGATGCGGGCGCCGACCTGCCAGCGCTCGGCGATGGTGCCGAAGTCGGAGTAGTTCAGGAACTGGCCGTCGGCGGCCCAGCGCCAGTCCTGGCGCGGCGACCAGGTGCCGTTCTCGTGGTAGACGCCGATGCGGGCATCGAAGGTGTTCGTGCCCGTCTGGGTGACGACGTTGATGGCGCCGCCCAGGTTGATGCCGTACTCGGGGTCGAAGGCGCTGGTGATGACCTCGATCTGCTCGATGGCGTCGAAGTTGAAGTTCAGCGAGAAGGTACCGGTGACCGGGTCGGTGATGTTCACACCGTCCAGCATGTAGGTGTTCTCGTTGTACGAGGCGCCGCCGACGTTCGGGTTCGAGCCGCCCGTGACGCCCGCCGACATCTGCACGGCCTCCTGGTAGGAGCGACCCGTGGGGATGCGGTCGAGGAAGTCGCGGGTGAGCACCGTGCCGCGGTTGCCGGCCTCGGTGTCGACCGCGGCCTGCTTCTCCTCGATCACGATCTCCTGGGCCGTGTCGGACAGGACCATCGTGACGGGGATGTTGAGGGTGCGGCCGATGATGACGCCGAGGCCCGTCTTGCGGACGGTCGAGAAGCCCTGGGCGGCAGCGACGAGCTCGTAGGTGCCCGGAGGCAGCTCGACGAAGATGAAGCGGCCTTCACCATCGGTGATGGCCTGACGGTTCCCCATGAGCTCGGGAGCCGTGATGGTGATCATGACACCGGGGACGGGGAGTCCACCCTCGTCGACAGCGGTGCCTTTCACCGTGCCCTTGGTGACGGAGGCGAAGGCTGCGCCCGGCACCAGGAGGATGATGAGCGCAAGGCCCATGAGGAAACGAAGAGCGACCATGGGGTTCCTCGTAGTGAGGGGAGCCTCGGTGGCGAGGGAGCCTCGGAAGGGGCCTTGCGGCCCGTCGGCCCGTCGGGAGTCGCCAGGGGCGACCCGTTCGGGGCCGGGAGGATGACAGATGTAGAGGTTCGTGTCCGGGGGGTGTGGTTCCCGGCCCAGCGATCCGGCGGCGGAGCGGTCCGACCCACAGGGGAGCTGTGAGCACGGGAGAGCGATCCGCGACCCGCTGGGCGGTCCAGAGCTACCGAGGGATAGGCGGAGGGCCGAAGAAAGTCAAGCCAGTGGCGTGCGGTCGATGGGAATCCCCGAGCAGCAAGGCGCTTGCGACGATTCTGCGCGGTCTCGCGCCCCAGGGGACCAGCGGCGCGCAGACGGGGTCGGCTCGCCGGTTGACGACGACCAGCCGTCGC
Source organism: Myxococcota bacterium (assembly GCA_964226865.1). Lineage (GTDB taxonomy): Bacteria > Myxococcota_A > UBA796 > UBA796 > UBA2385 > CAXQUZ01. The sequence goes on along the minus strand of CAXQUZ010000125.1, from coordinate 7,866 downwards.
CGCTATGGTCGCGCGGTAGTCGAGGGAGGTCTCTCGACCACCCGCTCTGGACGGCCGCAAGTGGCGGTTCGGGCGCCTCGGAGAAGGCCGCTTGGTCGGCACTCTCGCGAGGCGGCGCAGCGGGCGGTCTCCTCCCGGGCGCGGGATCCCCCGGTCTTGCGCCGCGCCGGCGGCCCCGGGTCGCTCGCTCCCATCCGCTTCTTTTTCACCGCGTCCCGTCCCAAGATCTCCCGCTCCGTCGCGCACCGGCCTCCGGCCGCGTCGCCCCTCAGAGCCCGGCCCCGGACGCCGGACGGTCCCGTCCCGAAAACACCGGAAAGGCAACCATGCTGAACCTCCTCCGATGCACCTCCGCCGTGGCGCTCTTCGCCATGGCTGTCGGGTCGTCGCCTGCGGAAGCCACCACGCTCCGCAAGATGACCTTCGCCGAGCGCGTCGACGCCGCCGAGCTCATCGTCCGCGGCACGGTCCAAGAGACCTGGTCCGAGATGGGTGACGACGGGCAGGTCTGGACCCGCACCCAGGTCGCGGTCGAGAAGGTCTACAAGGGCGACCGCGACTACGAGATGGTCGTCGTCGACCAGGTCGGTGGTGCCTACGGCTCCCAGCTCCAGGTCGTCTCGGGCAGCGCCCGCTTCAGCCTCGGCGAGTCGGTCATCCTGCTCCTCGACGAGCAGTCCTCCGGTCGGCTGATGCCCCTCGGCATGTCGACGGGCAAGTGGACGGTGCGCCTCGACCCCTACACTCAGGGCGAGATCGTGCAGCGCTTCGATCCCGGCATGGCGCTCGACTACGACCACCGCTTCATTCCCCTCCCCAAGGCGGAGAACCGCGAGACGCTGGGTGACCTCGAGGGCCGCATCCTCGACGTCGTCGAGCGCGTCGATCGCGACTCCGCCAGCGTCTCGACGGAGGTGCGCTGATGTCCGCCGCTTTCGCACTGCTCGCGCTCTTCGGCGCCCAGCCCGCCCACGCCTGGTACCACACCTTCCAGGTGTGGGACGAGACCGACCTCCCCATCACCTGGGCCCACCACCAGCCCGACAACGGTGATCCGCTGGTGTCCTCGATGGACGACGAGGTCGTCATCGACATCGTGAACCGCGGCTTCGCCCGGTGGGTCGAGGACATGCCCTGTGCCGGCCTCGGCGCCTCGCACTCCTCGCGCACCTCGCCCGAGGCGGCGCCGACCTGGAACGACGACGCCAACGTCGTGTCGTTCAGCAACCCGGACGTCGACGACGGCACGCTGGCCTACACCACCTGCCAGCCCGGCCGCACCGCCTTCATCCGCGACGGCAACTCGTACTCCTTCATCGAGGAGTGCGACATCACCTTCAACGGCAAGTACAGCTGGATCTCCGACGAAGACATCGACGCGGGTCGCTGCTCCGGCCAGACCTCGCTGCTCGCCGTCGCGACCCACGAGATCGGCCACCTCTGGGGCATGGCGCACTCCTGCGACGACCCCTCCGACGACGCCGTCCAGTACAAGCCCCTCAACGTCGACTGCGACGACGAGGTGGCCGACGGCTCGCGGCTCCGCGACGCCATCATGTTCTGGAGCACCGGCCCCTGTGACAAGGGCCCCGAGAACGGCTTCACCTCGGACGACGTCGAGGGTCTCTACAACCTCTACGGTCCGACCTGCCAGATCGAGCCCGTCTCGACCGAGTTCCGCGGCGGCACCAACCCGGACGACCCCTTCGAGGTCTGCTTCGAGCTGAGCTGCACCGAGGAGCTGCCCGACGCGGTCACCTGGCGCTTCGGCGACGGCGAGTCCTCCGAGCAGTTCGAGACCCTGACCCGCACCATCGACGGGGAAGAGGTCGAGTTCACCGGCGCCTGCCACACCTACACCTCCAAGGGCCAGTTCTCCATCACCGCGGAGATGGACGGCACCTCGGACGAGTGTGGCGCCTGGAGCAGCGAGGACATCGAGACCGCTCTCGTGACGGTCTGTGATGCCCCCGAGGTTGCCGAGGGCTTCGGCGGCCTCTTCACCTGGTCCCACGTCGACGGTCTGGTCTACCAGATGGTCAACCAGGTCGACACCAGCGTCTACGGCTGCGTCGACAGCATCCAGTGGGAGGTCTACAAGGGCGGCTCCATCTCGGGCGACCCCGTCCTCGAGATCGGCTCCTGGGCCCCGAAGATCGAGTTCCCCGGCGAGGGCACCTACACGGTCGTCCTCAACGTCGGCGGCCCCGGTGGCGTGAACGCCGCCGAGCTCACCATCGACGTGGTGGACCAGAAGGGCGAGGGCACCGGCTGCTCCGCGGCGGGGGGCGCCATGTCGCTCTTCGGCCTGATGGTCGGCTTTGGTGCCGCGGTGCGCCGCCGCCGCGACTGAGGTCCACCGACTTCACCCCTTGGCCCTGGGCTCTGCAGCCCGGGGCCATCGGCGTCTTGGGCAGGGGCGAGCGGCCCCGGAGGGGAGACCATGGGCGAGGGCGGACAGTGGCGCTGGGCACTCGGCCTGGTGCTGGCGGGCTGTGGGGGCGGTCCGGCGGCCGTGCCCTACGCGGAGTGGCAGCCCCAGGCCCTGGACTGGGCGGCGGATGCGGCCGAGATCACCCTGCCCGCGCCCTCGGTGCCGGCGGTGGCGGGCCCGGTGCCGGTGTCGGGGCCGTGGCGCGCCGTGGCGACGAACAAGGGCGTGCGGGTGTGGGAGGCGCCGATGCCCGTGCGCACCCGGACCCTCTTCTTTCACCGCCCGCCCCACGACATGGCCCTGCTGGTCGGGGGAGACGACGGCGCGCCGAGCGAGCTGCCCTTCGCCCGGGGGCGCAAGAACGATCACAAGGTGGGGACGTGGAGCTTCACCGCCGAGACCCTGGGGGTGCGGCGGGCGGCGGGGGACGGGCCGCCCACGGGGCTCCGGCTGCGCTACTCCAAGGGCGTCGAGCGCGAGAATGACCTCATCGTCGGGGTGAGCGAGCGCAGTCCCCGTGAGCTGGTGTTTCGCTCGCTCCAGCTGGGGGCCGAGACGCGGCGGGGGATCTTCCTGCCGGGCGGGGCGGCGGTGGCACTGCCGATCACGGCGGCGCCGGGGGCCCGCCGCGCGGGCGAGCTGTTCCTCCTGCCCCCCGAGGCGGGCGATCCGGCGGCCCCGGGCGACGGGGCGACCCTCGAGGTGGTGCTCGTGGACGGCGACAGCGAGGAGATCCTCGCCCGTGAGTCGCTCGCGGTGGGCGATCAGCGGGCCCTCTCGGTGGCGCTGCCGGGCGGGACGACGCGGACGGCGCGCCTGGTGCTCCGCACGGATCCCGGGGCGAGCGCCGCGGGCGATCATGTGTTCCTCGCCGCGCCCCGCATCCAGCCGCCGGTCGCCGATCCGCCCCGGGTGGTCATGATTTTCGTCGACACCCTGCGGGCGGATGGCATGTCGACCTACGGCTACCACCGGCCGACGACGCCCCGGATCGACGCCTTCGCCGCCGACGCGACCGTCTTCGAGACGGCCCGATCGGTGGCGCCCTGGACCCTGCCCAGCACCCGGTCCGCCCTCACCGGCGCGCTTCCCGAGCGCTGGGGGGCGGTGCCCACGCTGGCGGCGCGCTTCGGCGCAGCGGGCTGGGCCACGGCCTTCATCGCCGGCAACGTCTACCTGTCGAGCAACTTCGACATGGCGGCCGACTGGGGGCTGCACCGCTGCGTCAACTGGCCCGGCGCCGCCGATCAGGTCGACCAGGCCCTGGGCTGGCTCGCGGCCCACGACGACGAGCCGGCCTTTCTCGTGCTCCACCTCATGGACGCCCACCTGCCCTATGAAGAGCCCGAGGACTGGCGCGGGCGCTTCGCCGGTGCGCGCCCGGCCCGCTTCGGTGACGACGTCTTTCACCGGAACGACATCGTCCGGGGGCGCCGCCTGACGGCCGACGACAAGGCCTATGTGCGGGGCCGCTACGACAACAACGTCGCCTGGATCGACCACCAGCTCGACCGGCTGCTCACCACCCTCGACCCGGAGGACGTGGTCGTGATCTTCTCGGATCACGGCGAGGAGTTCTGGGACCACGGGGGCTTCGAGCACGGCCACAGCCTCTACGACGAGCTGCTGCGGGTGCCGCTGATCGTGCGGGCGCCCGGGCTGCCGGCGAGCCGCGAGACGGCGCCGGTCTCGCTGCTGGATCTGGCCCCGACGGTGCTCCGGGCGGCGGGGCTGCCCGCCGAGGGTCTCGACGGCGCGGCCCTGCAGGACGTGGTGGCGGGCGAGGTGGCGCCGCGGGTCCAGGCCTTCGGCCGGCCGCTCTACGGCGATCGCCAGTGGGGGGCGGTGGCGGGCAGCCAGAAGTACACGGCGGGCAAGGGCCGCGAGCAGAGCTTCGACCTGGCGGCGGATCCCCAGGAGCAGCGGCCGGTGCGCAGCCCCGCGGACCTCGGGGCAGGCCGAGACGCCCTGGCCATGGGGCTGGGCTGGGAGGTGGCGGCGGGGCTGCGGGTGCGCCCGGCGCCGGGCAAGGGGGAGGTGACGCTGATCGCGTCGGTGCCCGGGGGCTTCTCGGTGGCCTTCGCCGGCGAGGATCCGACCCTCCAGTCGGTGGCCACGGTCGAGCGCAGCGGTGACACCGCGCGGCTGCACTGGCCGGCCGGCCACCGGGGCACCCGCGAGATCTTCCTGGTGCCCCGGCGCCCCCTCGACGCGGTGGTCGAGGGCGTGCAGCTCGCGCCGGCCGCCAGCCCCGACACGCCCCTCCCGCGCCGGGCGGCAGCGCCCGAGGGGGGCGGCCGGGCCACGGTGCTGGCCATGGGCAAGGTGGGCGGCCGGCTGGTGAAGATGACCGCAGCGGTCGTGCCCGTGCCGCCCGACCAGGCGACGGCGCTCGAGGGCTACAACCCCGAGGTCGAGGCCGAGCTGCGCGAGCTCGGCTACCTCGAGTAGTCAGTCGTCGCGGCGGGCGAGGTGGGGCTGGGTGGACTCGTCCTCGTCCCAGCCCGCAGCCCGGTCGTCGGCGGCGGGGGCCCGGGCGCTGCTCTTGATCAGGGGCGTGAGGCCCCGGGCGGCGAGGCGGGTCGCGAGCTCGCCGGTGCGGGCGGGATCGATGACGAGGCGGGTGTCGTCGATGACGGCGAGCACGAAGTCGTCGAGGGGCACCAGCGCCCGCAGCTCGTCGAGCACGGCGGGGGTCTCGACCTGGAGCACGGTCACGTCCCGGTGGGCGATGGGGCGCAGGCGGCCGTCGGCCCGGTGGGGAGGTCGGCTCATGGGTCGACCACCCGGATGTCGTAGGCGTAGCCCTGCTCGGCGAGGAAGAGCTGGCGGCGCTCGGCGAAGTCCTGCTCGACCGTGTCGCGGGAGACCACCGTGTAGAACCAGGCAGTGGCCCCGTCCTCCTTGGGACGCAGCACCCGACCGAGGCGCTGGGCCTCTTCCTGGCGGCTGCCCCAGGTGCCGCTGACCTGGATGCACACCGTGGCATCGGGCAGGTCGACGCTGAAATTGCCGACCTTCGAGAGCACGAGCACCCGGTGCTCGCCGTCCCGGAAGGCCTGGAACAGGGCGTCGCGGGTGGACTGGCGGGTCTCGCCCGTGATGAGGGGCGCCCCGGCAGCGGCGGCGATGGCCTGGAGCTGGTCGAGGTACATGCCGATGACGAGCACGCGCTCGTCCGGGTTCTCGTCGAGGATGGCGCGCACCTGGTCGAGCTTGGCCGGGTTGGTGCTGGCCATGCGGTAGCGCTCCCGCTCTTCGGCGACGGCGTAGTCGAGGCGATCGTTGCCCGAGAGGGGCACCCGCAGCTCGACGCAGCGGGCCGTCGCGATCCAGCCCTGGCGCTCGAGATCCTTCCAGGGCACGTCGAAGCGCTTGGGGCCGATCAGGGCGAAGACGTCCTTCTCGAGGCCATCTTCGCGGACGAGGGTGGCCGTGAGGCCGAGGCGGCGGCGGGCCTGGATGCGGGCCACCGAGCGAAAGACCGGCGCCGGCAGGAGGTGGACCTCGTCGTAGAGGATGAGGCCCCAGTCGTCGCGGTCGAAGAGCGAGAAGTGGACGAAGTCGGCCGTCTTCGAGGGGCGCCAGGTCAGCATCTGGTAGGTCGTCAGGGTGACCGGGCAGAGCTCCTTCCGGTCGCCGCTGTACTCGCCGACCTCGTCCTCGGTCAGCGAGGTGCGCTCGAGGATCTCGTCCCGCCACTGGCGCAGCGCCGTCGTGTTGGTGCACAGGATGAGGGTGTGCATGCCCATGCGGGCCAGGGCGAGGATGCCGACGATGGTCTTGCCGGCGCCGCAGGGCAGCACGACCACCCCCGAGCCGCCAGCGCCGTCGGGACCGGCGAGAAAGGCGTCGACGGCCTGTTCCTGGTAGCTGCGGGCGGCCCACTCCCGGCCCGAGCGGGCGGGCTGGCGGAGGCCGACAGCGAGGGGCGCCCCATCCACGAAGCCCGCCTGGTCTTGGACGGGGTGGCCGGCCTGGATGAGGGCCTGCTTGAGCTCGCCCCGGTCGGCCTCGGCGATGCGGCTCGCGCTCGGGCCGAGGCTGCGGCCGAGCAGGGGCTTGATCTTCCGCAGCCCGCGCAGCTCCCGCATGAGCACGGGCGTGGCGGCGGTGAGCACGAGGCCGCCGTCCTCGTCCCGGGCGAGCACGAGCCGGCCGTAGCGGGCCATGACCTCCCGGACGTGGGCCGGGACCCCCGGCGGCACGGGGTACTTCGCCCAGCGCTCGAGGGCGCCGACGACGGTGTCGGCGGTGAGCCCGGAGGCGGCGGCGTTCCACAGGCTCAGGGCGTTGAGCCGGTAGGTGTGCATGTACTCGGGGCTCTTGACCAGCTCGGCGAAGCGGGCGAGCGCGTCGCGGGCGGCGGCGAAGTGGGGCCCCATGGTCTCGAGCAGGAGGGTGCGGTCGGACTGGACGATGAGCGGGTTCTCGGGGACGAAGTGCATGGGCCTCTCTGCGCGGCGGCCATCATACGACAGGCCCCCGCCGGGCGCGCTGGACGCCGGCAGGGGCCGGTGAGAGGCGGGGGCGCCGGCGGGCTCAGCCGCGGAGCCACCGGGCGGCGTCCATGGCGTGGTAGGTCAGCACCCCGTCGGCGCCGGCCCGCTTGAAGCCGAGCAGCATCTCGAGCACGCACTTGCGCTCGTCGATCCAGCCGTTGGCCGCGGCGGCCTTCATCATCGCGTACTCGCCGCTGACGTTGTAGGCGTAGGTCGGGAAGCCGAGCTCGTGCTTCACCCGCCAGAGCACGTCGAGGTAGGGCAGGCCGGGCTTGACCATGACAATGTCGGCGCCCTCGTCGATGTCGAGGCGCACCTCGTGCAGCGCCTCGTTCGTGTTGGCCGGGTCCATCTGGTAGGTGAACTTGTCGGCCTTGCCGAGGTTCGCGGCCGAGCCCACGGCGTCGCGGAAGGGCCCGTAGAAGGCCGAGGCGTACTTGGCCGAGTAGGCGAGGATGCGGGTGAGGGGGTGGTCGGCGGCATCGAGGGCATCGCGGATGGCCCCGATGCGGCCGTCCATCATGTCGGAGGGGGCCACCACGTCGGCGCCGGCCGCGGCATGGCAGAGGGCCTGGCGCACGAGGGCCTCGACCGTGCGGTCGTTCGTGACGTAGCCCGCCTCGTCGAGGAGCCCGTCCTGGCCGTGGCTGGTGTAGGGGTCGAGGGCGACGTCGGTGATGATGCCCAGGTTGGGGAAGCGGGCCTTGAGGGCGGCGACGGCGGTGGGCACGAGGCCGTCCGGGTCCCAGGCGGCGGCGGCGTCGAGGCTCTTGGCGTGCTGGCCGACCACCGGGAACAGGGCCAGGGCGGGGATGCCCAGCTCGGCGCAGGCCTCGGCGGTGTGGAGCAGCAGGTCGACCGACTGGCGCCGCACGCCGGGCATGGAGGGCACCTGCTCCTCCTGGCCGGCGCCCTCGAGCACGAAGACGG
>CAXQUZ010000124.1:0-18796 GCA_964226865.1 Myxococcota bacterium | reverse complement strand
AAAATGATATTCCAGGAATTGATGCAGATTGTGGGGGAGGAATGGCGTGTGCTACTTGCCATGTTTATGTCAAAGAGGAATGGTTAGATAAGCTTCCATCAAAAGAAGATGGTGAAGAAGATATGCTTGATATGGCTTTTGAACCAAAAAATAATAGTAGGTTGAGTTGTCAGCTAATAGTTTCAGACGATCTAGATGGTTTAGAGGTAAATATTCCGTCAAAGCAAGGTTAAATGAATAAAACAGATGTATTAATTATTGGGGCAGGGCCAACAGGATTATTTTGTGCTCATCAACTTGGAATTATAGGATTGAGTTGCGAGATAGTTGATAATTTGGATCGACATGCCGCCGGGCGAGGGTGCCGTGGCAGGGGCAGGCGACCGACTCGAGGTGGTGCGAGACCCGCGCGAGGGCCTCGGCGGCCCCGAAGGGCAGCAGGCGGCGGATGGGCGGGCGCATGGGCGCGAAGAGGCCAGACATGCGGGACTCCGGGCGAGACGGCGGGGCTGACCCGTCCAGGCTACGGCATGGCGGGGGCACGGGGGCGGCCCCGGGGGCCAGGGGCGCCCACAAGCTGCGCCCGGTCACATGCCCGGGCCCGGCGCGGCGCTCAGCCCCGCGGCACCGTGAGGGTGGTCACGATCGGGGCCCAGGCGGCCGTGGCCTTGCGCTGGGCCGGCGTCGGCGGCAGCGCTGTCGGGTCGAGGTCGAAGGCCGGGGCGTCGAGGGGCAGCTGGAGCAGCCCGAAGCCCCGCTGGTGGCCGCCGGCGTCGACCTGGATGTGGACGGGGCCCGGGGTGCGGCCGGCGGTGTAGGTGACCTGGACCACGCCGTTCTCGTCGGTGGTGGCCTGGGTGGGGAGCTGGCCGTCGCCCGCGACCAGCGCGAGGGCCACCGGGGTGTTGGCGACCGGGTAGCCGAACTCGTCGAGGGTGAGGATGGTGAGGCGGCTGCCCGAGAGGCCGTCGGGCGGCAGCCGGGTGGCCGTGGGCAGCAGCACGATGTCGCGCACCGGGTTGCCCGCGGCGGGGGCCTTCACCGTGGCGACCACGTCGACCGGGCCCCGGCCCGTGCGGGCGAGGGGGGCGGTGTAGCTGCCGTCGCCGTTGTCGACGACGGGGCCCGCGGGCTTGGCGCCGGCGAGGGTGAGGCCGATGCTGCGCCCGGCGAGGCCCGCGCCGGCGGCGTCGGGGACCCGGAGGGTCAGGGGGAGGGCCGTGTCGCCCTGGGCCAGGTCGCGGGGCTGCTCTCGACGGCGAGGGCCGCGGGGCGGGTGGGCACGAGCTTGAGGGGCAGGCTCGAGCGCTGGGTCTCGTCGGCCACGGGCTCGCCGCCCTCTTCGGCGGGGGCGTAGATCACGGCCGACAGCGTCGCCTCGGCGCCGAGGGGCTCGGCCGAGGGGGTGTACTGGGCGACGAAGACGCCGTTGCCCTCGTGGCGCTGGAGCTCGAAGCGGCCGTGGGTGGCCTCGAAGCGCAGGTCGGCGTCGCCGTCGGGCTGGCCGTCGGGGCGCACCACGACCGCCCGCACGGGAACCTTCACCAGCGGATCGGCCGGCAGGCCCGCGTGGAGGGGCATGAGCTGGACCCGCCGGGCCGTCGCCGCCGGCAGGGGCACGGGGGACTCGCCCGCCGTGTCGCAGCCCTCGACCACCTGGGTCACGGTCTCGAGGCCCGGCGGCACCACCACCGTGACCTTCGCCCGGCCCCGGCGGTCGGCGGCGACCGGCGCGCTGGTGGTGCCCTTGACGTCGACCGCCACGGTGCAGCCCTTGCCCGGGCTGAGGGCCAGCTCGGTGGCGGCGGCCATGGGCACGGCGACGTGGCCATAGGTGCGGGTGGGCTCGCGGCGGTCGGCGAAGGTGAGCACGGCCTGGAGGGGCGCGTCGGCCGGGGGCAGGGCGAAGGGGGCCGTGTAGCTGCCGCCGCCCTGGGCGACCGGGGGCCCCACCGTGCCCGCCGACGAGAGCACCATGAGCTGGGCGCCCTCGAGGGTCGAGGCGGCGCCGCCCGTGAGCTCGATGCCCACGGTGGCCTCGGTGGTCTCGCCCAGCACGGGGGCCGCCGGATCGACCGTGACCGCGACCCGCTGGCCGAGGGGCGGGGTCACGGCGAAGGCCCAGGTCTTGTCGAACTTGAGCTTGGTCTCGCCGTCGGGCGCGAGGCCCGTGCCCTTGATGCGCAGCTCGAAGTCGGTGGGCCCCTCGACCCGGGGGGGCGTCCAGGTGAAGCCGAAGACCCCGGGGCCCACGGGCGCGAGGAACTTGTCGGCCGTGCCGCCCGTGGCCTTCACCTTGGCCTTCAGGGTGGTCAGCGGCGCGCCGTCGGGGGCCAGCACGAGCAGCTGGAGCCGGTGCTCGTCGAGGCCCGTGCCCATGACCTCGCCCACGGGCAGCATCTCGACGACGAAGTCCGAGAAGGGGGCCTCGGCATGGGCCGCTCCGGCGAGAGACAGCAGCAGCAGGGAAGACAGGCTCACAGGGCACTCCGGACTGGCGCGGGGCGGGAAGGTAGCACGGGGACGCCACCGGGCCGACCAGCCGGGCCCCCGCTGCGGTCAACCCTGTGTGGGCGGCCACCCCAAGCCGGGCGCGTCGCCCCCAAGACGCCCGCTGTCACGATATCTTGGCCAAGCCGCCCACGTCGACAGCGGCGCCCCGCCCCGGGCTCAGAGGCCGCTGCCGAAGGGCTGGCTCACCTCTTCGAGCAGGTCGTAGACGTCTTCGTCCTCGTAGCTCGTGCGGCCGAGGGTCACCGGCGAGCTGCCGCTGCAGGACTGGGTCCAGCTCAGCTCGCAGCGGGCGCCGTCGCAGTCGGCCTCGGTCCGCAGGTTGGCCTCGGGGATGCCCTCAGAGCCCGCCTCGTCGTAGACCAGCCAGTCGGCGACGGGGATGACCCCGCTCGCGCGCCCCACGCTCTCGACCCACTCGTCGGACTCCTCCCAGTGGCGGAGCTGGTCGGTGGCGCCGTCCCAGGTGCCGCTGGCCGCCGTGCCGTCGAAGGACAGGGCCAGGCTCACCGTGTTCGTGACCGTGGCCTCCTCGCGGTAGACGTAGCCGTCCTCGTGCTCCTCGAGCGAGAGGGTGTCGTCGGACTCGGTCCAGGCGAAGGTCCAGCTGTCGCCGCTGCCCGTGCCCAGCAGGATGTCGCGGCCGATCAGCATCACGGCCTCGCTCTCGCCCACCCGCTCGATCTGCACGAAGTAGAGCGCATCGGAGCGGTCGGCCGTCTCGCTCTCGGTCCAGGGGCCGTCGTCCGGCCGGTAGGCGCCCGGGAAGTTGTGGTCGAAGCCCTCGCTGCAGCCGGCGTCGCTCGGATCGGCCCAGGGCACCCGCAGCAGCCAGACCCCCTGGAACAGATCCGTCTCGGCCGTGCTCTCCCCGCCGTCGCTGCCGTCGCTGCCGTCGTCGCCGTCGTCGCCGTCGCTGCCCTCGCTGGCCCCGTCGGCGGCCGCCGTGTCGTCGCCCTCCTTGCCCGCAGAGCTGCAGGCCACGAGGCCGAGGGCCACCACACAAGTCAACAGGGAACGCATCATGTCTCCAGATCAGGGGATGAGGTAGCAGCCCACGCTGTCGTCGCACTCGAAGTCGACGCCGTCGTCGACCTTGTAGGGAATGCTCGAGGCGAAGGCGCTGGGGTTGTCCCAGTAGAGGTCGTAGTAGAGGTTGTCGTCGCCGCCGGCGGTGGTGCCCCAGTCGCAGCCCAGGTTGGTGAGCAGCGAGCCGGTCTGGGGGGCCCAGCTCAGGCCCCCCGTGCCGTAGGTGTTGGCGGCCACGTTGTTGGTGAAGCCGCCCCGGGTCACCTTCTCGCAGGTGACATCGCCATAGAGCACGGCCAGCGCCGCACCGAGCGAGGTCGAGCCCGTGGCGCGGTTGGTGTGGCCGTCCCAGGTGGTGTCGATGGCGTCGAGGTCGCCCAGGCGCAGGAAGCCGCCGGCGCCCTGGGAGTAGGCCGTGTTGTCGGTGAGGGTGACGTTGTCGAGAGCCACATCGGCGCTGTTGACGTAGAAGGCGCCGCCGGTGACGCCGCCGTCGTTGCTGTCGAAGGTGGTGTCGAGGGCCGTGACATCACAGCCGTCGGCGTAGATGCCCCCACCATAGCTTGCGCTGTTGTCTTGCAGCCGCACGTTGTCGAGGTCGATGCTGCCGCCGCTGTCGCAGGAGATGCCGCCGCCGTTGCCGCCGTCGCCGTCGACGATGTCGAGGTCGCGCACGGTCAGATCCGCCCCGCCCAGGTCGATCACGGGCACGGAGCCCGCGCCCGAGAGCTCGGCCGCCCCCGTGCCCTCCAGCGCGACCACCACCCCACTCGCCGCGCTGAGGCGCACGTAGAAGGTGTCGTCGCAGAAGGTGTAGGTGCCGCTGGAGAGGCTGGTGACGGCGACCGAAGCCGCCGTGCCGGCGAAGCTCGCGCTCACATCGCTGAGAACGCCCGTGCCCGGGTCGAAGGAGACCGTGCCGGCGCTGGTGGTCGACGGGTCGCAGTCGTTGTCGACCGCGTCGCAGATCTCGGTGGCCGCCGGGCTCACGGCCGCGTCGCCGTCGTCGCAGTCGCTGTCGTCCGAGATCCAGGCGCCGCCGCTGCCGTCCGGGTCGTCGCAGGCCGCCACCTCGCCGTCCGGGTCGCCGTAGCCGTCGCCGTCCGCGTCGGGGAAGAAGGCGCTGGCCGAGCTGGCGAGCAGCCCCGGATCGGCGTCGTCGGCGAGGCCGTTGCAGTCCTCGTCGGTGTCGGCGGCGTCGCAGAGCTCGTCGGCGTCGGGGCTCACGGCCGCGTCGCTGTCGTCGCAGTCGGTGGCCGTGGCGGCGTAGGCCGTCGCCGCGCTCGGGTCGTCGCAGGCCTGGACGGTCGCGCCGGCGGGGTCGCCGTGGCCGTCGCCGTCGCCGTCGGGGTACCAGGTCGACAGGGAGGCGGGGTCGACGGCCGGGTCGGCGTCATCGGCCAGCCCATCGCAATTCTCGTCGGTGTCGGCGGCGTCGCAGACCTCGGTGGCGCCCGGGTTCAGCGCCGGGTCGCTGTCGTCGCAGTCGCCGTCGGTGACGATCCAGCCGCTGGCGGGGGCCACACAGGCGAGGGTGCTGGTGCCCGCGCCGTAGCCGTCGCCGTCGCCGTCGGCGAACCACTCGGTGAGCGAGCTGCCCCGCACCCCCGGGTCGGCGTCGTCGGCCAGCCCGTTGCAGTCCTCGTCGGCGCCCATGGGGTCGCAGACCTCGGTGCCGGCGGGGTTGATGAAGGGGTCGGAGTCATCGCAGTCGTCGTTGTTCTCGACATGGGCCAGCGGCGCCGCACAGGCCAGCATGGCCGCGTCCTCGGCGTCGCCGGAGGTGTCGCCGTCGTCGTCGGGCCAGAAGGAGCGGCGGGTGGTCAGGTCGACGTCGCTGTCGGCGTCGTCGAGCAGGCCGTCGCAGTCGTTGTCGATGCCGTCGCAGACCTCGGTGGCCGCCGGGCTCACGGCCGCGTCGCTGTCGTCGCAGTCCTCGCAGGCCGCGAAGCCGTCGCCGTCGTCGTCGGCCCAGGCGACCTCGCCGTCGCAGTCGTAGTCTTCGGGGTCGGTGCAGTCGTCCTCGGGGGCCCCCGGGTGGTAGGCGGGGTCGCTGTCGTCGCAGTCGCCCCCGGTCGAGACCCGGCCCGCGACCGGGTCGCACGAGACGATGGCATCGTCGGGACCGCCGTGGCCGTCGCCGTCTTCGTCGAGGTACCAGGTGGTGGCGTCGACCGCCGTGGCCTCGTCGATGCTGCCGTCGCAGTCGTTGTCGACCCCGTCGCAGCGCTCGTCGGCGAAGGGGTAGATCTCGGGGTCGCTGTCGTCGCAGTCTTCGCTGGCGGGGCTGCCGTCGCCGTCGGCGTCTGGGTCGGTGTCGCCCCCGTCCGTGCCGTCGGCCCCGTCCGTCCCGTCCGTGCCGTCTGTCCCGTCGGTGCCGTCCGTCCCGTCCGTCCCGTCGGTGCCGTCCGTGCCGTCGGTGCCGTCCGTGCCGTCGGTCGTGGCCGCCCCGCCGTCCGGCTCCTTGTCGCCACAGCCCACCAGCAGCGCCACCACACCCAAGACCATCCACGCGCGCATCTCGCCTCCGGCCCCCAGCGTCGGGCCCGCCTCCTGCATACAGCAGCACGCCCCCGTCCGCGGGGGGGGACCGCCCTTGTCACGCAACAGCGCCGCCACATCCCCGGGTGCCGCCGGCCGGTCCGGGGCCCCCCCCGCGCCCCGGCCCACCGCCTCACATGATGCGCAGCTTGTAGGGGTTCTTCTTCTTGTCCTGGCCCGACTCCTTGAGGGCCTTGCGGGCCTTCTCGAGCCACTCCTTGAACACCTCGTTGCCCGGCTCGAAGTTCAGCGCGAACTGGATGTTCATGACCGAGGCCTTGTAGGACTTCGACTGGAAGTCGCTGAGCGCCATCTTCCAGTACTTCTCGGCCTTGGGGTTGGTGGCGGCGTGCTCGGGGTCGTTGGCGCGCTTGTCGGCCTGGGCGCCCGCCTTGGCGTCGTCGGTCATGCGCAGCACGCCCTCGCCGAGCAGCACGTCGTAGCGGGCCCGCTGCTCGGGATCCTTGAGCACCCGGTAGGCCTCGTTGACCAGCCGGTAGATGGCGTTGGCCTTCTCGGCGGTGGTGTCGTCGCGCAGGGCCGCCATGCGGTCGGGATGGAGCCGGCGGCTCTCGCCGCGAAAGGCCTCGCCGACGGCATCCTGGGAGCAGTCCGGCGCCAGCAGCAGCACCCGGTAGTAGTCCAGCTCGGGCAGCAGCCCGTGGAGCGTGTCGATCTCGACGATGGTGCGGGTGCGGGCAAGCGACATGGGGGACTCCGGCGCGGGACGAGAGCTTAGCGCAGCGGGCGGGCGGGCTCAGCCCTCGGGGGTGCCGAGCTCGGCGTAGGGGTCGATGGCCTCCGGGGCGCCGCCGTCGAGCCAGGTCTCGAGGAAGGTCATCATCTGGAGGGTGCCCTCGGGGCTGGTCGGGGTCTCGACGTGGGTGGCGGGCACCACCCGGCCCCGGTCGGTGACCCGGTCGAACTGGAAGAAGGCGGCCGTGCGGTCGTCGCCGAGGTTGCCCGCCAGCGGGGAGGCGTCGACCACCTCGAGGGTGTCGACCGGCTCGGCCACGGGGCCGAGGTGGGGCAGCCGCATCGCCCGGGCGAGGGCGTGGCCCGAGGTCTTGGGCACCACCTCGTCGTACATGGCGACGTGGAGCATCACGCTCGGGGGCAGCGCGTCGTCGAAGCGGTCGTCGATGACATGGGCGCCCCAGAGGGCCGAGTCGGTGGGGTCGACGACATGCTGGGCGAGGGGCACGAGGCGGTCGAAGCGCTCCTTGCTGCCCACGAGGGCGCCGAGGATGTCTTCGAACTCCGACAGCGAGCTGGTGTCGGTGACGATGCTGAGCAGCCGGCCGCCGCCCACGCTGAGCACGGCGCCCTGGAGCTCGGGGGTCACGGCGAGCAGCTGGGGCGCGAGGATGGCGCCGAGGCTCACCCCCAGGTAGCCGACGTTCTCGCCGTCGAGGTCGGCCACCCCGTCGCCGTCGAAGTCGCCGTCCTGGCGGATGAGGCTCAGCAGCCGCACCCGGTCGAGCACGGTCTGCTCGAAGTTGCCCCGGAGGGCCTGGGCGTTGAGCTTCACGCTGGTGATGTCGAGGCCCAGGAAGGAGAGCACCGTGTCGCTGGTGGCGCCGCCGGCGGAGGTGGGGTGGTCGCCGTGGAGCACGGCCTCCATGGCCACGACCGCGTAGCCCGAGCCCGTCTGGGCCTCGGCCACGTAGCGGGCCTCGGAGCGGCGGCTGCCCAGGCCGTGGCCGTAGAAGACCACCGGCCAGGGGCCCTCGCCCTCGAGGGGGGTCCAGATGCGCACGGGGATCTCGCCCTCGACCGGGGTCACGGAGGCGTCGACCATGCCCGCGGCGTTGCGGCGGTCGAGAACCGTGATGGTCACGTCACACTGGCGAAGCCCCGTCGCCTCGTTCTCGGTGCAGTCCGGGGTGCCCAGCCACGAGACGGGCTCGTCGCGGGCGACCTCGGCGAGCGCCCGGAAGTGGCCCGTCTCGTCGTGGGTGGTGAACACGGAGATGACCGAGATGTCGTCCGGGGCGAGGCCGAGCTGGTCGACGGCGGCGAGGGTGCGGTCGGCGGCGTCGGCGGGCGCGCCCGCGGGCACCTCGCCCGAGAGCAGGGCCTGGGTCGCGGCGGCGGGGGCGATGCAGTCGCCGTCGGCGGCCAGGGCCTCGGTGGTCACGACGAAGGCGTGGGGGGTGCCGAGCTTGAGGGGCACCAGCGGCCAGGCGACCACCGTGAGGCCGTCCTCCTGGACCTCGGCCTCGAAGGGCACCCGCACGGGGCCGTCCTCGCCGAGCTCGACCAGCATCCAGCCCGGGTCGTCGAGGGTCGCGGCGGCGCCCGTGGGCACGGCGGTCACCGGGGCGTGGAAGCGCAGCAGAATGCCGCCGAGGGTGCCGAAGCCCGACATGCCGTCGAGGGCCTCGAAGCCCTCCTTGAGCAGGGCCGGGGCGCTGGCCAGCCAGGGCACGGTCTCGGCCGTGAAGGCGAGGCGGCGGCCCGTCGGGGAGCTGGGGTCGTCGACCTCGTAGAGCCCGTCGGGGAAGAGGTCGGCGTCTTCGGTGGCCGTGCGGTCCCAGCGGTGGGCCGTGGCCCCGGCACAGAAGGAGAGCGCCTCGCCCCCGCTGGCGCCCGTGTCTTCGGGCACGGGGCCCGGATCCTCGACGGTCTTGTCGGCGGCGGGCTCAACAGAGCAGCCAGCGATCAGGGAGCTGGCAAGCAGGGACAGCAAGACTGAGGCGCGATTCATTGGACTCTCCGGGGGCGACGCCACGGTAGCCCAGCGACAGCCCGAGGCGCGCGCTCTTGCGTCAAAGGGCCGTGGACTCCTGCCAGCTCGGCCCCCCCAGGCCCCGCTCGGCCAGCACCCACTCCGCCGCCGAGATGCCGTGCCAGAGGGCCTCTTCGAAGAGGCTGAGCCCCGAGAGGTCGGTGTGGGCGGCGATCACCCGCCCCTGGGGCCGGGCGAGGGGCGCGAGGGCCGCGACCCCGGCGGCGCTCGTGTGGAGGCCCACGGTCGGGCGCACGGTGCCGTGGCCCCAGTGCCAGATGTCGAGGCGCTCGAGCACGGCGGGCAGGTCGGGGTGGGCCGGGAGCAGGGCGGCGAGCACATGGTCGCGCTCGTCTTCGTAGCGGGCGCCCACGAGGGGGGCCCGGGCGCTGCGGGGGTCGCCGGTGAGCGCCTCGTACCAGGTGAGGACCGTGGGGCCGCCGTAGCGGGCGGACTGGTGGGCGCTCGAGATGTAGCCGAGGTCGGGGTTGCCGTAGACGACGCTGTCCCAGGCGAGGCCCACCCCCCGGCCGGCCGGCAGGGCCGAGACCTGGAGCGCGGCGACCCGCCAGGGAGCGGCCGTGGGCAGGGGCACGGCGGGGTCGGTGGGGGCCCCGACGAGCCGGGCGCGCACCGGGGCCGGCACGGCGAGCACCACGTGGCCGGCCCGGAGCCCCCGGAGCGCCCCGGCGGCGTCCTCGATGGCGCAGTGGCCCGTCTCGGGGTCGATGGCCCGCACGAGCTGGCCCGTCGACACGGGGGTCTCGGCGAGGCGGGCGAGGCCCTGGACCAGCCAGCCGTTGCCCGCCGGCCAGGTGAGGACGTGGGTGCCCAGGTCGCGGTCGTCGGCGGGGTCGGGGCGCCGGGCGCAGTGGTAGTGGAGCCCGGCCCAGGCGCTGGTCTGGGCGAGGGTGGTGCCGTAGTCGTCGCGGGTGCCGTACTCCAGCCACCAGCGCAGCACGGGGCTGGTCAGGCCCTGGGCGTCGAGCCAGTCGGCGAAGGAGCGGGCCGCCAGGGACCTGAAGCGGGGGTCGTGGCTGGCCCGGGCCGTCGGGATCGAGAAGGCCGGCCGGCCGTCGGCCCCCACCGCCGCCGCGAGGCGCGCGACCACGGCGTCGAAGGCGGCCTTCTGGGCGTCGTCCTCGGCGCTGGCCACCGCCGGCCAGAGCCCGTCGGACCAGGCGCCGCCCACCCAGAGCCGCTCCTGGGGGGCGAGGCAGAGGTGGGCCGGGTCGTAGCGGGGCCGGCCGGCGAGGGGGCCCGGGCCGCTGGCGGGCACGCCGGCGAAGCCCGTGATGACGCCCAGGGCATGCAAGAGCCGCCGCATGGGCAGGTTCTCGGGGTTCGGCATCGTGACATAGTGGGCGCCGAGGGCATAGGGCCCCCGCTCGCCCTCGCCCCAGGTGGCCGTGCCGCCGATGCGGTCGGCCAGCTCGACGATGGCCACCGAGCCCGGGAAGCCCGCCCGCCGCAGCCGCCAGGCCGCCGCGAGGCCCGCGACGCCCGCACCAACGATGAGAACATCCACCTCATCGCCATCTTGGATGCCTTCGGGCGCATGCTGGAGCGGGGCCCAGACCCGGTGGCCCCGGGCCATGCGCGCCCCCCCCAGCACGGCGCCCGGCGCCGGCGGCGGCGCAGGCGGCGCGCCCCCACAGCCCCCGAGCCCGGCGGCGGCCGCTCCGGGCAGGGCGGCAGCAGCGGCGGCGGCGGCCCCTTCGAGCAGGGCGCGGCGGGAGAGGGTGGGCATGGGCGCCCCACTATCCAGCCCTCCCCCGGCCGGCCGGTCGTGCGGTCGGCCTCCCGCAGAGCGCCCCCGCGCGCCCCCGACCCGGGGGGCTTCCCCGAGGGACCTTGCAGATTCCTGGCAGCGGCCGGGGCGCCTGTGGTCCAATCGGCCTCCCCCCTGCGAGGCCACCATGACCCCCACCACGCGCACCGCCCTGCCGCTGCTCGCCCTGCTGGCCGCCTGCTCCGATGCCGGCGTCACCAAGTTCAACGCGGCCCCCACCGCCGACATCACGAGCCACAGCTCCGGCGACACCGTGCGCGAGGGCGACAGCGTCACCCTGCGCGGCACCGTGGGCGACCCCGACGAGGCGGCCTCCCGGCTCTCGGCGACCTGGGTCGTGGACGGGGCCGAGCCCTGCGGCAGCCTCGTGCCCGACGCCGACGGCGGCGTGACCTGCACCACCACCTTCGCCCCGGGCGGGGGGGTGGTCCAGCTCGAGGTCGTCGACGGCTCGGGCGAGAGCGCCTCCGACCGGGTCGAGCTCGAGGTCACCCCCACCGACGCGCCGGTGGTCTCCATCGCCACCCCCACCGAAGACGGCCGCTACTACGCCGACCAGTCCCTCTCCTTCACGGGCACGGTCGACGACGCCGAGGACGGCCCGACGGGCCTCACCGTCACCTGGGAGACCGAGGCCCTCGGCGACCTGGGCCTCAGCGTCGACGTCGGCGCCGACGGCAGCGTCGAGGCCTGGGGCCAGCTCGACGAGGGCGAGCACGTCGTGCGGCTGCGGGCCGTCGACAGCACGGGCAAGGAGGGCCGCGAGAGCGTGGTCATCCAGGTCGGCCCGGCCAACTCGGCCCCGAGCTGTGCCATCACGGCCCCGGCCGACGGCACGGCGGGCGCCGAGGGCGCCGAGGTGCGCTTTGCCGCCGACGTGGGCGATGTCGACGTCTCGCCCGACCAGCTCAGCGTGAGCTGGGAGAGCGACGTGGACGGGCTGCTGCGCGAGTCCGTGCCCGACTCGGACGGCACGGTGGGCTTCGCCACCTCGGCCCTGAGCGTGGCCACCCACCGCATCACCCTCACGGTCACCGACGAGGTCGGCGCCACCTGCACCGACAGCATCTACACCACCGTCGGCACCCCGCCGACCCTCACGGTCCTCTCGCCCAGCGACGGCGACATCGTGAGCGAGGGGTCCCGGGTCTCCTTCTCGGCCACTGTCAGCGACAGCGAAGACCTGCCCACCGAGCTCGAGCTGTCGTGGATCTCCGACCTCGACGGCGGCCTGTCCTCGGCCAGCGCCGACAGCACGGGCAGCGTCGCCTTCGCCCGGGACGACCTGAGCACGGGCGACCACCTCATCACGGTCACGGCCACCGACACCGACGGCCTCTACGCCGTCTCGACCTTCGGCCTCACCGTCAACGGGCTGCCGACCCTGCCCGACCTCGTGCTCGCCCCCGACCCGGCCGTCACCACCGACGCGCTCACGGCCACGGCCTCGGGCTCGGTGGATCCGGACGGCGGCACGGTCAGCTACAGCTTCGCCTGGCTCGAGAACGGCGCGGCCTCGGCGGCCAGCACCACGGCGGTCTACCCGGCCTCGGCCACGGTCAAGCACCGCACCTACACCGTCATCGTGACCCCCAACGACGGCATCGCCGACGGCCCGAGCGCCTCGGCCCAGGTCACCATCGACAACAGCGCCCCGGTGCTCAGCGGCCCCACCCTCTCCGCCAGCACGGCCGCCGTGGGCGACGTGCTCACCTGCTCCGCCACGGCCACCGACGCCGACCCGGCCGACAGCCCGAGCATCAGCTACCTCTGGCAGGACGGCAGCACCGGCCCGACCTACACGGTCACCGCCGCCGACACCCCCGGCGACGTGCTCACCTGCACCGCCACCGCCGACGACGGCGACGGGGGCACGGCCAGCGCCAGCGCCAGCGCCACGGTCACGAACACGGCGCCCACGGTCACGGGCGTCACCGTGAGCCCGAGCACGGCCAAGGTGGGCGAGACCCTGAGCTGCACGGGCACGGGGGCCGACGCCGACGGCGACAGCCTCACGACGACCACCCTCTGGTCGGACGGCTCGACGGCCGCCACCTACACCGTCCAGGCCAGCGACAACCCGGGCGACAGCATCACCTGCACGCTGACGGTCACCGACCCCTGGGGCGCCAGCGCCAGCGCCAGCGCCAGCGCCACGGTCAGCAACACCGATCCCGTGCTCGGCAGCGTCACCATCAGCCCCTCGCCGGCCACCAACAGCGACACCCTGAGCTGCACGGCGACGGCCACCGATGCCGACGGCGGCACCCCTGTCTCCAGCTTCGTCTGGACCAGCGTCGACTCGGGCGCGACCCTCGGCACGGCCTCCACCCTCGACCTCGCCGCCGCGGGGGTGGCCTCGCTCGAGACCGTGCGCTGCGCCGTCACGGCCACCGACGCCGACGGCGGCACCGACGTCTCCAGCGCCATCCTCACCGTCTCGAACCGCGACCCCTCCGTCTCGGTCAGCATCAGCCCCAGCTCGGGCGTGAGCTCGACCGACACCCTCGTCTGCTCCGCCACGGCCAGCGACGACGACGGCGACAGCGTCACGACCAGCTACGGCTGGACGGTCAACGGCGTGGCCACCCCCGAGACCAGCAGCTCTGGCGGCAGCGCCCTCGCCGGCGCCTTCTCCTCGGGCGACACGGTGGTCTGCACGGCCACCAGCACCGACGGCAAGGGCGGCACGGGCAGCGCCAGCGCCTCGGTGACGGTCACCAACGACGCCCCGGTGGTCAGCGGGGTCACCATCAGCCCCGCCACCCTCCAGACCAACACGACGGCCTCGGTGGGCGCCACCGTGACCGACCCGGACGGCGACCCGCTCACGGTCAGCTACGACTGGTACGTCAACAGCGCCCTCGTCCAGTCCGGCAGCAGCACCACCCTCGACGGCAGCGTCTGGTTCGACAAGAACGACGTGGTCCAGGTCAATGTCGTGGCCAGCGACGGCACCGACTCCACCACGGGCCGCTCGTCCTCCCGCACGGTCCAGAACACGGCCCCCACCGCCCCCACGGTCACCATCAGCCCCGCCCTGCCGAGCGCCGGCGACACGCTGAGCTGCACCATCACCACCCCGAGCACCGACGCCGACGGCGACAGCATCACCTACAGCATGAGCTGGGACGTGGACGGGGTCAGCTACGAGGTGGGCGGCTCGACCGACACGGGCATGGACTCGGCCGATCCGGGCTGGGTCGGCCCCAGCACGACCTCGTGGACGGACGACACGGCCGACGGCACGGACGTGGGGGTGAGCGAGACCTGGACCTGTGTGGCCACGCCCCACGACGGCGACGACGCGGGCACGGCGGGCTCGGACGCGGTCACCACCGCCGCCGGCAGCACCGACTTCGTGATGTTCGTCACCGACGCCTTCCTCGGCAGCAACAGCGGCAGCTGGCTCTCGAACCGCACCACGGCCGACGCCTTCTGCGCCAGCGAGGCCGCCGCCGAGGGCATCTCGGGCAGCGACTGGTCCATCGTCTACTCCACCCCCTCCGAGGATGCCCGCGACCACGTCGACTACGACGCCGCCGCCGGCGACCGGGTCTTCGATCGCAACGGCCGCCAGATCGACAACGGCGACCTCTGGTCGACCAGCAGCGTGCTGCCCAACATGACGAGCTGGACCATCGTCTCGACCGGCACCAGCGGCACCTTCCAGAGCTGCAGCGGCAGCTACCCGAGCGGGTCCTGGCCCATCTGCCAGTACTGCAGCCAGAAGTTCGCCTGCGGCAGCTCCGGCGACTCGCCCTTCCGCCCCAGCGCCTGCTGCTGGACGGGCACCCGCTCGGTGATCTGCATGGGCAAGCTCTGATCCGGCCCCGCCCGGCGCGCCGCCCTCCCACCGGGGCGCGCGCCGGGCCCCGCCGCCTCAGCGCCCGTCGAAGGCGGTCTTGCGGCGGGTCAGGCGGGCGGTGGCGGCCGTGTCGATGAGGGCACCGGCGTGGCCCCGCTCGATCTGGGCGGCGTTGGCCTCGTCGGTGTCGAGGTGCATCTCGAGCTTGTACTTGGGGCTCACCCGCACGAGCACGTCGCCGAAGACGAGGTCGCGGCCGTCGCTGTCGACCGCCACCTCGACCACGTCCCGGTCGCCCACCCCGAAGGCCTCGGCGTCGGCCGGGGTCATGTGGATGTGGCGGCGGGCGCAGATGACGCCCTCCTTGAGGGTGAGGCTGCCGGCGGGGCCCACGAGGGTGCAGCCGGCGCTCTGACGCACGTCGCCCGAGTCGCGCACCGGGGCGTCGAGGCCCAGGAAGAACTCGTCGGTGCGGCTGATCTCGACCTGGCAGGCGGGCCGCTCGGGCCCGAGCACCCGCACCCCCTCGATGGACCGCCGGGGGCCGACCACCGTGAGCTTCTCGGCGCAGGCGAACTGGCCGGGCTGGGAGAGCGGCTTGATGGGCGTCAGGGCGTGGCCGGGGCCGAAGAGGGTGTCGACGGCCTCGCGGGTGAGGTGGATGTGGCGGGCGCTCACGGCGATGGGGATGGTGCGCGGGGCCTGGACCTTGTCTTGCTCACAGACGAGGGCCACGGTCGCCCGGGCCAGCTCGCGCTGCTCGTCGCAGGCGACCACCAGCAGGGCCACCCGGCTGTGGCGCTCGTGGAGCTCGGCCACGGGGGCGGCGACGCTCACCCGGGCGTCGCGGTTGCGGTCCTCGGAGAGGCGGGCCCCGAGGAAGCCGAGGCGCTGGAGGGTGCGGTGGCGCACCAGTGCGCTGTTCTCGCCGATGCCCCCCGTGAACACGATGGCGTCGACCCCGCCCATCACGGCGGCGTAGGCGCCGATGTAGCGCCGCAGCCGGTGGGTGAAGACGTGGAGCGCCAGCCGGCAGGGCTCGTCGCCCCCGGCGGCCCGGGCCTCGATGTCGCGCATGTCGTTGCCCACCCCCGAGAGGCCCGCGAGGCCGCTCTCGCGGTTGAGCACGGCGTCCATCTCGGCGGCGCTCCAGCCCTCTTCCTGCATCACCCGCAGCACGAGGCCCGCGTCCACGTCGCAGGAGCGGGTGCCCATGACCAGCCCCTCGAGGGGGGTCATGCCCATGCTGGTCTCGACGCTGCGGCCGAGCTCGACGGCCGTGGCGCTGGCGCCGTTGCCGAGGTGGCAGGTGATGATGCGCAGGTCGCGCAGGTCGGCCTCGAGGTGGGCGGCGGCCGTGCGGGCGGCCCAGGCGTGGCTCGTGCCGTGGAAGCCGTAGCGGCGCAGCCCGTGCTTCTCGGCCAGCTCGCGGGGCAGGGCGTAGGTCTTGGCGCGGGTGGGCAGGGTGGCGTGGAAGGCCGTGTCGAAGACGGCGACGTGGGGCAGGCCGGGGAAGAGACGCCGGGCCGCGCGCATGCCCGCCACGTTGGCCGGGTTGTGGAGCGGGGCCAGGGGCGAGAGGGCCTCGATGGCCGTGATCACGTCGGGGGTGAGGAGGGTGGGGGCCGTGAAGCGCTCGCCGCCGTGCACGACCCGGTGGCCCACCCCGGACAGGGCCACGCCGGCGTGGTCGACGAGGGCCGGGAGGCAGCGGTCGAGGGCGGCCACGGCGTCGGCGCCGTCGAGGGCGAGGGGACGGGTGCCGGCCGGGCCCGTGAGCGTGGCGGCGGCGCCGGGGGTGCCCAGCCGCTCGGCCTGCAGATCGGCGGCACGGGCGCCGGTGGCGGCGTCGATGACGGCGGCCTTGATGCTGGAGCTGCCGCAGTTGATGACCAGGACGTGCACGGGGACTCCTCGCACAGGGGGGGCGCCGGGGGTAGCGCGTCCCGGGCCGCCCCGCCGGTGGCAGCTCGGGAGCAGCGGGCGCCCCGCCCCGGGGCCCCGGGCTGCGTGGTACCGTCGCCCACCCCCGGGTGCCGGTCCCCCCCGCGGCGCGGGGACTGTCCGGCCCGGCCCCCGTCCCGTGCGGGCCCCGCGAGGCGAGCTGCATGACCGACCGCCCCGCTGCGCCCCCGGCCCCCCCGGCCCCCGGCCCTCCGGCGCCCCCGTGGGCCCTGCTGCTCGGTCTGGGGCTGCTCACCGCCGCCCTGGCCCTGGGCCTCGCCCTCGGCCCCCTCGGCGGCGTCCCCCACGTCAGCGACGAGATCGCCTACACCCTCCAGGCCCGGCTCTTCGCCGCCGGCCAGCGCATGGCCGCCGCCGCCCCCCACCCGGCCCTCCAGAGCTACCCCTTCTGGCAGACCACCGGCGCGACCTTCGCGGTCTTCCCCCCGGGCTGGCCGGCGCTGCTGGGCCTCGGCGAGCGCTTCGGCCTGGGCGTGCTCGTCAACCCCCTGCTCGCGGCGGGGCTGCCGGCGGTGGCCTGGGGCCTCGCCCAGGGCCGGCTGCGCCCCCGGGGGGCCCGCCTCGCCGCCGTGCTCATGGCCCTGTCGCCGGGGGTGCTGCTGCTGGCCAGCTCGCGCATGGCCCACACCAGCGTGCTGCTGGCCCTCGGCCTCGGCGCCCTGGCCGCAGCCCGGCCCGGGGCCCGGGGCTGGACGGGGCTGGCCGTCGCCTATGTCGTGCTGGCGCGGCCCTTCGACGCCGTGCTCGTGGGCCTGCCCCTGCTGATCTGGGCGGCCTGGCGCGCCACCGGGCCCCAGCGGGCGGCCCTCGTGCTGCTGCCGGGCCTCGCCGCCGCGCTCGTCTTCGCCGACAACCACGCCACGACCGGCGCCGCCCTGACCTTCCCGGTCGGCCCCTGGTACGACGCCTGGGTGGCCGACCTGGGCCGCCCGCCGGGCTGCAACCGGCTGGGCTTCGGCGAGACCGTCGGCTGCGCCCCGGTCGGCGGCAGCTGGGGCCACAGCCCGGCCAAGGCCCTGGCCGCCCTGCGCGACACGGCCACGCGCCTCGACAGCCTGCTCATCGGGGTTCCCGGCGGCCTCCTCCTCGCCGCCGCCGGGGCCTGGCGGCTGGGCCGACGGGGGCTCTGGCTGTGGCTGCCCCTGCTGCTCGTGCCCCTGGGCCACATGCTCTACTGGAGCCCGGGACTCGCCCTCGGCGCCCGCTTCTGGCACCCCCTCCACCTCGCCCTGCCGCTGCTCATCGCCCACGCCCTCGACCGCATCCCCGGCCGGCTCGTGGCCCCCGGCCTCGCGGCCCTCTGTCTCGTCGGCACGAGCCGGCTGCTGCCCGAGCTGGCCGACAGCTGGTGGTGTGTGGACGACGCCCTGAAGAACCGCCTCGCCGCCGAGGGCATCGACCACGGGGTGCTCTTCGTGCGCAGCGAGGGCCGCCCCCAGCGGCGGGCCTGGCCCCGGCTCGGGGTGGCCGAGGGGCTGGAGTGCGCCCCGATGCTCGAGGCCGGCGACGCCTTCCTGCTCCACGACCCGACCGGCGCCGGCCTCACCGTGCGCCACGCCCCGAGCCCCCCGAGCCAGATCGCCCGCTGGCGGGCCGCCGAGGCCCCGACCGCCCCAGCCCACCTCGCCGTGCAGGACCTCGCCACCGGCCAGTGGCGGATCGAGCGGCTGCCGGCGCTCGCGCCCTGAGCGCGGTCCCCGGCCCTGCGCGGCCGACCGAGCGCCGCCCGCCCGACCCGCGCCCGAGCCCCGGCCCACGCGGGGGCGGGGATCCCTGCGGCAGGAGCCGGCACGGCCCCGCGCCGCCCCGCTGCGTTCCACGGGGAACAGCACCCGGCCACAACGACCTGATCCAGGTCATTCTGGGGCCCGTCCACCCCGCGTCGGTCCCCGCCGCGCCGGCCCCTTCGGCGGGTCGCCCCGGGCGGGTCGCGAGGGTGTCACTGGACGAAGGGGGCCAGCGGGCCATACTCTTGGCATGCGTGGCACCCTGCCGCGCGTGGAATGAATCGTGACGGGTGCAACCGTGGCGCTGACGGGGACGCTGATGGCTCCGAAGGATGGCTCGGATTCCCCGAACACAAGCTCGGGAATCGACCCCGGAGACACTGGACATGGGCAAGAGACTGTACGTGGGCGGACTGGCCTGGGCCACGGATGACAATGGCCTGCAGGAGGCCTTCTCGAAGTTCGGCAACGTCGTCGATCACAAGGTGATCACCGACCGCGAGACGGGCCGCAGCCGCGGCTTCGGCTTCGTGACCTTCGAGACCGAGGAGGAGGCCCAGGCGGCCATCGCCGAGATGAACGGCGCCGACCTCGACGGCCGCAAGCTCACGGTCAACGAGGCCCGTGAGCGCGGTGGCGGCGGCGGCGGCGGCGGCTTCCGTGGCGGCGGCGGCGGTGGCTACCGCGGCGGC
>CAXQUZ010000123.1:0-27431 GCA_964226865.1 Myxococcota bacterium | reverse complement strand
CGGCATCCGCGATAGCAGGCGGTGACTGGAGTTCAGACGTGTGCTCTTCCGATCTCACGCTACACCGGGACGGCGCGGCGGCGCCCCCCCGGCCCGGTGGCGGCGCTCAGCAGCCCGCGAAGATGGCCTTCCAGCGGACGGGATCGTCTTCGGGGATGCCCGTGAGGGTCTGGAGCGCGGCGACGGCCGCCGCCCGCAGCTCGGGCTCTTCGCGGTCGAGCAGCAGCACCAGCGCGTCGACCTGGGCCGTGGTCTCGGCCTCGGTGGCGGGGGCGGGGGCCGCCTGGCCGAGCTGCTGGACCGCCGGCAGCAGGGCGGCGACGGGGGCGTCAGCCGGGGGCAGGGGGGCCGCAGCCGCCACGCCCCAGGCAAACCAGGTCATCCACGCGGAACCGAGAAACATCGCGACCTCCAGGCTTGCCCGCCAGAGCGGACAGGCGCCGGGGGGCCTTGAGCCGAAGCGCGAGGCATCCTGCGGGCGGGCGCTCAGTCCCGGCGGCGGCCCAGGCCGAGCCCGAGGGCCCACAGCGCCAGGGCCCCGCCGGCCGGGGCGCCCAGCACGGCACAGCCCCCGTCCTTGTCGCCCGGCGGGGTGTCGGCGGCCGGCGCGGCCGCTCCGGTGTCGTCGGGCCGGTCGGGAATGCCGTCGTCCCCGTCGTTCCCGTCGCCCCCCCCGTCCCCATCGTCGGAGGCAGTGTCGAGGATGGCGTCGCCCACCTCGATCCGGGGCACGGTGGGCACGAGCCGGTCGTCGGCGTCGAAGCCCGCGGGCCCGAGGTTCACCACCGCCACGGTGAGGGTGCCCTCGAGGGCCGTCTCGTGGCCCGCCGGGTCGCCGTCCTCGACCTGGCCGGCCGCGTCGGTGAGCAGCAGGGCCCAGCGGATGCCCTCGCCCCCGGTCACCCGGAGCTGGGCCGGCGCGGCGGCGTCGACCGCCTCGAGGGTGAAGTGGTAGGAGCCCGTGGGGTAGACGCCCGGCTCGGGGGCGAGGGTGTGGCCGGCGGCGCGCTGGTCGGCCCCCACCCGGGCGCTCGGCACGATGGCCCAGCGGTCGTCGCCGGCGGCCTCGGTCCAGGCGGGCGCGGCGTCGGTGCCCGGCAGGTGGCGGAAGGCCGTGAACGCCAGCAGGGCCTCCTCCCAGGGCATGCCCGCGACGGTGGCCCAGGCGTCGAGCACGTCGGGCTCGTTGGTCCAGCCCTCCTGGGCCAGGGCCGCCCAGAGCGCCGGCCCGACCGCACCGGCGCCGTCGCCGTGCACCGCGTCCATGTGGAGGATCCAGAGCCCGGCGCCATACTCGTGGTAGGACCAGATGCCGTGGTCGTCCCAGAGGATGTAGCCGTCGCCCAGGATGCCCATCCAGGGCCAGCGCTGGAAGTCGCGCACGTAGCTGGCCGTGATGCGGGTGTCGGGCAGGGTCCAGGCCTCGGCGGCCGTGGCCGTGGCCTCCCACACCGGCAGGGTGGGCTCGGCGAAGTCGGTGGCGAACTGGGTCAGGTGGTTGAACTCGTGGGCGACATAGGCGGGCATGTCGTCGCGCGAGATGGACGGGTCGAGGGCCATGTAGCCGTGGCAGCCCATGCGCCCGTCGTCGGGGTCTTCGTCGACCGAGGGGCCCGAGACATAGGCGCCGCCCTCGGTGCCCTCGGTGGTGAGGTAGACGTCGAGGATGCCGTCGTCATCGGGCATCGGGGCCGCAAAGCCCAACACCTCGACCTGGGCCGTCCAGGCGACGGCCACGGTCTCGAGCACGATCTCGCAGAGGCCCGCGTCGGCGGCGTCGGCCCAGTGGCAGCGCACGGGCAGCGTGGCGTGGTCGACGTGGTCGGTGGCGACCGGGCGCCAGCCGTCGGCCAGCAGGGCGAGGGAGGCAACGGCGGCGGTGCGGCAGAGCATGGGTCACCCGGACAGGAAGCGCCCCGACCGGGCCCACCGCAGCGGGCGGGACGGGAGCGCCACGGGGCCGGGCCCTCCCGCCACCGCGGCGCTCAGAACTCGAGCTCGCGCAGGCGCAGGGACATGCCCCGGGCGTAGCCGCGGTCGAGGCGCAGGTTGTTCATCAGCGCCTCGAGCTCGCCGGCGTCGAGCCAGATGCCCTTGCTGGAGACGTCGATGTGGACGCCCTTGTACTCGATGATGCGCATCTCTTCGCCCGTGGCGGGGCAGGTGATGACGCGCTCGCGGTCGACGGGCGGGTTGACCTCGCGGCGGAACAGGTCGCGCCAGGGGAAGCCGCTCTCGGCGAAGCGGGCCGCCTCGGTGAGCTGGAAGAGCTCGGTCTTGTCGAGGAAGATGCCCGTGCCGTCGGGGCACACGTCGATGGTCACGCCATCGCGGACTTCCTGGGTCATCTCGTTGCCAGTGATGGGGCTCTTGCGCATGGGAGTTCCGGGAGCAGAGATCGGGATCAGGGGTAGAAGCCGGAGTAGGTGACGAGCTCGCGGGTCTCGACGGTGTCGCCCAGGTCGGTGGTGTCTTCGACCTTGACCATGCCGAGCCCGCTGACGTACCAGGCGGTCGAGACGCCGTCGCGGTTCATGTAGCCGGCGGTGTCGGAGAGGCTGTAGTCGTTCTCGACGGCGATGGCCGAGAAGGTGCCGGCCGAGACCGTGACCGAGGTGGGGCCGATGACGGTGTAGGTGCCGCTGGCGCTCAGCTCGTTGAAGCCCAGCGAGTCGGTGGCCGTGTACGCGTAGGACCACGAGGCGCCGGGGGTCAGGGAGGTCTCGTCGACGAGGTCGACCCGGGCCGTGTCGTAGGTGGTCGTGAGCAGGGCGAAGCCGCCGCTCGACATGTCCCAGCCCGACATGCTGATCTGGCCGCTGGCGCAGCTGCGGGCCTCGACGATGTCGAAGGCCGTGCCGGCGAGGTCGTTGTAGTTGCGGTTCACCGTCGCCGCGCCCGTGGCCGCGTCCCAGGCGGTGAAGGTGATGGTCTCGGTGTACTGGGTGCCCTCGAGCAGGCTGTCGTAGATGCGGGTCGCGGCGGCGCCGTTCTCGAGGGGGAAGTAGCGGTTGCAGTAGCCGCCCTCGTCGGTCTCGCCGTCGCAGTCGTTGTCGGCGCCGTCGACCACCTCGGTGCCCCCCGGGAAGGCGGAGGGGTCGCTGTCGTCGCAGTCGTCGCCGTCGCACTCGGCCGCCGCGTGGCCGTCGCCGTCGCAGTCGCAGTCTTCGGTGGCCGCCGAGCAGTCGTTGTCGACGCCGTCGTAGCAGACCTCGACCACCCCGGGGTTGATGGTGGAGTCGTTGTCGTCACAGTCGCCGGCCTCGACCGTGTAGCCGTCCCCGTCGAGGTCGCCGTCCGCATCCGCGTCGGCGTCGGCATCGGCATCGGCATCGGCATCGGCGTCCGCATCGGCATCGGCGTCCGCGTCGGCATCCGCGTCTGCATCGGCATCGGCGTCCGCATCGGCGTCCGTGTCGCTGTCGGCATCGGCATCGGCGTCCGCATCGGCGGCGCTGCCGCTGTCGGTGTAGAGCGAGCCCACCTTGCCGCCCGTGCAGCCGGTGAGGCCCAGCGCCAGCGAGAGCGCGACCAGAGACAGGCGAGACGGACTCATGGGGACCTCCACCGCGTGCAGTGCGGTCGCCGACCCTAACGCCCGGCGTCGCCTCGCCGCACGCCCGCAGTCGCGACCCGGGGGTCTTTCACGCGCATTTCATTGCCCCAGAGCAAGGGACAACGCCCGGATGGGATCAGCGCGTGAGCCGATCCACCGCCAGACCCTCGGGCACGTAGCGCTCGAGCACCGGCAGGAGCTGGGCCCGGCGGAAGGGCTTGCTGATGACCTGGTCGGCCCCGAGCTCGAGCAGCCGGGCCTCGACGGGCGCCGAGACGTGGCCCGTGATGACGACCACTCCGGTCGCCTCGAGGGCGGGCTCGGCCCGGATGCGGCGGCAGACCTCGAAGCCGTCCATGCCGGGCATGACGAGGTCGAGGAAGACGAGGTGGGGGCGGAAGGAGAAGACGAGGGCGCCGGCACCGAAGCCGTCGGAGGCCGTGCGCACCGAGAGCCGGGGCCCCAGCGCCTGGAGCGAGCGCTGGAGGGTCTGGACGTGGAGCAGGTCGTCGTCGATGATCGCGACGCGGTCGCGCCGGGGGGCCAGATCTGCGGGCAGGGTCATGCCCCGGCCGCGCATGAACTGGACCAGATCGGCCACCTGGACCCGGCGCCGGCCCCCGCCGGTCTGGAAGCCCGGCAGCACCCCGGCGTCGACCCACCGGAGCACCGTGCGGGGCGAGACGCCGCAGTAGTCGGCCACGTCGTGGGTGCTCAGGACGTCGGGGGTGGTCATGGGTCCCTCCAGGGCGGCAAGGTCGACAAGGCACGAAGCCGCGGCCCGCCCCGCGGCCCCGATCGCAGCCGACCGGGCCTGGGCCCCCCGCCGCGACCAGAGCGGGCGCAGGCGACCGGGCCCCTCTTGTCGATCCAGGATAGCCCCGGCCGTCGACAAGCCGCGCGCCCAGGACTGTCCGCATGCGGTCAAGGCAGCGCCCCCCCCCCCCGCCGCCGGGGGGCACCGGGGCGCCCGCCAACCCGACCCAAACGCGCCACCCAACCCAACCCATAGCCGCTACGGGACCCTCCGCAGCCCAACAGAAGGTCTTGAGCAAAGGGCACCTGCATCCGTTGCATGGGTGCCGGAGCCCCCACATGGTCCAACGCGACATCCCCAGCCAAGCCCCCCTCCCACAGCGCCTGCCCTTTGCCGCCTTCACCGACGTGGTCAGCGACAAGGGCACGACCACGATGCTGGTGGAGCTCGACGACGAGCGCATCCGCATGAAGGGCGGGCCCTTCGCCCGCGGCACCGAGCTCGACCAGCTCGACGCCATCGCCAGCACCGACCGCGGCACCGAGCTGACGGTCCGCGGCCACGCCCTGGCCCTCGAGGGCATGGGCGCCGTCGCCTTCCACGCCCTGCTCAGCCAGCTCCGCCCCGATCTCCACGCCCCCCTGTGGGCCCCGAGCGAGGCCCAGGTGCTCGGCAGCGCGCCGGCCACCTGGCAGGAGGGCAGCGCGCGCCACGCCGGCTCGCTGGTGCTGACCACCGACGAGCTCATCTTCCAGTCCTGGCCGCCGCGACCGGACGGTCCCCGGTTCCGGGCCCCCCGCCACGAGCTCGCCGACCACCAGCTCTGCGGCCACTACGACAAGCTCGAGATCCGCCGGCCCGGCGGCGCCTCGGTGACCTTCACCGGACCGGGCGCCCTGCTGGCCCACCTCAGCCTCACGGGCCCCCCCGTGCCCCTGCTCGCCGTGCCGGCCGCCCGCGCCTCCGGGCTGCGCAGCGCACCGGGCTTGCTCGTGCTCGGGAAGACTGAGCTGGTGCATGTTCCCACAGGCACCCTCGACTGGGTCTCGGGCCGCAGCCCCGTGCGCATCCCCCTGGCCGAGGTCGCCGAGATCGTGCACGGCAGCGCGCCGAGCCCCACCCTCCGCATCCACGCGGAGGGCACCGAGCTCCAGCTGCGCTTCCCCGAGGCCAGCCTCGTCGCCGACCAGCTGCGCCGCCGCCTCGACGACGATCTCGCCCGGGCCGTGCTCAGCCTCGAGGCCGTCCAGGTGGCCGACGACGCCGAAGACGACGCCGAAGAGGCCGCCGCCGACGCCGAGGTGGCCGCGACCATCGCCGCCGCCCGCGCCGGGTCGGCCCCCGCCAGCGGTGGCGACACCCAGACCACACCCCCCGCAGAGCCGGGCGCCCTCGGCGAGGGAGAGGGCGACGGTCCGGCGACCCGGGTGGCGGGGCCGGACCGCAGCCCCGTGCTCAACGTCTCGGGCGCCCGCCTCGACGTCGAGCCCGGCCGCTGGCGCTACGGCACCATCGTGCTGCGCCAGCACGAGGTGCGCTTCCAGCCCCGGGCCGGCGCCACCTCGGGCCGCATCCGCATCCCCGTCTCGGTGGTCACCCGCTCCCGCACCGGCTCCCACGCCCTGCTGCTGCGGGCCCGAAACCGCGACCTGCGGTTCCATGTCGGCGACCCGGGCTTCGTCGACCGCTACTGGGCCGAGGCCCGCACCCCCGACCGCATCTACCACCCCTCCGGGGCCGACGCGCGCATCCTCCGCCACCTCAGCGGGCTGCAGCGCACCGTGCGCTTCTGGGTCGGCGACGACCTCTACCTCGCCGTCGACAGCCCCCGGATCCGCCTCGCCGAGCACGGTGTCGCCTTCAGGCTGCCCGGCCACTTCCACAAGGCCCCCGAGCCCGGCACCGAGGTCCGGGTCGAGATCTTCCACCAGGACGGCATCTTCGAGTACGCCAGCCCCGTGGAGTCGCGCCTCGTGAGCACCCCCGATCCCAGCCGGGGCGAGCGGGGCGCCTACCACGTCATGGTGCTGCGCATCCCCAAGGCCGTGCGCCGCTTCGACAAGCGCCAGGACCGGCGCATGGTGGTGCGGGTGCCCGTGCGCATGGAGCGCAGCGAGGAGGAGACGACCGCCCGGATGCGGCGCCTCGTGCTCGGCCTGACCCTCGATCTCAGCCCGAGCGGGGTGGCCGTGCGCTGCGCCAGTGCCCTCAAGCTCGGCGAGCGCCTGGCCCTCACCATCCAGCTCGACACCGACGAGCTCATCTGCTCGGACGCCACGGTGGTGCGCCGGGACGACGACCGCGAGCTCTGGGGGCTGCGCTTCATCGACATGGACGGGCGCACGCTGACGACCCTGCTGCGGCTGGCCCGGGACCGGGAGCGCGAGCAGCTCGCCCGGGACCGCACGGGCCAGAGCCGCCGGGTCTGAGGCCGCCAGCCCTCAGCGGGGCGGGTCGAGCAGCCCGCGCCGGGACGGGGTGGCCGCCCAGGGCACGGGCGCCGCCAGCCGCAGGCCGGCCCAGGGCACGATGAGGTTGCGGGCGCCGGCGAAGCGGCCGGCGAGCCGCAGGTAGTGGGGCTGGCTCTGGTGGGAGCCGCCGCGGACCATGACCCAGTCGAGATCTTCGTCGGGAAGGGGCCCGAGCCCGAGCACGGCCGTGTCGCGAGGCGGGGTGCGCCGGTAGCCGCTGGAGCACAGCTCGCGCTCGATGCCGGCGGCGCCGACGAGCCCGTGGGGGCCGACGTCGCGCAGGGGGATGTCGACCGCCACCTGGGCCCGGCCCCGGGAGGTGATGCCGTTGTTCGAGAAGACCGGCTCGAAGCGGTCGCCCCAGGGGAAGGTGCGGCCGTCGGCCCCCCGCACGGCCCGCTCCCAGAGCAGGTCGTGGGGCACCCCCCAGTGCAGCCCGTCGCGCCGCCCGGCCCAGGCGGCGAAGGCGGTGGCCCCGGCGAGGGTGAGGCCCGCTGTGGGGTGGTCCGGGCTGTTGCCGCCGCGGGGCATCGGCCGCCGCACCACCCGCCCGTCGACGACCGCCCACCGGGGGCGCTCGAGGTCTTCCCGGGGCACGTGGCGCGCGAAGGCGGCGGTGTCGCCGCGGTCGACGAGGTGCTGCAGCCAGGCCTGGATCTCGCGCTGGGCGACGAGGGTGCGGCGGATGAGGAAGCCGTCGGTCCAGAGCCGCACCCGGGGCAGGCTGTCGACCGCGAGGGGATCCGCGCCGGCGATGAAGAAGCCCGGGGGCACGTAGGCGACCGTGGGCGGGGTCGTGCCGCCGCGCAGCAGGGGCACGGGCACGGGCATGCCGTCGCGGGGACGGCGCAGCTCGTGGTGGCGGCCCGGCTCGAGCAGCACGGGCAGGTGGGCCGGGCGGTGGCCCGGGGCCGCCAGGGTGAGCCGCCACGAGCCCGCCGGCAGCCGGTGCTCGCGCAGGGGGGTGGTGCCGAGCACCCCGTAGAGGCGGGGCAGGAGCTGGCCGTCCTGCTCGACGTAGCGCCAGGCCTGGACCGTGGCCCCCCGGGGGCGGCTGTCGATGCTGAGCCAGGCCCGGTCGTCGACCAGGGCGCGGTGGCGGGCAGGCGCCAGGGCGGCGAGGCGGTCGCTGGTCTCGCGCAGCCGGGGCCCCTCGCCCGCGGCCCGCAGCCGGTGGAAGCGCGCCTCGAGCAGCCCCACCAGGGCCTCGCGGGGCGCCGGGGCGTCCGGGGCGAGGCGGCTGGCGGCCCGGTAGGTGTCTTCGAGCTTGCGGTCGAGCTCGTCGAGCCGCTCCTGGGCCGCCTCGGCCGCCGCCTCGGCCGCCCAGACCGGCCGCAGCCGGTGGAGGCCCTCGACCCGCCCGAGATCGGCCCGGGCCCCGTGGGCTGCACAGCGGGCCTCGCGCGCCCGGACGAGCTGGGCGTCGCGGGCGTCCCGGAGGCCAGCGGCGGCCTCGACCATGCGCCGGGCCTCGTCCCGCCGGGCCGAGCCGTCGAGCCAGGCCTGGAGCGCCTCGGCGACCTCGGCGGCGCCCGGCCGGGCGGCGGGGTCGGCCTGCAGCATGCGCGCACAGATCTCGGGAATACCCTCTGGCAGGGAATTGTCGCGAGTTGACTCGACCGGGAGGATGGGCCCCTGGGCCTGGGCGGCCCGGCGCGAGAAGTAGGGCGGGCGGCCGGTGAGCAGCTCGTAGAGCATGGCCCCGAGCCCCCAGACATCCGCCGGCGGGCCGACGCGCTCGGGGTCGGCGCCGAACTGCTCGGGCGCCATGTAGACCGGGGTGCCGATGAGCTGGCCGGCGGAGGTGCCCGTGCCCTCGACCGACACGCTCACCCCGCCCAGGGGCCCGTGGTGGTCGGTGTGGCCGACCTTCCGGGCCACCCCCCAGTCCATCACCATCACCTCGCCGTAGTCGCCCAGCATCATGTTGGGCGGCTTGATGTCGCGGTGGATGATGCCCCGGGCGTGGGCGAAGCCGATGGTGGCGCAGATCCGGGCAAAGGCCTGGAGCAGCCGCTGGAGCGACCAGCCGCAGGGGGTGCGGGCGAGGCCCCGGGGCCCGGCCACCGTGCCCATGCGGCGCAGGATCTCGCGCAGGGAGTGGCCCTCGACCATGGTCATCGTGAACCACAGCCGGCCGTCGGGCAGCTCGCCGCGGTTCTGGACGGCCACCACCGAGGGGTGGCGGAGCTGGGCCGTGATGT
The DNA here is from genome assembly GCA_964226865.1 of Myxococcota bacterium. Lineage (GTDB taxonomy): Bacteria > Myxococcota_A > UBA796 > UBA796 > UBA2385 > CAXQUZ01. Next base: position 18,443 of record CAXQUZ010000123.1, on the reverse strand, counting down.
GGGTCTCTTGGAGGAAGCGCCGGCGCAGGGCCTGGTTGGCCGCCAGCTCGGGGCGCATGATCTTCATGGCCAGGACGGTGTTCAGCTCGCGGTCGCGGACCTTGCGCACCTCGCCCATGGCGCCCGTGCCGAGCACGCCCAGGTCTTCGTAGCGGGCCGTGCGCTCGGGCGGGGCCCCGGGCGGCCGGGCCACGGACTCGTCGGCGTCGGGCACCCGGGTCGCGCCGGCGCTGCCCCCGTCCAGCGTGGCCACCGTCGCGCCCTCGGACCACACGCCGGTGGCGATGGTGGACCGCCCCGCTCCGTGCTCGTCGCTGTGCTCGCGAGACCGAGCCATGGCCGCACCGTCCCCGCCTCAGAGATCCAGGGGCGCCGCGTCGAGCAGTCCCGCGAGGTCGTCCGCCAGCCGGTCGGCCTCTTCTTCGAGCCAGTCGTTGTCGGAGGCGTCGTCCTCCAGGCACATCAGCACGGCCCCCTTCTCGAGCTCGTAGACGCTGATCTCGACCGTGCCCTCGTCGTCCTCGGCGAACTCGCCCAGGTCTTCGTCGTCCGGGTCGGCCGGGACGGGCACGCGGAAGAAGCAGGTGAAGATGCCCTCCCCTTCGTCCTCGACCTCGACGGACACGCCCTCGTAGCTCGCAGCCACGGACTTCGCGGCGTCGACGAGCTCGGTGAGGGACACGCCACCACGGGGCAGGCGCCAGGTGCGATCGGCCATCGGGACTCCTCCAGCGGGCGGTGCAGTGGCCCGGGAGCGACAACGATGCCCCGCCAGGGCCCGGGACACAATGCCGTCGCCGACAATCGCGCGCCAGCGGCCCGTCCCACCGGGCCGGGACCGCCCGGGCGCGGGGCCCCTACTGGCCCGGCATGATGGTGATGCCGCCGACCTGGACGGGACCACCGAGCAGCTGGCGGAAGTCGAGGGGCACCCGCACGGTGATGTCGGCGGTGGCGCCCGGGCGTCCGAGCCACCAGTCGCCCCCGGCCACCCCGTCGACGATGCAGCGGGTCAGGGCCGGCACGCCGGGCCCGTCGTCGGCCACGCTGACCGCGCCGAGGGTGCCGTCGGGGTGCCAGACGAGGTCGAGCACCAGCTCGCCCTCGGGCCAGCGGGGGGTCTCTTCCTCGCCGAGCAGGGGGCAGCCGGCGGTCAGCTCACCGAAGGGAATGGCGGCCAGCACGGCCGCACCGAGGCGGCGATCGTCCACATCGCCCATGTTGACGGGGCTGCGGTCGAGCACCTCGGGGGTCTCGGGGCCGAAGCGCAGGGCGTAGGCGATGCCGTCCTCGTCGACCGGCGGCGCGAGCGAGGGCGGGGCCCCCCAGCCGGCGTAGAGCACCAGCTCGGTCTCGGTGACCACGGGCAGGTTCGTGAAGGCGGCCTCGATGCAGGCCTTGGCCGCCCCCTCGGGGAAGCGCCGCTGGACCACCTCGGCCCGGCCGTCGGCCCGCACGACCACGAGCACCCGGCCCTGGTCGAGCTCGTCGCGGGAGAAGGCCTTGCGCACGCAGGCGCCGCCGAGGAGCAGGGCCCGCTGGAGGGCCGGCGCGGCGTCGGGCGGCACGGCGGGCATCTGGGAGACGACGCCGAGCTGGGGGACCTGCTTCTTGCCGAAGGTGGCGCGCTTGCGGTTCAGCCGGGCGCTGATGTCGTCGGCCTGGGCGCAGGCCTCGGCGGCCCCCTCCCGGCAGGCGGTGCGCAGCCCCCGCAGGGCGGCCTCGAGGTCGACGGGCACGGTGCGGCCCTCGCCGCGGGCCTGGTTCCAGGCGAGGCAGGCGCCGGGGGTGTCCATCTCGCAGGCCTGGGCGAGCAGGGCGTTCCAGCCCGTGTCGGAGAGGCTCGAGGGGGAGGAGGCCGGGTTGTGGTGGGCGACCAGGGCCTCACAGGTGCCGCGCTCGAGGTTGCCGCAGCCGACGAGCAGGAACTGGCTGCCGAGCTCGGGGCTGCGCTGGAGCACGGCCTTGCCGAGGGTGCCGCAGCCGAAGCGGCCGCCGGCGGCGCAGGAGTCCTGGAGCTGGGCCACGGCGGCGCGCTTGTCGCCGGGAATGCGCCCGAGCAGGACACCTTCGGCATATGCAGAGCAGGCGTTGGCGTCGCCCTGGCCGCAGGCCTCGTCGAGGGCGCTGGCGGCGGCGTCGGCCTCGCCCTCGGCGCCGAGGGCCCGGCGGGCGGCCTCGATGCAGCCGTCCTCGTCGCCCCGGGCGCAGGCGTAGGGGAAGAGCCAGCGCAGCTTGCGGGGCTCGGCGCCCCAGTAGTCGAGCAGCCGGGCCTCCCAGGTGCAGCCGGGCACGTGGCCCATGGCGCAGGCCTGGTCGAAGACGGCGACGCCGCCCCGGAAGCTGCCCCAGGGCAGCTCGCCGAGCAGCATGGCCCGGCCCGTGGCGGTGCAGGCCGCGGCATCGCCCGCGCGACAGGCCGACTCGGCCGCGGCGGGGGCCAGGGGCGACAGGGCCCGGGGACAGCCGGCGAGGTCGCCCACCGCACAGTCCCGGGCGGCCCCGGCGACGGCGATGGTGGGCGGGTTGGGGCCCTCGGCGAGCACGGCACAGGCGCTGCGCACCCGGCCCTGGCAGGCGCTCTCGAGCAGGGGCCGGGCGCCTGCGTCGTCGCCGGACTGGCGCAGGGCGAAGCCGGCCTCGGCACAGCCCACCACGTCGCCGCCGGTGCAGGCGGCCTGGGCGAGGCGGGTGGCCTTGTCGAGATCCCGGGGCACCCCGTCGCCCACGGCGTGCATCTGGGCGACGATGCGACAGGCCCGGGCCTCGCCCTTGCCCTCGTCGCAGTCCTTCTCGAGGGCCGCGGCCGCCACGGCGGGATCGCGCGCGATGCCCCGCCCCCGGCGGCGGAAGTCCTCGATCATCATGCAGCCGAGCGGTTCTCCGCCGAGACAGGCCAGCTCGAGCAGCCGCAGGCCCTGGCCGGGGTTGGTGCCCACGACCAGCGCCGCGCCGCCGACCACACAGCTCAGCTCGTCCCGGCGCAGCCCGTCCTTCTCGGTGCAGCGGAGGGCCGCCGCGTCGCCGAGGGCCTCGGTGTCCCAGCCCTCGTCCCCGAAGAAGCCGGCGTCGCCGCAGGCCGCCCGGTAGCCCGCCCGGCAGGCCGCCGTGAGGGCGGCGCGCTGCTGGTCGAGGGGGCGCAGGGGCAGCCCGGGATCGACGAGTTCTTGGTAGCCCGAGATGACGGCCGCCCGTTTCTTGGCACGGCAGCCGCCGAGGCCGAGGCCCCCGAGCAGCCCCACCAGCAGCAGCGGCAGCAGGGCGACGGGCCAGGACGGCGCCGGGCGGCGGGGGACCAGACCGCGGGAGCGGGGGGACAGGGCGGGCATGCAGACTCCAGCAGACCAGGCACAGCGGGGCGGGGGCCGGCGGGACCGGGGGCGCCAGCGCCGCAGCCCGGGGCCCCCCGGGCCCGAGACGGACGGGTATCGGAGGGCCCCCGCCCGGTCCACTGGTGGCAGCGGGGCGGGCCCCCGTCAACCGGGCCGTGCCCCCGAGGCCAGCGCTGGGCTATTGGCCTCCTTCCCCGCGCATCGGAGTGCCCGTGACCCCCGCATCCGCCCTGACCGACTGGGAGCGCTTCCCGCGCTTCGACGAGATCGATGCCGCCGCCGTGCCCGGTGCCATCCGCGCCCTGCTCGCCCAGGCCGAGACCGAGGTGGCCGCCCTCGAGGCCGCCCGTCCCGCCACCTGGGCGGGGCTCATGCTCCCGCTCGAGCGCATCGGCGACGGCCTCAGCCGCGGCATCTCGGCCCTGCGCATGCTCATGTCGACCTGCGACAGCCCCGAGCTGCGGGCCGCCTGGCAGGAGATCGAGGCCCCGCTGATGGCCTTCTTCAGCCGCATGGACCAGAGCCGCCCCCTCTACGAGGCCCTGCTGGCGCTCCAGGCGGCCACCGGCGACACGCTCAGCCCCCACCAGACCCGCATCCTCGAGGGCCAGCTCCGCGAGATGCGCCTCGGCGGCGTCGATCTCGACGGCGACAAGGCCCAGCGCTTCCAGGCCATCGTCCAGCGCCTCGCGGCCCTCTCGACCACCTTCTCGAACAACGTGCTCGACGCCCAGAAGGGCTGGAGCCTGCTCGTCCGCGACCCGGCCCGCATCGCCGGCATGCCCGGCTCGTGGCGCCAGCTCGCCGCGGCCCTCGCCGCCCAGGACGGCGCCCCCGAGGCCACCCCAGAGAACGGCCCCTGGCGGGTGAGCGTCGACTACCCCATCGCCATCCCCCTGCTCGAGCACTGCGAGGACCGGGCCCTGCGCCAGGAGGTCCGCACCCGCATGATGACGGTCGCGGGGGCCCCGCCGGTCGACAACACCCCCGTGCTGCGCGAGATCCTCCAGCTGCGCCAGGAGATGGCGGGGCTGCTGGGCTTCGCCTCCTATGCCGAGCTCTCCATCGCCCGGAAGATGGCCCCCTCGGTCGACGAGATCGAGGCCCGCATGCACGCGATGGTGGCGGCCGCCCGGCTGCCTGCCAAGGCCGAGCTGGCCGAGCTCGAGGCCCTGGCCGCCGAGGCGGGCGCCCCCGAGGCCACCGACATGCAGCCCTGGGACGTGTCGTACTGGGCCAAGCGGCTGCACGAGCGCAAGGTCGGGGTCTCGGACGACGAGCTGCGTCCCTACTTCTCCTTCGAGACCGTCCTCGACACCCTCTTCTCGCTCATCGAGCGGGTCTTCGGTGCCCGGCTCTCGCCCACCACCGGCGTGCCCACCTGGCACCCCGACGTGCGCACCTACCGGGTCGACGACGCCGCCACGGGCGCCCACCTCGCCGACCTCTACATCGACCCCTTCGCCCGGCCCGGCACGAAGCGCTCCGGCGCCTGGATGTCGCCCCTGGTCGACCGCAGCGCCGCCCTGGCCCCCGCGGGCGCCGCGGTCCGCAAGCCCGTCGCGGCCATCGTCTGCAACCAGGCCCCGCCGGCCCCGGGCGCCCCCTCGCTGATGGTCTTCCGCGAGGTCGTGACCCTGGTCCACGAGATGGGCCATGCCCTCCACCAGCTGCTCACCGTCGCCGAGGATGCCCGCTGCGCCGGCGTCAGCGGCGTCGAGTGGGACGCGGTGGAGGTGCCCAGCATGTTCCTCCAGAGCTGGGTCTACCACCGGCCGACCCTGCGCCAGATGGCGGTGCACCACGAGACCGGCGCCCCCCTGCCCGACGAGATCATCGCCCGCCTCGAGGCCGCCCGCACCCACCAGGCCGCCAGCGGCGTGCTCTCCCAGGCCGACCTCGCCCTGGGCGACCTCGACCTCCACCACCGCTTCGACCCCCACAGCGACGACGACATCCACGCCCGGGTGCGCGCGCTCACGGCCGCCATCCGGGTCATGCCGCCCCTGCCCACCGACCAGCGCATGAGCTCCTTCCAGCACATCTTCGCGGGGGGCTATGCCGCTGGCTACTACAGCTACCGGTGGGCCGAGCTGCTGGCCCTCGACGCCTTCGCGGCCTTCCAGGAGCTCGACGGCGACACGGCGGCCGAGGCCCGCATGGGCCGGCGCTGGCGGGAGACCGTGCTGGCCGAGGGCGGCGGTGCCCACCCCCTCGCGCTCTTCGAGGCCTTCCGGGGCCGGGCGCCCGACGAGGCGGCCCTGCTGCGCTGGTACGGCCTGGGCGGCTGAGCCGGCCCCCCCCTCGGGGCCCCGGGCACCGGGCAGCGGTCGCCCACAAGGCCCGTGGGCAGGGACGCACCACCGACGCTGTCGCCTCTGGCGGGTCTGTCAAAACGATGCAGACCCTTACATTTGCGGACAGCAGGGCCGCCGGTCGCCGGAGCCCGCGGTAGTGTGGCCGCCTGCGGGGAGGCACGGCGCCCCCCCGTGCCCGGCCCGTGCCCGCATCCCGGTCCGTCCCCCCTCTCCGGGGCGCGACAGCGGACGCGGACCTGGCGTCCTGCAGCCGCGCCCCAGGGGGGCCCATGCACCTGCTCATCACCGGCGGCGCCGGCTACATCGGCTCCCAGCTGTTGGCCCTGCTGCTCGAGAAAGGTCACGAGGTCACCGTTCTCGATGATCTCAGCACCGGATGCCGCACCGCCCTGACCCTCGCCCAGTCCATCGCGGGGCGCCGCTGCACCTTCGTGCACGGGTCGACCCGGGTGCCCGCCGACGTGCGCCGCGCCCTCGTGGGCGTCGACGCCGTGCTCCACCTCGCCGCCTTCAAGGACGTGGCCGAGTCGGTGCGCCAGCCCGCCCGCTACCACGCCAACAACGTGGGCGGCATGACCGTGCTGCTCGACGAGATGGAGCGTGTCGGGCTGCGCCGGATCGTGTTCTCCAGCTCGGCGGCGGTCTACGGCGACCAGCCCACCCTGCCGCTGCACGAGGGGCTGCCGCTCCAGCCCTCGAGCCCCTACGGCCAGACCAAGGCCATCGGCGAGCAGCTGCTCTCCGACCTCGTCGACAAGAGCGACTGGGCCGCGGTCTCGCTGCGCTACTTCAACCCGGTGGGCGCCCACCCCTCGGGCCGCCTGGGCGAGCTCTCCCCCCAGGCCAAGGGCCTCGTGCCGGCCATGCTCCGGGCCCTGGCGGGCGAGGGGCCACCGCTCACGGTCTTCGGCACCGACCACCCCACCCCCGACGGCACCTGCGAGCGCGACTTCGTCCATGTCTGGGACGTGGCCCGGGCCCACGAGCTGGCGCTGTCGGCCCTGGCGACCCCCGGCCACCACATCTTCAACGTGGGCACGGGCACGGCCCACAGCGTCCAGGCCACCATCGACACCTGCGGGCGCATCGCCGGGCGCGCCGTGCCCCACACCAAGGGCCCCGCTCGGCCCGGCGACGTGGTGCGCTCGCTGGCCGATCCCCGCCGCATCGCCGCCGCCCTGGGCTTCCAGGCCGCCCACGGCCTCGACGACATGCTGCGCTCGGCCTGGGCCTGGCACCAGTCCCGGCAGGCCCCGCCGCCCCCTGCGCCCCCGGCCCCCTCGCCCTGAAGCGCCCCCCGCGCGGGCTGCACCGCAGCTCCGGGCCTCTTGCACGGGGCCTGCACGGCGCCGCCACCAGCGGGCCACACGGGCCCCCTACGTCTTGGGCTCCCCCGTCCCGGAGCCCGCCATGCCCGCCTCTGTCCGCCGCCACGCCCTGCGCGCCCTCGCCCTCCGCCTCGGCGTCGCCGGGGGACTGGTTCTCGGGGCCGCCGAGCGGGGCGCCCGGGGCGGCGACCCGGCCCACTGGCTCGCCGGCGACCTCTGGGCGGCCCCCCTGCCCTGGCCCGTGCGCACCCCCCCGGCCCCGACCGTCGCGCTGCTGCGGGCCCACGGCGCGGGGGTCGCCCGGTGGCTGCCCCCGGCCCCCGCCGACGCAGCGCCCGGCGAGGCTGCGGCCCCCCACGACTTCGGCACCGACAGCGCCCTCTTCGACCAGGAGTGGTCCTTCGGCACCCTCCAGATGGCGGCCCTCGGCTACGCGGCCCTCGCCGAGCGCGACCCCGCCCACCGGGCGCTCCACCTCGGCCGCATGGAGCGCTGCCTCACGGCGCTGCTCGGCCCCTCCGGCACGGCCTTCGACCGGCTGCGCTGGGGCCACAGCGCCCTCGATCCCGAGCAACACCCCCAAGACGCCGGGCGCGACGGGGCCCCCCACGACCACGGCGGCCACGCGGCCTGGCTCGGCTACACGGGCCTCGCCCTCGCCCGCCACCGGGCCCTCGTCGGCCCCGACAGCCGCTTCGCCGCCCCCACCGCCGCCGTCGCCCGGGCGCTGCGGGCCCGCTTCGCGTCCGCCGCTGCCGGGGTGCCCGAGACCTACCCCGGCGAGCGCTACCCGGTGGACGCCGCCGCGGGCATCGCCGCCCTCGCCGTGCTCGCCCAGGCCACGGGCCAGCCCGAGCCCGCCGTCGACCGCTGGCGCCGCGACCAGCTGCCCGGGCTGACCGACCCGGCGACCGGGCTGCTCGTCCAGGCGGTCGACGCCCAGGGCGCGGCCACCGACGGCGCCCGGGGCAGCGGCACCCTGCTCGCCGCCTGGTTTCTGGGCGTCGCCGGGCTGCCCGAGGCCGACCAGCTGGCCCAGGCCGCCGACACCCACCTGGCGACCGACTGGGCCGGCTTCGGCACCGTGCGGGAGGTGCCCCGGGGGGCCCCGGCCCGGACCGACATCGACAGCGGGCCGGTGATCTGGGGCCAGGGCGTCTCGGCCACGGGCTTCGGCCTCGGCGTGGCCCTCCAGCGCTGCCAGACCGACCGGGCCCGGGCGCTGCAGCGCACGGCCGAGACCTTCGGCGCCCCCGAGACCGTCGGCGCCGCCCGCCACTACGCCGCCGGGGGGCCCATCGGCGACGCCATCCTCTTCGCGATGCTCACGAGCGCCGGGGCGGCGTGTGGGGGCGCCGCCGCCGGCCCAGCATGACCAGCCCGAGACCGAGCGCGAGCCCGCCCAGGGGCCGGGCCCCGCCGACCGCGCTGCAGCCGCCCTTCTCGGGGTCTTCCGCACCGCCATCGCCGCCGTCACCGGCACCGTCGTCGGCGGCACCGTCGTCGCCAGACCCGTCGGGCGGGGTGCCCGAGTCCCCGGCGCCGTCCGTGCCCTGGATGCGCGCCAGCACCCCGAGGGCGTCGAGCTCGCCGTAGCCGTAGCGGTCGTGGTGGCCCGTCTCGTCGTGGGTGACCAGCGGGCTGGGCACGGCGGTCTCGACGATGAGGGCCCGCAGCTCGGCGGCGCTGAGGCTCGGATCCTGGGAGAGGGCCCAGGCGGCGAGGCCCGCCACCACGGGGGCCGCGGCGCTGGTGCCCCCGAAGGTCGTCGTCAGCGCGCCGCTCGGGGTGATGGAGACCGTGGCCGAGGGGGCCGCCACGTCCACGGCGCCGCCGTAGTTCGTGTAGTTGGTCGGGTAGCCATAGGCGTCGGTGGCCGACACGCAGAGCACGTCCTCGAGGGCCGCCAGCTCGTCGTCGCGGAGCTCGCGGTCGTCGTTGCCGGCAGCGAAGACCACCAGCGCGCCCAGGCCGTCGCGGGGCTCGGTGGCGGCCCGGTGGATGACCTCGGCGAGGGGCGCGGGCACGGCGATGGCCGTGATGTAGCCCCAGGAGTTGTTGATGACGCCCACGTCCTGGGCGATGGCATGCTCGAAGGCGGCGATGTCGGCGCTCATGGCCCCGCTGCCCTCGCCCAGCATCTTGATGGGCACGAGGGTGCAGGCCGGGCACATGCCGACGATGTCGACGCCGTTGTCGGCCCGGGCCGCCACGACACCGCTGACGGCCGTGCCGTGCACATCACAGATGGCCGAGGCGCTGCCCCCCGTGCAGTACTCGCCGGGATCCGGGGAGGGATCGCCGTCGTCCGAGTGGGCGTCGTAGGGCGCGAGGATGCCGTCGGCCAGGTCATCGTGGTCGATGGCAATGCCCGAGTCGATCACGGCCACCCGCACGGCCGGGTCGCCGAGCGAGACGGCGTGGAGGGCGTCCATCTCGAGGTCGTCGAGGTACCACTGGCCCGGGCGGGAGGGATCGTCGGTGATCGCGAGGGGGGCCCGGGGCAGCACCACGTCCGGAAACACGGCCAGCCCGGGCGCCTCGGCGAGGGCCAGACCCTGGGCGACCGCCGCGGCCGGGCTCTCGGTGGGGAGGAGGTAGCTGCGGCCACCGAGCGAGCGGGCGCCCGCCGGCACCGTGCCCCCGGGCCCGACGTGGACCACGAGCCCTGAGAGAACCTGCAGGTCTGCCGTGCCGAATCGCCAGCGGTCGCCGCCCAGGGCGACGGGCGGCTGGGCGGGCGAGAAGGGCAGGGCGGCCGCCGTGCCCCCGACGAGGAAGGGGGCCACAAGCAAGGACAGGATGGGGATCATGTGCATCTCCTCACCGACGCGCTAACGTGCTGTGTCCCCGTGTTGCAGGGCCTCCGGGCCCGGCCCCATCCGTCCCGAGTTCCCCATGCGCCGCATCTCCCTCGCCCTCGCCCTGTCCTCCAGCCTGCTGCTCGCCGCCTGTGGTGACGAGAAGGGCGAAGACTCCGGCGGCAGCGCCGACGCGGGCAACGCCTGCGGCAGCGACGGCACCGACGGCACCGACGGCACCGACGGCACCGACGGCACCGACGGCACCGACGGCGAGACCGGGCCCGAGGCGGTCTGCACCGAGGCGGGCGAGGTGCCCTGCGTCGACCAGCTCATCATCGACATGAGCCTCCACGACGACAAGGTCTCGGACGGCGCCATCGAGACCACCACCGACGGCGACGACTTCGTCACGGTCATCGACGCCACGGCCGGCGGCTACAGCGACGCCCCGAACAACCCCTGGGTCTACCTGCGCTTCACCCCCACGGGCGCCGAGAAGATCGAGATCGACGACGAGACCGCCCTCGAGTCGATGGACTGGCACATGTCGCTGCGCCGCTTCATCCTGCGCCTCAACGGCGGCAGCTCGGGCCCCTCCTGCGTCGGCGCCGCCACCCTCATGGAAGCCGACTACACCACCCTCGACGTCGCGCCCGAGGGCATCAGCTACCAGGTCGACGACTACTACACGGCCGACTGCACCATCAAGAACGACTCCTCGGGGCTGCCCGGCTCGCCCACGGTCGCCCTCGGCTCGTGGTGGTCCTACGACGGCTGCGTGAAGACCACGGGCTACCCCCAGCTCATCCAGCTCGACGACGGCCACATCATCAAGATGCGCGTCGAGACCTACTACGGCACGGGCCAGGAAGACTGCAACGACGGCTCGGGCAGCGGCTCCGACTCGGGCATCATCACCCTGCGCTGGCAGTACCTGCTGTGAGCCTGCTGCTCCTCGCCACCCTCGCTACCCCGGCCCTCGCCGCCCGTCCCGACGAGGGCGGGGGCTTCGCCTCCTTCGAAGACAGCGATGTGCTCGACTTCGTCGACGGCCCGGCCGGCATCGTGCGGGTGCACTACAGCGTCTCGGGCCCCTCGGTCACCGTGCTCGACGACGACGACGGCTCGGGCAAGCCCGACTACCCCGAGCTGGTCGCCGCCACGGCCGAGACCGTGCTGGTGCTCTTCGAAGACCTGGGCTTCAGGCCCCCCGTCGCCGAGGCGGCGCTGGGCCTCGACCACCTCGGCGGCAGCGGCGCCTTCGACTTCTACCTCGTCGACTTCGGCGGCAGCGCCGACGGCCAGTTCGCCGTCGACGACTGCGGCGGCGGCCAGTGCGTCGGCCACATGCTCATGGAGAACGACTTCCAGGGCTATGGCTACAGCTCGCTGGCCCAGGCCACCGACGTGCTCACGAGCCACGAGCTCTTCCACGCCGTCCAGGCCGCCTACGACGCCCGGCTGCCCGTGTGGCTGAGCGAGGGCATGGCGGTCTGGGCCGAGAAGCGCTTCGACGACCACTCCCGCGACTTCTTCTGGCTCTGCAGCGCCTACCTCGAGGAGCCCACCCGCCCCATCGACAGCCCCCCGGCGGGCACGGTGACGGCCTGGGCCTACGGCACGGGGCTGTTCATCGAGTACGTCACGGTCGAGCTCGGCCTCGAGGCCGGGCCCGCCCTGCTCGAGGCCACCGAGTCCCACACCGAAGACGAGGCGCTCCAGGCCATCGTCGACACCCTCGAAGACGGCGGGCTGCCCCTGGCCGAGGCCTGGCCCCGCTTCGCCCGCTGGAACCTGGGCACGGGGCCCCGGGCCGGGGCCATGGAGGGCTGGGACTTCGGCGACGCGCTCGGCCAGGTGCCGATGGAGGTCAACGCCGAGGGCCTGCTCGAGGACGACAACCGCTTCTACCCGGTCGCCACGACCTACTGGTCCTTCCTGCACGAGGGCGGGCCCGTGGCCTTCGCCGCCGAGGCCGACCCGGTGGGCCCCGCCTTCTCGATCCACCCGGCCACGGCCACCAACCCCCGGGCGCCCGCCGGCGACGCCGTGCGCGAGTTCTGGCCCGAGGGCACGGCGCCCATCGACCTGGGCGAGCTGGACGCCGGTCTCTACTACGTGGTCGGCAGCTACCCCGAGCGGGCCCCCGAGAGCACGAAGGTCCACTTCTGCATCGGTGCCCCCGCGGCGGTCGCGGCCTGCGCGCCCGTCGACACCCCGGAGCCCGACGACACGGGCGCCCCCGACGACGACACGGGCACGGCCCCCGACGACGCCGACCCCGGCGCGGACGGGGCCACCGACGCGACCGAGAGCGGCGACAAGGACGGCTGCGCGACGGTGGGCGGCGGCGCGGGCTGGCTGGCCCTCTTCGGCCTCGTGGGCCTGGCCCGCCGCCGGCGCTGAGCCGTGGCCAGCATCCTCCACGTGGCCGTCGGCATGCTCGGCGGCCGCCTCGTGGCCGGCGGGCCCCGCTGGCGCCCCCTGGCGGCGCTGGCGGGCCTGTCGATGCTGCCAGACGCCGACGTGCTGGCCTTCCGCCTCGGCATCCCCTACCACCACCCCCTCGGCCACCGCGGCGCGACCCACTCTCTCGCCTTTGCCGTCGGGATGGGAATTATCGCGGCCATCTGGGCACAACTGGCCCACCGTCCCGCCGCCCGCTGGGGCCTCGCCGTGACCCTCGTCGTCGCCACCCACCCCCTGCTCGACGCCCTGACCGACGGCGGCCTCGGCGTCGCCCTCTGGTGGCCCCTGCGCGCCGACCGGGTCTTCGCCCCCTGGCGGCCGCTGCCCGTGGCGCCCATCGGCTGGGGCATGCTGAGCCCCCGGGGCCTCTGGGTGGTCGCGGCCGAGGCCCTCCCGAGCGCGCTGCTCGTGGCCCTGGCCCTGCGCCGCGCCCCCGTCCCGCCGGATCGCGCCGCCCGCTAAGGCCCGGGGCCCTCCGAGCCGTTCCCGTGGGCAGACCTGGCAGGCCCCCGGTCCGGCGACCGCCGGGGGTGCCCAGCAGCGGGACCCGGCGATGCAGATCACGAACTACGGCCAGCGCAACATGGTCATCCGCGGCCCCGCCCGTCCCTACGGGCTGCCCCAGACCCCGCGCACCCGCAGCGCCAGCCCCAAGGCCCAGTCCGCCGCCGCCGACTTCGTCCAGCGCATCAGCGACCTGCGCCAGGAGTACGGCCGGCTGCGCGAGCTGGTCGACGAGGCCGGTCTCGCCTCGGTGCGCAGCCGCGCGGGCATGGCCCTGTCGGCGAGCCCCATCACCGGCCTCGACCCCGACGGCTCCAACGCCCGCCTCTCGTCCAGCCGCGAGATCAACCCGACCCCCACCTCCGTCTCCGACCGCGCGCCGACCGTGCTGCGCTGGACCCCCACCGGCGAGGCCGCCGGCCTGGGCTCGTCCAAGATGACCGTGGGCGGCACCTACACGGGCAGCACCGACAGCTCCTGGAAGATCCAGATCAACGGCTCGGTCAACCTCGACGGCAACCGGGGCAAGCTCAAGTACAGCGTCTACAAAGACGACGTCTTCCAGTCCAGCGCCATCATCACCAACGCCGACTACGACACGGGCGCGAGCCTGAGCATCGGCGAGGGCCTCGAGATCGCCTTCGGGCCCGGCACCCTGCGCACCGACGAGTACTTCAGCTTCCAGACCTCGGCCTCGGTGGGCACCGACCTCGACCCCACCAAGGCCTTCAACGGCACCGGCGGCGACGACCCGGGCCTCGCGGCCGACACCCCCGTCACCGACGGCAGCTTCCAGCTCAACGGCGTCGAGATCAGCGTCGCGGCCAGCGACTCCCTCAACGACGTGCTCGACCGCATCAACGCCTCCGATGCCAAGGTCACGGCCAGCTTCGACGCCGCCACCGACACGGTCCAGCTGACGAGCACCGAGGCGGGCACGACCGCCATCAGCATCGCGGGCGACACCTCGGGCCTCGTGGCGGCGCTGCGCCTCGACGACGCCACGACCGTCGCCGGGGTGGCCGCCGACCGCAGCCGCACCATCGACGAGGTGGGCGGCCTCGCGGGCGTCAGCTCGGGCACCTTCTCGATCAACGGCGTCGACATCAGCATCGACACCTCGGTCGACAGCCTCGACGACGTGCTCACCCGCATCAACAGCTCGGAGGCGGGGGTCAAGGCCACCTACAGCGACCGCTCGGGCACCCTCAAGCTCGTGAGCACGGGCAGCGCCGACCTCACCGTGGACGGCGACGGCACGGGGCTGCTCGACCGCATGAACGTCGCGGCAGGCACCTACAAGGGGGTCCAGCGCAAGGGCATCTCGGCCCACAAGGCCGCCGCCATCACCGAGGCCATGGTCTCGGTCGTGACCGAGCTCAACGACATCTTCGCCAAGCTCAGCGGCGCCGCCCAGGTCTCGGGCATCGGCTCGGCCCGCAACAGCCTCCAGCGCGGGCTCCAGCGCCTCACGGGCCAGAGCGGCCGCACCCAGGTCGGACTGCGCTTCGACTACGGCGGCGACGGGCCCCTCGTCGACTTCGACGACGCCGCCCAGCGCCGCTTCCGCTCGGCCCTGTCGGGCAACGCCAAGGGGGTCGCGAGCTTCCTCGAGGGCAAGGGCACGAAGGACGGCCTCTTCGACGTGCTGGACGACCAGCTCAAGGCCGCCAGCTCGGCCCTCGCCAGCGAGCTCGGCTCGGGCATCCTGCTGTCGGCCCGGGCCTGAGCCCCCGCGCGCCACCGGGCCCCGTCCAGGGCCCCGGCGCCCTTCTCCGCGGATCTTGGGGCCGGCCCCGGCGCCCGTGCCCCCCCGCGCCCCGACAAGTCCCACCCAACCGAGACTTTCGGTGACATCTCCCGGGCCCGCCCCGACACCGGCGCCCCAGGTGGCCAAGCCAAGGCCCGACGGGCGCGTCTCCTGCGCTACCGTCACCCCCAAGATGGCCCACCTCAGGCCATTGCGGGGCAGCCAATGCAAGTGACCAACTTCGGCCAGCGCAACATGGTGGTGCGCGCAGCGAACCGGGGCCGCGCCTCGAGCGCCTCCAAGGGCAAGAAGGCCCAGGCCAAGGGCAAGGCGGCCGCCGCCAACGTGGCCCAGCGCGTCGCCGACCTCAAGAGCGAGTACACCAAGCTCAAGGTGTTGGTGGCCGAGGCCTCGCTCTCGTCGGCCCGCAACCGCGCCGGCTTCGCCCGGTCCTCCGCCCGGGTCACGTCTCTCGACGCCGACGGCTCGGCCTCGACCATCGGCTCGACCGAAGAGGTCAACACCACCCCCACCTCGGTCAGCAACCGGGCGCCGACCGTGCAGCGCTGGACCACCGGCGGGCCCAAGACCGGCCGGGGCAGCTCGAAGCTCAGCATCCACGGCGACTACACGGGCACGGCCGACGTCGACTGGAAGATCCAGCTCGACGGCTCGGTGAACCTCAACGGCAACCGCGGCAAGCTCAAGTTCAGCGTCTACAAGGACCGGGTGCTCGAGTCCAAGACCATCCTGCTCAACCGCGACTACGCCACCGACGCCAAGCTCAGCGTCGGCGACGGCCTCGAGATCAGCTTCGGCGCCGGCAACCTGCGCAGCGGCGAGTACTGGCTGTTCCAGACCCGCGCCTCGGTGGGCACCGACCTCGACCCCACCAAGGCCTTCAACGGCACGGGCGCCGACCACCCGGGCCTGTCGGATGCCACCCCCATCGTCGACGGCAGCGTCGAGATCAACGGCGTCGAGGTCGCGGTCTACGCCTCCGACAGCCTCGACAGCCTGCTGACCCGCATCAACCAGTCCGCCGCCAAGGTCGAGGGCAGCTTCGACACCGCCACCGACCGCCTCAGCTTCACGAGCACGGTCGACGGGGCCCGCGACATCACCTTCGCCAACGACAGCTCCGGGGTCGTGGCGGCGCTCAAGCTCGACGGCGCGACCACGGTCCAGGGCCTCGACGCCGACCGCACCCGCACCATCGCCGAGGTCGACGCCTTCTCGTCGGTGAGCTCGGGCACCCTCACCATCAACGGCGTCGACATCGAGGTCGACACGGCCACCGACTCCCTCGACGACCTGCTCGCGCGCATCAACGCCTCCGAGGCCGGGGTCAAGGCCAGCTACCACGACAACACCGGCCGGCTCAGCATCGTGGGCAAGTCGAGCGCGGAGGATCTGGTGGTCGACAGCGACGCCACGGGGCTGCTCGAGACCATGTCGGTGGCGACCGGCACCTACGAGGCCGTCCAGCGGCGGGGCATCTCGGCGACCAAGGCCAAGGAGCTCACCGACGCCATGGCCAAGGTCGTGACCGAGCTCAACGAGCTCATGGGGCGCCTCGCGAGCGCCAGCAACGTCGCGGGCGCCGACACCGCCCGCAACAACATCAGCCGCAGCATGCGCGCCCTGACCGGCGCCTCGGGCCGCACCCAGCTCGGGCTGAAGGTCGACTTCGACAGCGCCGGCAAGTTCATCGACTTCGACGAGGCCGCCCAGCGCAAGTTCCGGGCCGCCCTGTCGAGCAACGCCCGGGGCGTGGCCACCTTCCTCGAGGGCAAGGGCACCAAGGACGGCTTCTTCGACATCATCGACAAACAGATGCATGTGGCCGAGACGGCCCTCGCCACTGAGTATGGCACGGGCATCCTGGTCTCTGCCTCGGCCTGAGCGCCCTTGCTGCGGCGGGGCAACCAGCTACGGTCGCCTCCCCTGCGATCGGGCCCGGTGGCCCACGGGAGTCCCCATGACCCTCTTTCCCGTCCTGTTGGCCCTGGGCCTCGTCGCCAACCCCGCCCACGCCAAGAAGAAGAAGAAGAAGGGCGACGACGCCATCGGCCTGCGCCTCAAGCTCAGCACCGACCTCATGGCCGTCGACAAGGCCCAGCTCAACTACGACGGCCAGGACGTCGACAACGCCGACACCCGCACCACCACCGTCGGCATCTTCGACACCCAGCCCCGCTTCGAGGCGACCTACACCATCGTCAAGAACATCGAAGCCGGGCTCATCTTCGGGGTCTCCCAGCAGCGGGGCACGGCCGGCGATGCCGAGGTGCCGCCCAGCCGCCACTCGACCATCGGCCTGACGGGCGCCTACAACTACGGCCTCGGCAACGGGCTCCAGGCCTTCGCCCAGCCCTTCGTGCTCATGGACACGAGCACGGCCGCCGTGGGCGAAGAGACCGAGACCCGGGTGCGCTTCAACATGGTCGGCGCCGACGTGGGTGTGCGCTGGAAGGCCGCCAAGCACGTCACCCTCGACCTCGCCCTCGAGGGCCGGGCGGGCACGGGCCGCACGACGGTCAACGGCGAGTCGGACGACAAGGCCAAGATCAAGGCCCGGGGCGGCGGCCTGCGCTCGGGCATCAGCGTCCGCTTCTGAGCCAGCGCGGGTCGGTGCCAGCGCTGGGGGGGCCTGCCCGGGGGCCCCGCCCTGCCACGATGGGGGCATGACCGTTGCTTGACGGTGGCCGTGGGGCTGCGCTACGGGTGGAGGTCGTCGAGAATCCCCCGAGGCACCCCATGCGCGTCGCTCCCGCCCGCCTGTCTGTCGCCGCCCTGCTGCTTGCGGGCGGCTGCTTCCGTGCCGACCCGAAGGTCGCGCCCCCCACCGTCGAGCTGGGGGCCGATCTCGACGCCTCCCTCGAGGCCGACACGGCCGCCCCGGTCGACGACGACACCGACGGCGACGGCGGCAGCGACGGAGGGGACGAAGGCGACGGAGGCGCGGGCGTCGACGGCGGGGACGGCGGCGACGGCGGCGACAGCGGGGACGCGGGCGGAGACGACGGCGAAGAGACGCCCTGCCCGGCGGGCCTGACCTGCATCACGAGCTTCCCCACCGAAGACCGCAACACCACCACCGGCGCCAGCTCCGACGTCTTCGACAGCTACGCCTGCGCCAGCACGACCAACGAGAGCGGCCCCGAGGTCGTCTACCAGGTCGAGCTGCCCAGCCGCGGGGTGCTCACCGTCGAGCTCCTCGAAGACGAGATGGACGCCGGCGCCGACATCGACGTCCACATCCTCGGCTCCCTGGACGCCGACGACTGCCGCGACCGGGGCCACTGGATGGCCGGCGACCTGCTCGAGGCCGGCACCTGGTACGTCGTGGCCGACACCTGGGTCAGCGCCGCCGGCGACGAGCAAGACGGCGCCTACACCCTGCGCTTCGGCTTTCTCGGCGAAGACCAGATGGTCGCCGACGGCATGCAGCGCACCGTGGCGGCCGACGCCCTCCACGCCTGGGACGTCGCCTGGGACGCCGGCGAGGTGGGCCGCCTCGGCTACGCCGTGACCGACTTCTCGCTCCACTCCCAGAACAAGCGCCAGTGGATCTACGACATGTCGACCGGCGACCTCGCGTGGAACCTCCACGTCGCCCACGGCGAGGCCTCGTCCTCGTCGAGCGACGACGGCGTCTCGAACAGCTTCTCGAACGTGCACGAGTCCCACCAGTCGAGCCTCGGCATGATGCGCGCCGCCGAGTCCTACACGGGCAGCTTCGGCTACTCGATGCGGCTCGACGGCCTCGAGAGCGGCCACAACGACCAGGTGCGCGCCCGGGCCATCGTCGTCCACCCCTGGGAGGGCTCGCGGCCGGAGTACGTGAGCCGCTACGGCGAGGTCGCCCCCACCTGGAGCTGCCCGGCCATCGACGACCGCGACACACGCGAGATCGGAAGAGCACACGTCTGAAC